>NZ_CP193482.1:619000-928500 GCF_050703275.1 Sphingosinithalassobacter sp. LHW66-3
CGAAGCCGTCGTCGATGTGGCGCTCGAGGACCGGCAGCTTGATAGCGACCGGCTACGCACCATATTGGCGAAGTCCGGTTTCGACCAGATGGCGGCCGACCTGCTGCGAGCCGACACGCTCCCCTTCTCGTTCACCCGCGCCAATGTGGCGGACGAGGCGCGGGCGCGCGCCGATCTCGACGAGGCGATCGCCGTGATGGTGGCACGGCCTGCAGTGGAAGCGGCGCTTGCCGAGGCAACGGCGGCGATGAACGAGCGTTTGGACGAAGAGACCTATGCTCGGCAGCAGATGCTGCGGGCCCAGCGCCACGAGCTGGACGCGCGGCTTGCAAATCTGCTGCAGGCGGACAAAGACGAGTATAATGGCGGCAGTGCCGACGGCTGAGGGCCGAGGCGCGGCGATAGCGAATTTCGAGGGTTATTGATGGCGAAGGCGAACATGGCGGACGTCGCCGACACGAACGAGGCAAGCGACGCGCCGCTGATCGACCTGAACGAAGGTTCGATCAAGAAGCTGATCGCGCGCGCCAAGAAGCGCGGCTACATCACGGTGGACCAGCTCAACGAGATGCTCCCGCAGGACCAGATGTCCTCCGAGCAGATCGAGGACGTGATGTCGACGCTCAACGACATGGGCATCAACGTCGTCGAGAATGAAGACGCCGGCGAGGATGAACAGCCCGAGGACGACACGCCCGACGAAGTCGACGGCGGCGACGGCCAGGAAGACGCCGCGCCCGCGTTCGAGGCGGCGAAGAAGAAGGAAACCGTCGATCGTACCGACGATCCGGTGCGCATGTACCTGCGCGAGATGGGCGCCGTCGAGCTGCTCAGCCGCGAGGGCGAGATCGCCATCGCCAAGCGGATCGAGGCCGGCCGCGACACGATGATCCTCGGCCTGTGCGAATCGCCGATCACCTTCAACGCGATCATCGGCTGGTCCGAGGCGCTGAACGAAGGATCGATGCAGCTGCGCGAGATCCTCGATCTCGATGCGATGCTCTCCAAGGATCCCGCACCCGAAAGCCTGTCCGACGACGAGGATTCGAACGACAACGAGATTTCGGAAAAGACCGCCGGCCCCTCGTTCAAGGAGGAAGAGGACGTCGAGGAGGAATCCGCCGACGACGACGAGGATTCGATGACCGAGCGCCGCGCGCGCCGGCCTTCCGACGAGGAGGAGGAAGACAACACCCTCAGCCTCGCCCAGATGGAAGAACAGCTCAAGCCGCAGGCGCTCGAGCGGTTCGCGAACATCACGGCGCTCTACAAGAAATTTTCGAAGGTCCAGCAGGCACGCATCGACGCGATGGCGGCGGGCGGCGAACTGACTCCGGCCGACGAACGCAAATATCAGAAGCTGCGCGAGGATCTTACCGCCGAAGTGGAGAGCGTGCAGTTCCACCAGGCCAAGATCGAATATCTCGTCGACCAGCTCTACAGCTTCAACCGGCGCCTTACAGCGCTGGGCGGCCAGATGCTGCGCCTTGCCGAGCGCCACAAGGTGAAGCGCAAGGATTTTCTCGATTCCTACATGGGCAGCGAGCTCGACGAGAGCTGGCTCGGCTCGGTCGCGGGAATCGACAAGAAGTGGAAGGCCTTCGCCGAGAACGAAGGTGCCGCCGTCGATCGCATCCGCACCGAGGTCGCCGAGATCGCCCAGGCCACCGGCATGAGCCTCGACGAATTCCGCCGCATCGTGAACATGGTGCAGAAGGGTGAGCGCGAGGCGCGGATCGCCAAGAAGGAGATGGTCGAGGCGAACCTGCGCCTCGTGATCTCGATCGCCAAGAAATACACCAACCGCGGGCTGCAGTTCCTCGACCTCATCCAGGAAGGCAACATCGGCCTGATGAAGGCGGTCGACAAGTTCGAGTATCGGCGCGGGTACAAGTTCAGCACCTATGCGACATGGTGGATTCGCCAGGCGATCACCCGCTCGATCGCCGATCAGGCGCGCACGATCCGTATCCCGGTGCACATGATCGAAACGATCAACAAGCTGGTCCGCACCAGCCGCCAGTTCCTCCACGAGCAGGGGCGCGAACCCACGCCGGAGGAAATGGCCGAGCGCCTGTCGATGCCGCTCGAGAAGGTGCGCAAGGTGATGAAGATCGCCAAGGAGCCGATCTCCCTCGAAACACCGATCGGTGACGAGGAAGACAGCCATCTGGGCGACTTCATCGAGGACAAGAACGCGATCATTCCGGTGGATGCCGCGATCCAGGCGAACCTCAAGGAAACGGTCACTCGCGTTCTCGCCAGCCTCACTCCGCGCGAGGAGCGCGTGCTGCGCATGCGCTTCGGCATCGGCATGAACACCGACCACACGCTCGAGGAGGTCGGCCAGCAATTCTCGGTCACGCGCGAGCGTATCCGCCAGATCGAGGCGAAGGCGCTGCGCAAGCTCAAGCACCCGAGCCGCAGCCGCAAGATGCGCAGCTTTCTGGACCAGTGAGCTACCTTCCCCTCCGCTTGCGGGAGGGGCCTGGCGGACAGGCGAAGGGCGGGATACTCCCGCCCTTTTTGCTGCGCGCCCATTTCTACGGCGCACGTGCATCGCCGCCCGTTTCCTCTCCGGGGGAGCGGAGCCTCGCTCGATGCTCGACGCACACCGCCAGACAGGACGGAGCGCGCCCGCGTCCCGCGCTGGGACACCGGGTTCGCGGGTGGTAAACGACCCGTAAACCAGCTATTTACGTGCTTCGGTATATCCCTGTGCTTCATGTGGAGAGCGCCCCGACAATTCGGCGGCGGCACTCTTTGAGTTAGGGGGCGTATGCCGTTCGATTCGGTCCAGATCGCGCGTCAGGGAGGCATTTGGGGAGCACTCGATGCCCTCGCCGCATCCGACGGGAGCGCCGGCCATCCTTATGTCGGGCGGCTGCGGCAGAGCATGGAACCGCTGCGCGACCTTGCCGACGCTGCCCATTATCTTTGCCTGCTGCACGGCCGGCATCCCGGCGTGATCGATCATGCGCTCCCGCACGCTCGCGACTCAGTGGAGCGCGCCTGGCTGGAAGCGGCCGCGGAGGCCTTCGCCGCCGAGCGCGCCCTGCTCGTCCAGCTCGTCGCGGCCGCCGGCCCCCTGCCGAGCACGCCCGGACAGGCGGAGAGCGACAACGCCGCGCTGCACCAGCGTCATGCCGTCGAGATGCTGTCGCAATCGGATCGTGCCGGCTGCGCCACCGGAACCGCGCTCGCCCTTGTGCTCGATTGGACCGCGATCCGTGCAGTGCTCAATTCCGCGGCCGAACGGCTCGGTCTCGAGATGCCAGAGACCCGCCTGCCGCCGATCGAAGAGACCGCAAGCGTCGTCGCCGAACTGAGCGGCGAAACGATCATCGAGCGCGCCATCCTGTTCGGTGCGGAGCAGCTGTTCGCCCAGCATCGCGGGCTTTGGGAGTTGCTTGAAGCGCGGATGGAAGCCCGCGGCCGCGCCTAGCGGCGGCCATCGCCGCCATCTCTCCCGGGTTGCGCGCGGCGGCGCGCGCCCGTACCTGCGGTTCGAACATCCGAGAGGAACCGCATGCGCTTCGAAGGCACCCAGAGCTATGTCGCGACCGAGGATCTGAAGGTCGCGGTGAACGCCGCCGTCACGCTCCGCCGCCCGCTGCTCGTCAAAGGCGAGCCGGGAACGGGCAAGACCGTGCTGGCCCATGAGATCGCCAAGGCCGTCGACGCCCCGCTGATCGAGTGGAACGTCAAGTCGACAACCAAGGCGCATCAGGGCCTGTACGAATATGACGCGGTTGCGCGGCTGCGCGACGGACAGCTCGGCGACGAGCGTGTGCACGACATTTCCAACTATATCCGCAAGGGCAAGCTGTGGGAGGCGTTCACGTCGCCGCGCGTGCCGGTGCTGCTGATCGACGAGATCGACAAGGCCGACATCGAGTTTCCGAACGATTTGTTGCAGGAACTCGATCGGATGGAATTCCACGTCTATGAGACCGGCGAGACAGTCCGCGCGCACGAACGCCCGATCGTGGTCATCACGTCGAACAACGAAAAGGAGCTGCCCGACGCGTTCCTGCGTCGCTGCTTCTTCCACTATATCCGCTTCCCCGATCGCGAGACGATGCAGGCGATCGTCGACGTCCATTTCCCGGGCATCCAGAAGCTGCTGGTGAAGAAGGCGATGGACGTCTTCTACGACATCCGCGACGTGCCGGGCCTGAAGAAGAAGCCCTCAACGAGCGAGCTGATCGACTGGCTGAAGCTACTGCTGCACGAAGACATGCCGCTCGACGTGCTCCAGTCGCAGGATCCGTCCAAGGCGATCCCGCCGCTTCACGGCGCGCTGATCAAGAACGAGCAGGATCTGATGCTGTTCGAGCGGCTGGCCTTCATGAGCCGCCGTCAGCAGAACAAGGGCTGAGCGCGACGGTCGGGCCGCTACGCTAAGCCCTTGGTTGACAGTCACCGACTGGAAACGCTTTCGATCTATTCCGGGCTGTGCTCGACGCATGTGCGAGCCGAACCGAAGAGGCGGAAGCGAAGAGGCCGAAGCGAAGCATGAAGCTGCTGCCCCCTCTCGTCGCCCTCCTGGCGCTCACTCTGGGCCTTTTGGGCTGCAACCAGTCGCGCAGAGGCGGGGAGTTGCGCCTGAAGCACAGCGTGACCGTGATGACGCCCGATGGCCCGCGCTCCTTCTTCAGCGTCGTCAGCCTGGATGGAATCCAAGCCTATAATCACGGGTTCGGCGGCTCCGGCTGGGGCGCGATCAGCTGCACGCTGACCGGCGAGGCCGTCCGCGTTCCGATCGGCGGAAGCGACTTCTACTTTCTGTTGGCGCGTCCCGGCGGGTACACGCCGGCCTGGACTCAGATCAAGCTGGTAAAGTCACATTTCGGTCTGCCCAATCACACGGACGACGCGCGTTGGGTGAAGCAGTGGCGCGCGCTTGCGCAAAGCGGCAGCGCCGTCGATCTGGCGCCGGAGGCGTTTCCGGCAATCGCGGTCATGCCCGCCGGGGGATGGATGAACGACGCCCGTCTGGTGTCGCCGGCCGAAGCCGAAACATTGGGGCTGCACGTGCTGCGCTATCGACTTGAAATCACGCGCGAGCCAGTCGGAGCCTATCCAGGCGCGGCGGTGCGCTACCGCGAGCGCGAGCGCACCGCGCCGAACACTGGGATCGGCAGGGAGCTGTTCACGGTCGTCGACGGAATCGCCTAGCGGCGGGTCGCGCCACCGCTTCGCCTGCCAGCCCCCCCCTTTGCGTCACTTACGCCCCAGGCAGATCGAGATCGGCCGTGTCGGCGACATAGCCGAGCAGTGCGCCCGGCTCGCAGTCGAGCACCAGGCACATCTTGGCGAGCGTGGCGAAGCGGATGCCGCGCACCTTGCCCGAACGGAACAGCGAGAGCTGCGTCTCGCTGATCCCGATCCGCTCGGCGAGTTCCTTGCCGGTCATTCCCCGCGCGGCGAGCATCGCCTCCAGCGTCACCGTGACCGGCATCAGATGATCTCGTCGAGTTCGACGCGCATCTCCCCCGCCTGACGCAGCAGTTGGGCGACGAGAACGAGGGTCGCGCCGATCACACCGAGCGTCACTGCCGCGCCGTCGAATCCCAGGATCGTCATCTGGCGCAACAAAAGCCCCGTGAGCAGCGGCGTGCCGATCACATTGAACAGCGCTCCGAAGAACAGCGCCAGCCCCACGCGAAGCAGCAGCCGGGGCACCACCATGTCGAACAACGCGCCGCCCGCCAGCGCCTTGAGCGCCTGACGCACCATCCAGATCGCCCAGACATAAACGTACATCGGGAGATAGAGCAGCAGCAGGCTGGGCGCGAAGCTGGGCGCGCGCACCATTCCCCAGAGCTGTACCAGCGCGAGCAAGAGCAACAGCGCGAAGGGCGCCGTGACGAGCCACATCAGCATGCGCGCACGCTGACGGAGGGAGTGAACAGCCATTGAGACGCTCCAGCGAATTTAATCTTGACTTAAATTCGCACCCACAGCAGCTTTAAGCAAGAGTTAAATCATAGGAGCCGCGACCGATGGTGCCTGCGCTTGAGACCGACCGACTGAGCAAGCGTTTCCGCGAGACGCTGGCGGTGGACGCAGTTTCGATCACCGTGCCGCGCCGCGCGATCTACGGCTTTCTCGGCGCCAACGGCGCGGGGAAGACGACGACGCTCAAGCTGGTGCTTGGCCTGCTGCGTCCCGACGCGGGCAGCATTCGCCTGTTCGGCAACGATCCGGCGCAGGCGCGGCTGCGCATCGGCTCGTTGATCGAGACGCCCTCGCTGTACGACCATCTCACCGGGCGCGAGAATCTCGATCTCACGCGCCGTCTGCTCGGCCTTCCGACGCGCGAGATCGACCGGGTACTCGACATCGTCGACCTGCGCAGCGCGGCGCGGCGGCGCGCAGGGGGATATTCGCTCGGCATGCGCCAGCGGCTGGCGATCGCCCGCGCGCTGCTCGGCGATCCGCGTCTGCTCATCCTCGACGAGCCTTCGAACGGGCTCGATCCCGATGGTATCCGCGACATGCGCACGCTGCTCCGGCGGCTGCCGGAAATCGGCGACGTCACGCTGATCGTGTCGAGCCATCTGCTCGCGGAGATCGAACTGGTGGCGAGCCACGTCGGCATGCTCCACAAGGGAAAGCTGCTCGTCGAAGCGCCGCTCGGCGAACTGACCGCGGCGGGCGGCGCAGTCGAGGTGCGCACGGGCGATCTCGCCGCCGCCGAGCGGATCGTCGGCGAGGCCGGCTTCGCTTTCGAACGTGTGGACGGCGACGCCCCGCTGCTCGTGCGCGGCGCTCCACCGGAGGCGATCGCGGCGCTCCTCGTCAGCCGCGGCCAATCGCTCTCGCACCTTGCGGCACGACGCAACTCGCTCGAGCAAATCTATCATCGGCAAGCTGCCCAGGCAGCGTGAGGAGACCATGATGCTGCACCGCTATCTGATCGTCGAAATCCTCAAGCTGCGCCGTTCGCTCGCGCTGCTTCTCTGCCTGGCGGCGCCCAGCTGCGTCGCGATCCTGAACCTGCTGATCGGCCTCGACAGCGAAGCCCCCGAGATCGAACTCGCGCGGGTCGGCGCCAGCTGCGCGGCGATCTGGTCGTTCGTGATGCTGCCGCTCGCCGTGACGGCACTGAGCGTGCTGATGGCACAGATGGAGCACGGCCCGCGCAGCTGGAACCACCTTCTCACGCTGGCTGGCGCACGCCCCAACGCGTTCCTCGCCAAGGCGCTGGTGATGCTGGTGCTGATCGCCGCGATGTCAGCACTGCTTTGGCTGGAGGCGCTGGGCGCCACCTGGCTCCTCGGGCAGCTGAAGCCACAGGCGACGGGCAGCGCAGAGCCCGCGGCGCTCGCACTCACGCTCGCCAAGATGGCGGTCGCATCGATGCTCGTGGCGATGCTGCAGCTTTGGGTTGCGCTCCGATTTCGCAGCTTCGTGCCGCCGCTCGTCTTCGGGATCGCGGGCACCTTCGTCGCGATCGGCGCCACGACGGCACGGCAGGGCGTCTATTTCCCGTGGCTGCTGGCAGTGAACATCCTTTCGCTGCCCGAGCGCCAGAGCATCGCGCTCTGGCTGGGCAGCCTCGGCGGCGCCGCGGCACTGCTCGCCATGCTGGTCCACCTCAGCCGCCGCGAAGCCTAGCCGAACGTGGAATGCAGAGCTATGCGGCGCCGATGGCGGCACTGCATACCCCGGCCGAACGGCGATTGTGGCTGGCGATCGGAGCATTCGCAGCGTTCGGGCTGGCGCTGCGGATCGCTGCCGGACAGGGCGCGCTCTGGCTCGATGAGGCCTGGTCCGCCTGGTATGCGGATGCGACCGGGACGCCGCTCGGCGTCTTCCTGAACATCAACCACGACAACAATCATCATTTGAACACGCTGTGGTTGCAGCTGGTCGGAGCCGATGCCCCGCCACTCGTGCAGCGCGCGCTCTCGATCCTCACCGGTACCGCCGCCGTTTTCGTCGCCGCGATGATCGCCCGGCGCCAGGGCGCGTGGCCGGCGCTGCTGGCGGCGCTGCTGTTCGCCGTGTCGCCGATGCTGGTGACCTATGGCGCAGAGGCGCGCGGCTATGCGCCGATGCTGCTGGCGCTCCTGCTCGTCACGCTGATCGTGCTGCAGTGGCTCGATGCGCCCAGCGAGCGCCCGCTGCATGCCGGCGGCATCGCCATCGCCGTAGTGCTCGGCATGCTGGCACAGCTCACGATGATCTTCGGCCTCGCCGCGATCGCGGTTGCAGCGGGCGCGGGGCTCCTGCTGCGCATGCCGTGGCGCAGCGCATTGAAGCAGGGGCTTCCGCTGATGCTGGCCTTGTTCGCCCCTGCGCTCGGAGTGATCGCGCTGGTTCTCGGGATCGGCGCCGCGCAAGACGGCTTCCAGTTCGGCAACATCGACACATTCAGCCCCACGGCATGGGCCGAGGGACTGGCGATGCTGCTGCGCTATGCGGTCGGCGGCCCCGTGGCTCTTGCCGTCGCGATCGCGCTGGCCGTGTTCGCGGCGACTCGCTTCAAGTCGCTGACCAGCGACGTGATCCTCTTCGTCACGATGACGGTCGCAGTGCCGCTGGGCCTGCTCGTCCTTCAGTTCGGAAACGGGGGCATGCCGCGATACCATCTCGTCGGCGGCATCGGCTTGCTGATGCTCGCGGCCGTGGGCGGCGGGACGTTGTTCGCCCGGCGCGGCGCCGCGCACTGGATCGCGGCCGCGTGCCTGGTGACGATCACGGCCGGGGCACTGATCGCCGACCGCTCGATCATCGAGAATCGCCGCGCCGATCCGAGCCTCGCCATCGAGGCGATGCAGCGCCGCGCTCCCGCCGGCACGGCGGTGGCAGTCGAGCGCGATCGCGCCTTCGCCGTGCTCGAGATCGCGGCACTGCAGGCGGACTATCCGCTCGTCATCGAAGAAGCCCGCTGCCCGGCCGCGCGCTTCCTGTTCATCGACCGCGACGGCAACCAGCCCTTCCCCGCCCAGCCGCAACGCTGCGGTGTGCGCTTCGCCACGGTCGCGGAGAGCGAAGCCGAAGGGCTGTCGGGATCACATTGGCAGCTCTACCAAGCCATCCCATAGTTGCCCCGGGCCGCCCACAAGCGCACAAGGGGCCCCATGTTCTTTTCCTTCGTCGACGAACTGCGCGCCGCCGGCATCTCCGCCAGCATGAAGGAGCATCTGCTGCTTCTCGAAGCGCTCGACCGTGATGTGATCGAGGCGACGCCCGAAGCCTTTTATTACCTCGCGCGCGCCACGTTCGTGAAGGACGAGGGACTGCTCGACCGGTTCGACCAGGTGTTCGCGAAGGTGTTTCGCGGCATCGCCAGCGACTATGGCGTCGCGCCCGCCGAAATCCCCGAGGAATGGCTCAAGGCCATCGCGGAGAAATATCTCAGCCCGGAGGAGATGGAAGCGATCAAGTCGCTCGGCTCGTGGGACGAGATCATGGAGACGCTGAAGAAGCGCCTCGAGGAGCAACAGGGCCGGCATCAGGGCGGCAACAAATGGATCGGCACCGGCGGCACCTCGCCCTACGGCAACTCGGGCTATAATCCCGAAGGCGTGCGGATCGGCGGCGAAAGCCGGCACAAGCGCGCGGTGAAGGTGTGGGACCAGCGCGCCTTCAAGAACCTCGACAACACGCGCGAACTGGGCACGCGCAACATCAAGGTGGCGCTCCGCCGCCTGCGCCGCTTCGCGCGCGAGGGCGCCGCCGACGAGCTGGACCTGGACGCCACCGTCGCGGGAACCGCGCGACAGGGCTGGCTCGACATCCAGATGCGTCCCGAGCGCCACAATGCGGTCAAGCTGCTGCTCTTCCTCGACGTGGGCGGATCGATGGACCCGTTCATCAAGGTCTGCGAGGAGCTGTTTTCGGCCGCGACCAGCGAATTCAAGAACCTCGAATTCTTCTACTTCCACAACTGCCCCTATGAGGGGGTGTGGAAGGACAATCGCCGCCGCTTCAGCGAACGGACGCCAACGTGGGACGTGCTCCACAAATATGGCCACGACTATAAGCTGGTCTTCGTCGGCGACGCGTCGATGAGCCCCTATGAAATCACGCATCCGGGCGGATCGGTCGAACATTTCAACGAGGAAGCGGGCGCGGCGTGGTTGCAGCGGCTGACCAATACCTATCCGGCCGCGGTCTGGCTCAATCCGGTGCCCGAACAGCATTGGGGCTATTCGCAGTCGGTTCGCCTGATCCGCGAACTGATGACCGATCGCATGTACCCGCTGACGCTCGACGGGTTGGACGAGGCGATGCGGGAACTGAGCCGGAAGCGCTGACGCGGCTCAGAGCCGATCGACTGCCCTGCCCAGCTTGCGCAGCATTGCGGCATCGCCGGGCCGGCCCTCCGCCGCCTCGTTCGCCAGCGCGAGGAGGCGCACCGCGCCGAAGCTCGCGGCGAGCCCCTTGAGGCGAAGTGCCGCCGACTGCCACTCCACTGCGGTGTCCGCCGCCTTCATCGTCTGAATGCCGCGCTGTGCGCCTTCGAGAAACGCTTCGCGCAACTCTGCGATCAGCGCGGGCTCGTCGCCCACGGCCGCCGCGAGTGTCGCATCGATTGCACCAGGATCATACGCCATCGGAAAGCTTCTAACCGGCATCGGCTTAATGCTTCGTTTCGGCTGGTGTTGGTTGCCTGAAGAAACGTGGTAAATAGACGAGATGACAGGGGCATCGAACGCGGAAGCCGCAGTGACGGCAAGGCACGACGGCGACGAGCTGTTGCTTTCGGACACCGTAGAGGATGCGGCCTCCGCATCGCCGCCGGCCGAGCGGGACGACATGGCGTTCGGCGACGAAGGTCCGGCGGGACGCAGCTTCGGCTGGATGCTGCCGGCGCTTGCGATACTGGCCGTGCTTGCCTGGTCTGCCGGAATGCTGTGGCTTGCCGCTCCGACACTGCGCACGCCCCTGGCGCCGATCGAGCTGGTGCAGTTCATCGGCGCGCTCTGTGTCCCGCCGGCCCTTGTGGGCATTCTCTATCTGCTCGGACTGCGCACCAGCAGGGCGGAGGCGCGTCGCTGGAGGAGCACCGCCCGCGCGATGCGCGCCGAAGCCGCGAGCCTGGAGCGCGTGCTCGGCACGCTTTCGACCAAGCTCGATGCGAACCGCAGGGAACTCGCCGAGCAGACGACGTTGCTCATCACTGCCGGGGACGGCGCGGTCGAGCGGTTGCAGGCAGTGGCGAACGGCATGGGGCACGAGGCGCGATCGGTCGAGACGAGCGCCACCACGCTCAGTTCGGCGGCGCGCGATGCCACGAAGAGCATCGAGATCATTCTCTCGTCGGTACCCAAGGCGCACGAGCAGCTCCGCGACATGCGCGAGACGATCAATGCCGCCGGCCTGGGCGCGGGCGAGCGCGCCAGTGCGCTGGAGGCGCAATTCGTGGCGCTCGCCGAGCGCGGCCGGGAAGCCGATACGATCGCCGGCGGCGCCGCGCAGAAGCTTGCCGCGCACCTCCAGCGGATGGAAGCGACGAGCGAAACGACGCGCAACCGGATCGAGGAAGTCACCGGGCACATGTCTGCCGCAGTGGAGGATATTCTCGCGCGAACGGCACAGGCAGTCGACGAGGCCCGGCGGGGGATCGACGCGCAGGGAGCGGCGATTCGGGCGATGCTCGACGCCAATCAGGCGGCGCTGGATCGGTCCGGCAAGGATGCCGCCGATGCGCTAGCCGAGCGCGTGTCGGCGGTCGAGGAGACGCTTTCGCGCGTGTCGCTGCGGCTGGGCGAGGAACAGGGGCGGAGCGATGCGCTCTTTGCGGGGCTTTCGGAAGGCATCGCTCAGGCCAATGCCGACTTCGCCGACCTCCATGCAAGCGGCACCGAGCGGGCACAGGCACTCGCGGCGACGATCAGTGCGCTTACCGGCTCGATCGGCGCGATGACCGAGGCGATGCGAACCGGCGACGACACGGCGCACAAGGTGATCGGCACCGCCGAGGAACTGCTGACCGCGCTGGATGCCTCCGCGCGCGAGATCGACGAGACATTGCCGCAGGCGCTGGAGCGGCTCGATGCACGGATCGGCGCGAGCCGCAAGGTCGTGGCCGATTCGAAGCCGGAACTGCTTGCCCTGGTGACCGCCGCCGAAAGCACGCACGACGCGATCGAGGCGATCGCGGACGTCGTCGCCAAGCAGCGCGAGACGCTGGACAAGACCTCGCAACAGCTGCTCGACACCCTCGACAGCGGGCGCGAGAAGGCACAGTCGCTCGAAACCATCGTGGACGAGGCAATCACCACGACGCAACGCTTTGCGGAGGATGCCGCCCCTGCCCTGGTCGAGGCTCTGGTGCGCGTGCGAGAGACAGCGGCAGCGGCTGCCAAGCAGGCGCGCGAGACGCTGGGAAGCGTGGTGCCCGAGGCGGAGCGTGCGCTGGAGGATGCCGGCGCCGGTGCGCTTCGCCGCGCCGTGGACGGCGCCGTGAAGCGTCAGCTTACCGAGCTTGCCGAGACTACCGAGGCGGCGGTGGGCGCCGCGACACTGGCTTCGGAGCGCCTCGCGCAGCAGATGCTCGCCATTGCCGAAACCACTGCCTCGGTCGAGAGCCGCATCGAGGACGCACGCGCCGAGCGCGAGCGGGCCGACAGCGACAGCTTCGCGCGCCGCGTCTCTTTGCTGATCGAAGCGCTCAATTCAGCGTCGATCGATATCACCAAGAGCTTCTCGCAAGAGGTGTCCGACAGCGCCTGGGCGGCCTATCTGAAGGGCGACCGGGGGGTTTTCACTCGGCGCGCGGTGCGGTTGCTTGATGCAGGCGAGGCACGGCAGATCGCAGCGCTTTACGATGCCGACGAGGGCTTCCGCGACAACGTCAATCGCTACATTCATGATTTCGAGGCGATGCTGCGCCAGATCCTGGCGCTGCGCGACGGTTCGCCGCTCGGCGTGACGCTTCTTTCTTCGGACATGGGCAAGCTGTATGTCGCGCTCGCCCAGGCGATCGAGCGGCTGCGAACCTGAAGATCAGCGTGCCCAGTCGAGCATGTCCGGCGTGATCCAGCCGTAGGTATAGTTCAGATAGAAGAGCGTGAAGAAGATCGTACCGACGATCGTCGTGCGGATCAGCATCCGCCCGAAACGGAAGCCGTGGGGCGCACTCTCGGCCTGACCCGGGACCAGCTCGGCACCGGCCTCCTCGTCGGTCCGGACGCCGAACGGGAGCACCAGGAAGACCGAGAACACCCAGAACAGGAAATAGATCGCAATCGCAGATTCGATCCCCATCGCGTCACACCTCCACGATCAGCACATCGACGACCGGCTTCTTGCCCGTCCAGCGTGTCGCCGCCCGCCGCACCGCGAGCCGCACCGCCTCGCGCAGCGCATCGATATCGCGCCCTTCATAGCCGCGAACGGCCTTCGCCGCAGCCTCCGCCGCTTCGGCGAGGAACGGCTCGCGATCCTCCTCGACCGGCACGCCCTGGAGGCGGATTTCCGGATTGCCGCGCAGCACCCGCCCCTGCCCGATCGCGACCGCGACCGAAATCTGGCCGTTGAGGCCCAGCTTGCGGCGCTCGTTGATCGTGCCGCCGTCCGCAGGAAGGATCACGTCGCCGTCCAGCACGAGTCGGCCGACGGGCGCCTGCCCAACGACCTCGGGCGTGCCGGGCGCCAGGCGGATCACCTCGCCGTTCACCTGAAACACCGCACCGGGGACCCCCTGCTGCACGCCGAACCGGGCCTGCTCGATCAGATGACGCACCTCGCCATGGACCGGCAGCAGGATCTGGGGCCGGATCCAGCGATACATCTCGGCCAGCTCGGGGCGACCCGGATGTCCCGAAACGTGAACGAATGCCTGGCGATCGGTGACGATCTCGACGCCCTTGTGGGCGATCGTGTTCATGATCCGGCCGATCGCCAGCTCGTTGCCGGGGATCTGCTTGGAGGAAAAGACGACCAGATCGCCCTTGTCGAGTTTGATCTGATGGGTGCCGTCCGCGATCCGCGCGAGCGCCGCGCGCGGCTCGCCCTGCCCCCCCGTGGCGACGATCATCACGCGCTCGCGCGGCAGCCGCATCGCGGTATCGAAGTCGATGGTGTCCGGAAAATCGCGGAGATAGCCGGACGCCTTGGCAACCCGCAGGATCCGGTCGAGCGAACGGCCGGCGACGCACAGCTCGCGGCCGGTGTCGCGCGCGACTTCGCCCAGTGTCTGCAGCCGTGCGGCATTGGACGCGAAGGTGGTGACGAGGACGCGGCCCTTGGCGCCCGCGATCACTTCGTCGAGGCCCTTGCGCACCTCGGCTTCGGAACCCGACGCCTGGGCATTGAAGACGTTGGTGGAATCGCAGACGAGCGCCAGCACGCCCTCGTCGCCAATCGCGCTCAGCTCCGCGCCGGTCGAAGGCTCGCCGAGCAGCGGTGCCTCGTCGAGCTTCCAGTCGCCAGTATGGAAGACGCGGCCATGGGGCGTGTCGATCAGCACCGCATTGCCCTCGGGAATCGAATGGGCGAGCGGCACATAGCGGAAACCGAACGGCCCGAGCCGGAAGCTGCCCTCGCGCTCGATCACGTTCAGCTCGACGCGGTCGGCAATGCCCTCCTCCTCCAGCTTTCCGCGGATCAGGCCCGCAGTAAACGGAGTGGCGAAAAGCGGCACGCCGAGATCGCCCGCCAGATAAGGCAAGGCGCCGATATGATCCTCATGCCCATGGGTGAGGACGATGCCGAGCAGATCGTCGAGCCGCTCCTCGATGAACTGAAGATCGGGCAGGATCACGTCGATGCCGGGATAGCCCGCGTCACCGAAGGTGATGCCGCAATCCACCATCACCCATTTTCCCTGGGTGCCATAGAGATTGACGTTCATGCCGATCTCGCCCGATCCACCGAGCGCGACGAAGAGCAATTCGTTCCTGGGAGTCACTGATATCCTAACGTTTGGCGCCGAATGGGCCGTACCGGGATGAAAGCAGACAGATAGGGAGGGCCGGCCGGTTTTGCACGTGCACGCCCGCTCCTACCGGAGCCGCTCCCACAGCATCGCCAGCCCCTGGATCGTCAGGTCGGGCTCGATCGCGTCGAACACGTCCGTCTGCTCTTCGAACAAGACGGCCAGCCCACCCGTGGCGATCACCTTGGCAGGCCGGCCGATCTCCGCCTTCATGCGTGCGACCAGCCCCTCGATCATCGCGACATAGCCCCAATAAATGCCGATGTGCATCTGATCGACCGTGTTGCGCCCGATGACGCTCGGCCCCTGTGGCGCCTCGATCGCGATCCGCGGCAGCTTAGCGGCGGCGCTCACCAGCGCATCGAGCGACAAATTGATTCCCGGGGCAATGATTCCGCCCTTATAGGCGCCGCTGAAATCGACAACGTCGAACGTAGTGGCGGTGCCGAAATCGATCAGGATCAGATCGCCGTCGTGCCGCGCATGGGCGGCCAGCACGTTGAGCGCGCGATCGGCGCCCAGGCTCTGCGGCTCCTCAACATCGAGCGCAAAAGTCCACTGCGCCTCGCCCTGCCCCGCGACCACCGGATCGGTGCCGAAATATTTACGGCTCAGCACCTGAAGGTTATGGAGCGCCCGCGGCACAACCGTGCCGATGATCACGCCGGAAACGATCGAGCGGTCGAGATCTTCCAGCTGCAGGAGTTGGCTCAGCCAGACTGCATATTCGTCGGCGGTGCGCCGCGGATCGGTCGCGATCCGCCAGCGCGCGCGGATCGCCGTGCCATCGACAAGCGCAAAGACGACGTTCGTATTGCCGGCATCGATCGCAAGCAGCATGGGGCCTTGGGCTCTTTCTTCAGATCAGGAACACGTCGCCGGCGTGCATGACATGAGTGCTTCCGTCCGCCAAGCGCAGGATGAGCGCGCCGTCGCGATCGAGCCCCGCGAACAGGCCCTCGACGGTGCTTCCGTCGGACGTGCGTGCGGTGAGCGCCGTATCGCGCGGATGCGCGCGATCGATCCAGCGATCACGCACCGGCGCCAGCCCCTCGCTGCGCCAGCGGGCGAGCCACCGGGCGAAGGTTTCGGCCAGCGTCTCGACGAACAGCGACGGATCGGGAGCGGCGCCGTGCGCGGCGAGGCTGGTTACCGGACGGTCGAGCCCTTCGGGATGGTGCGACAGGTTGGCGCCAAAGCCGATCACCACAACGTCGCCCGCCCGCTCGAGCAGGATGCCGGCCAGTTTCGCGCCCGCCAGCATCAGGTCGTTCGGCCATTTCAGCGCGAGCCCGGATCGATCCCCGCGAAGCATGGCGACGGTCTCTTCCAGCGCCACCGCTGCCACCAGCGCGAGCGTGGCAGCGGGCGGATCGCTTCCGCGCAGCCGGACAAGTGTGCTCGCATAGCAGTTGCCGGGAGGGGACACCCACAACCGCCCCTGGCGGCCCCGCCCCGCCGTCTGGCGTTCGGCGCGCAGCCAAACCCCTTCGGACGCACCCGCGCCTGCAAGCGCCAGCAGATCGGCATTGGTCGATCCCGTCTCGCCGACGGTGCGGATCATCCCGGTCAGAAGAGAGCCCGCGCCGCGTTCATCGTCCAGAAGCCGAGCACCGGGATCAGGAGATAGCCGAGCGGCGATATGAACGCCGCCGTCAGCACGATCAGCCCGCCCTCGACCGGACCCGTACCGCGCGCGAAGGCGGGAGCGGGCGCATCGAAGTACATCGTCTTGACGATCTTGAGATAATAGAAGGCGCCGATCACCGAGGCGACGATACCGATCACCGCCAGCGGGAACAGGCCGGCCCGAACCGCCGCCTCGAACACCTCGAACTTCGCCCAGAAGCCGAACAGCGGCGGAATACCCGCGAGGCTGAACATGAACATCGCCAGCGCCAGCGCGAGCGCAGGCCGTGTGCGCGACATGCCGGAGAGGCTGGCGATCGTCTCGATCGGCTGGCCATCGTCCCCGCGCATCTGGAGCACCACCAGGAAGCTGCCGAGCGTCATCACGACATAGATGGTCATGTAGAAAAGGACGCTGGCGACCCCCTCCTGCGTACCGGCGGCAAGGCCGATCAGCGCAAATCCGACGTTGTTGATCGACGAATAGGCAAGCAGCCGCTTGATGTTGGTCTGGCCGATCGCGGCAACCGCGCCAAGGATGATCGAGGCGAGGCTGGCGAACACGACGATCTGCCGCCAGTCGCCCACCGCAGGCGCCATCGCTTCCATCGCGACGCGCACCGCGAGCGCGACGGCCGCGACCTTCGGCGCCGAAGCGAAGAAGGCAGTGACGGGCGTGGGTGCGCCTTCATACACGTCGGGCGTCCACATATGGAACGGCACGGCCGAGATCTTGAACGCCAGCCCGGCGAACACGAACACCAGTCCGAACAACAGCCCGATCGAGCGCTCCTCACCAGTGACGGCATAGGCCAGCGCGATCCCGTCGAACAGCGTGGTGCCCGAGAAACCATAGACCAGCGAAATGCCGTAGAGCAGAATGCCGCTCGCCAGCGCGCCCAGCACGAAATATTTCAGCCCCGCCTCGGCCGAGCGCGCATCGCGGCGCATGAAGCTGGCCAGGACATAGGCCGCGAGGCTCTGAAGCTCGAGCCCGACATAGAGCGTGATGAGATCCCCGGCGGAGACCATCATGCCCATGCCCGCGGCTGAGAAGAGAATCAGCACCGGATATTCGGGCCGCAGATCATCGCCGCTGGTGCGTGCGAAGAACTTCGGCGCGATCACCACGGCAACCGCCGCCGCACCGAAGATCAGCACCTTGGCGAAGGCCGCGAAACTGTCGGCGCGATAAAGGCCGTAGAATGCCTCGCCGCCCGCCGAGGCCGGACCGGCGAGCGCGATCCCCGCACCCGCGAGAACCGCCACCGCAGCGATGCTGACGGCGCGGGTCGCGCTCTGGCCGCCCCAGGCGGCGACGAGCATGAGGACAATGCCGCCGACCGCGAGCACCAGCTCGGGAAGCGCCATCATCAGCTGAGTCGAATAGTCCATCAGTGCGCCTCCCCGTGCGCCGGGGCCGTTTCGCCATGCCCGCCTTCGAGACCGTGCCCGGCCGCGGCGGCCGCGGCCGGATTGCCCGGCGTGGGCCGTGAATCGCCGATCGGGCGGGCGCGGTCGACCCGCTCGACCAGCCGGGCGACGTCGGCGCGCATCGGGGCGAGGAACGGTTCGGGATAGACGCCCATCCACAGCACCACTGCGGCGATCGGCGCCAGCAGCGAGATCTCGCGCATGCTGAGATCAGGCATGGCGGCGGCATCGGCATTCCGCTGCACGCCGAACACGACCCGGCGATAGAGCCAAAGCATGTAGCCCGCAGCCAGGATGATGCCGGTGGTGCACAGGAGCGCCGCCCAGGTGGAAACCTGATAGGTCCCGGCAAGGCTCAGGAACTCGCCGACGAAACCGCTGGTCCCCGGCAGGCCGATCGATCCCATGGTGAAGAGCAGGAACAGCACGGCATAGCGCGGCATGTTGACGGCCAAGCCGCCGTAGCGGTCGATCTCGCGGGTATGCAGCCGATCGTAGATCACGCCGACGCACAGGAAGAGCGCGCCCGAAACCAGCCCGTGGCTGAGCATCACCACCATCGCGCCTTCGATGCCCTGAGCATTGAACGCGAACAGGCCGATGGTGACGATCGCCATATGCGCGACCGAGGAATAGGCGATCAGCTTCTTCATGTCCTGCTGCACCAGCGCGACGAGGCTGGTGTAGATCACCGCGATCGCCGACAGGCCGAAGACCAGCCAGACGAGCTGCGCCGAGGCTTCGGGGAACATCGGCAGGCTGAACCGCAGGAAGCCGTATCCGCCCAGCTTCAGCAGCACGCCCGCCAGGATCACCGACCCGGCGGTCGGCGCCTGCACATGCGCGTCGGGCAGCCAGGTGTGCACCGGCCACATCGGCATCTTGACCGCGAACGACGCGAAGAAGGCGAGCCATAGCCAGATCTGGACGTCCGGCGGGAAATCAAAGGCCATCAGCGTCGGGATGTCGGTCGTGCCGGCGGTCACCGACATGTAGAGCATCGCGATCAGCATCACGAGCGAGCCGAGCAGCGTGTACAGGAAGAATTTGTACGAGGCGTAGATGCGGTTCGCGCCGCCCCAGATGCCGATGATGAGATACATCGGAATGAGACCGGCTTCGAAGAACATGTAGAACAGGAAGATGTCCTGCGCGGCGAAGGTGCCGATCATCAGCACTTCGGTGAGCAGGAACAGCGCCATATATTCGGGCACGCGCTCGGTGATCGCGCGCCAGCTCGCGCCGATGCAGATCGGCATCAGGAAGACGCTGAGCATGATCAGCATCAGCGCGAAACCGTCGATGCCGAGCGCCCAGCCGAAGCGGCCGAACAGCGGCAGATACTCGACGAACTGCCATTGCGCGCCGCCGACGTCGAAATTCGCCCAGACGATGCAGCCGAGTACGAAATCGATCAGCGTGGCGACCAGCGCGATCGTGCGCGCAGCGCCAGCGCTCGCGAAGAGGCACAGCACCGCCGCCACTGCGGGAACGGCAAGCATGATCGAGAGCATGGGGAGATTTTCCATCACTCCGCCCTCACCGCGTCACGACCCAGGTGACCGCGGCCGTGAGCCCGATCAGCATGATGAAGGCATAGGTATAGACATATCCCGATTGGAGCCGCCCGCTGGCGACGCTGCCCCATTGCACCACCCGCGCCAGGCCGTTCGGACCGAAGCGGTCGATCGTGCCTTCGTCACCTGCCTTCCAGAAGAAGCGGCCGATTGCCAGCGCAGGGCGCACGAAGACGATGTTGTAGAGTTCGTCGAAATACCATTTCCGCAGCAGGAAGGCATAGACGACGCGGAACGTATCCGCCGCGCGCGCCGGGAAACCGGGAGAGACGATATAGGCGAGCCAGGCGGTGACGAGCCCTGCCAGCATCGCCACGGTCGCCGAAATCTTCACCCACAGCGGCACTTCGTGCATCGCGTGCGCAAGATGCGCGTCGTGGAAGAGGCTGCCGCGCCAGAATTGCTCGCCGGCCTCGACCTCGATGAAGAAATGGTGGAACACGAAGCCCGCCAGCACCGCACCCAACGTGAGCACCAGCAGCGGGACCAGCATCACCCAGGGGCTCTCGTGCGGATGATAACCGCCGGTGCCCTCGGGCGCATACTGCTCCGCCACTTCGGGTGCAGGCGCATGGCCGGCATCCTCGGCCGCGGGGTTGTCGATCACGTCATGGCCGTGCGCACGCCCGTCCTCGGCGCCATGGCCATCGCCATGATGGTTCGCGTCGTGAACCGCATGCTGGATATGCTCGGAAGCGATCCAGCGCGGCTGCTGCCAGAAGGTGAGGAACATCAGCCGCCACGAGTAGAAGCTCGTCAGCAGCGCGACGATCACGCCCACCCAGAATGCGGGCGCCGCGCCTGCCGCCCAAGCGGCTTCGATGATCGCATCCTTCGAATGGAAGCCGGCGAAACCGATCGGCGCGTTGCCGAAGATCCCGGGAATCCCGACGCCGGTGATCGCCAGCGTTCCCGCCATCATCGTCCAGAAGGTGATCGGGATCGCCTTCCGCAGCCCACCGTAGAAGCGCATGTCCTGCTCGTGGTGCATCGCGTGGATCACGCTCCCCGCGCCGAGGAACAGCAGCGCCTTGAAGAAGGCGTGGGTGAACAGGTGGAACATCGCCGCGCCGTACATGCCGACGCCGGCGGCGAAGAACATGTAGCCGAGCTGCGAACAGGTCGAATAGGCGATCACGCGCTTGATATCGGTCTGCACCAGCGCGACGGAGGCCGCGAACAGGCAGGTGGCGGCGCCGATGAAGGTGACGAAGCCGAGCGCGATCGGCGCGGCCTCGAACATCGGCGAGAGGCGGCACACCATGAACACGCCCGCCGTGACCATCGTCGCGGCGTGGATCAGCGCGGATACCGGCGTCGGGCCTTCCATCGCGTCGGGAAGCCAGGTGTGCAGCCCGAGCTGGGCCGACTTGCCCATCGCTCCGATGAACAGCAGCAGGCAGAGCAGCGTCATCGTATCGACGCGATAGCCAAGGAAGCCGATCGTGGAGCCGGCCATTGCTGGAGCGGCCTCGAGGATCGCGGGGATCGAGATCGTGCCGAACACCAGAAATGTGCCGAAGATGCCGAGCATGAAGCCCAGATCGCCGACGCGGTTGACGACGAAGGCCTTGATCGCGGCGGCGTTGGCGCTCGGCTTGCGGAACCAGAATCCGATCAGCAGGTAGGAAGCGAGGCCGACGCCTTCCCAGCCGAAGAACATCTGGACCAGATTGTCCGCCGTCACGAGCATCAGCATCGCGAAGGTGAACAGCGACAGATAGGCGAAGAACCGCGGCTGATCCGGGTCCTCGGCCATATAGCCCCAGCTGTAGAGATGGACGAGCGCCGAGACGCTGGTGATCACGACCAGCATCACCGCGGTCAGTGCATCGACGCGCAGCGCCCAATCGACCGACATGTCGCCCGAGACGAACCAGGTGAAGACGGGCGCGACGCCGGCCTCAAGCGTTCCCGCCAGGAAGCCAAGGAAGATAGGCCAGCTGAGCCCGCACGCAATGAACAGCGCGCCCGTCGTCACGAGCTTGGGAAACGCAGTCCCGAACGCACGGTTCGAAAGGCCGGCGACGATCGCCGCCAGCAGCGGAAGCCCGACGATGAAGTGAATTGCCTGCACCGGACGTTTACCCCTTCATCCGGTTGACGTCGTCGACCGCGATCGAACCGCGGCCGCGGAAGTAGATGACGAGAATGGCGAGGCCGATCGCCGCCTCGCCCGCCGCGACCGTCAGCACGAACATCGCAAAGACCTGTCCGACCAGATCGCCCAGCGCCGCCGAGAAAGCGACGAGATTGAGGTTCACCGAGAGCAGGATCAGCTCGATCGCCATCAGGATGACGATCAGATTCTTGCGGTTGAGGAAGATCCCCAGCACGCCGAGCGTGAACAGGACGGCCCCCACGACCAGATAATGCGTGACTCCGATCACAGATCGACTCCCTTGCCGACCGGCGGCTTGGCCATGCGGATCGCGTCCTTCGAACGGCGGTTGATCTGGCGCGAGACGTTCTGGCGCGTCACGCCACCGCGATGGCGATACGTGAGCACGATGGCACCGATCATCGCGACCAGCAGGATCAGCCCGGCCGCTTCGAACGCGAACAGATAGCGCGAATAGAGCAGCCGCCCGACCGCCTCGATATTCGGCACGCCGGCCTCGATCGGGCTGATCCGGCGGCTAAGCTCGATCCCGCCCACGCTCCACGCGCCCACTGCGATGAAGATCTCGGCGACCAGCGCCACGGCGAGCGCGAGGCCTACCGCCGCATAGCGCACGAATCCGGCGCGTAGCTCCGCGAAATCGATGTTGAGCATCATCACGACGAAGAGGAACAGCACTGCGACCGCGCCGACATAGACGATGACCAGCAGCATCGCGATGAACTCCGCGCCGACGAGCAGCATCAGACCGGCGGCGTTGAAGAACGCCATGATCAGCCAGAGCACCGAATGCACGGGATTGCGCGAGAAGATCACCATCACTGCGGAGGCGATCACCACGACGGCGAAGAGATAAAAGGCGATAGCCTGGATCACGAGAGTTGCTTGCCCCCAAGGCGCCGGTCGGTCCGGGCAGACGGGTTAGAATCGATTGGCACGCCGCTTACCGATAGGGTGCGTCGGCGGCAAGGTTCGCCGCGAGGACGCTTTCCCAGCGGTCGCCGTTCGCGAGCAGCTTTTCCTTATGGTAGATCAGCTCCTCGCGGGTTTCCGTCGAAAATTCGAAGTTCGGCCCTTCGACGATCGCATCCACCGGACATGCTTCCTGGCACAGGCCGCAATAGATGCACTTCACCATGTCGATGTCGTAGCGCGTGGTTCGGCGGCTGCCGTCGGCGCGCGGCTCGCTTTCGATGGTGATCGCAAGCGCGGGACAGACCGCCTCGCACAGTTTGCACGCGATGCACCGTTCCTCGCCATTGGGATAGCGACGCAACGCATGCTCGCCCCGGAACCGCGGCGAGACGGGGTTCTTCTCGTACGGATAATTGATCGTCGCCTTGCGCTTGAAGAAGTACTTCAAGGTCAGCGCATGCGCCTTGAGGAACTCCCACAGCGTAAAGGATCGGATGGTCTGGGCGAAACTCATTAGGTTACTATCCCGGGTTCGATCGTGGAACGGCAGATGCCGTCGGTGGGATATTGCGGCCGGTCGGCCGCGTAGGTCGTGCCATGCACGGTCACGCGCTCGAGGTAGACGCGTTCGCTGGGCGCACATTCGGTGCCCACGCGCGTCAGCATCAGAAAGCCCGAGATGAGGAACACGAAGAACAGCGACAGCGGCAGGAAAACCTTCCAGCCCAGCCGCATCAGCTGGTCGTAGCGATAGCGCGGCACCGTCGCCTTCACCCAGCTGAACAGGAAGAAGAAGAACAGGATCTTGGCGAACAGCCAGATGATCCCGGGCACCCAATAGAGCGGCTCCCAGTCGAACGGCGGGAGGTACCCACCCCAGAACAGGATCGCGTTGAGCGCGCACATCAGGAGCACGTTCGCGTATTCGCCGAGCCAGAACAGCGCGAAGCTCATCGAGCTATATTCGGTCTGATAGCCCGCGACGAGCTCGGATTCCGCTTCGGTGAGGTCGAACGGCGCACGCGCGGTTTCGGCCAGCGCCGAGATGAAGAACACCACGGCCATCGGGAAGATCAGCGGATTGAAGCCGTGACCGTTGATGAAGCCGTAATAGCCGCGCTGCGTCTCGACGATCCCGGTGAGGTTGAAGGTTCCCGACCAGAGCACGACCGAGATCAGGACGAAGCCGATCGCGACTTCATAGCTCACCATCTGGGCCGCCGCGCGCAGCGCCGAATAGAAGGGGTATTTCGAGTTGGACGACCAGCCCGCGATGATCACGCCATAGACCCCCAGCGAGGAGGCGGCGAGCACGTAGAGCAGCCCGACGTTGATGTTAGCCAGCACGACGCCGGCCTGGAACGGGATTACCGCCCAGACGATCAGCGCCACCGTGAAGGTGATGATCGGCGCGAGGAGGAACAGGCCCTTGTTCGCGCTCGTCGGGATGATCGTTTCCTGGAGGAAGACCTTCAGACCATCGGCAAAGGATTGCAGCAGCCCTAGCGGGCCGACGACGTTCGGCCCCTTGCGCAGCGCAATGGCGGCCCAGATCTTGCGATCGGCATAGATGACCATCGCCACCGCCAGCATCAGCGGCAGCGCGATCACGAGGATGCCCACGATGGTCGCGACGAACCACGCCCATTCGTAGTTCATGCCCCAGGATTCGAAGAAGCTGGTCACTCTGCGGCCTCCGCGAAATCCTGCCCATGGATCAGTTCTGCGGAGCAGCGCTGCATCGTCGGGCTCGCGCGGCAGATCGCATTGGTCAGGTAGAAGTCGGCGATCGGATAGGTCACTGCCCCTTCCGCCTCGGAAGGGAGCGCCGGCGGGCTCCAGTCGAACCGCACCAGCCCCTCCTGCGCCAGCGCGGGAACCTCGACGCTCATCTGCGCGCGCAGTTCGCCATAGCTGTCGAACGGAAGCACCTTTCCGAGCCGCTCGGAAAGCGCGCGCAGGATCGTCCAGTCCTCGCGCGCGTCGCCCGGAGCCTGCGCGGCACGTTCGCTGCGCTGAACGCGCCCTTCGAGATTCACGAAGGTGCCGTGTTTCTCGGCATAGGCGGCCCCCGGCAGGATCACATCGGCATGATGTGCGCCGACATCGCCATGATGGCCGAGGAAAACCTTGAAGCTGCCCGCGAAGGCGGAGAAATCGACTTCATCGGCGCCCAGGAAGAAGGCCAGCTTCGGCTTGGCGCCGACGATGTCGGCCAGGCCGCCCTTCTGCGCATAGCCGAGCAGGAGCGCGCCCATCCGCGCCGCGGCGGTATGGATCACGCCATAGCCGTTCCAGGGCGTGCCGTCCTCGAGCGTGCGAACCAGCTTCAGCCGATCGACCAGCGCGAGCGAGCCTCCCTGTCCCTTGGCCAGGGCGCCGGGGCCGACAATCACCAGCGGGCGCGCCGCCTTGTCGAAGACGTGGGTGAGTGCGGACGGCAACCGGCCGAGAATCGCGAGATCGTCGCCCAGCCATTCGGCCTTGTAGGTGAGATCGATCTCGGGACCGATCGCGAACACCTTGGCTCCCCGCTTGATCGCCTTGCGCACGCGTGTGTTGATCAGCGGGGCTTCCCAGCGAAGATTGGTGCCGAGAAGCAGGATCGCGTCCGCGTCCTCGACGCCTGCGATCGTCGGATTGAACGCAACCGCGCCCAGGCTCGACACATCATAGGCAAGCCCGGTCTGGCGGCTCTCGAGCAGGTCCGAGCCCAGCGCCTTCACCAGCGCCTTGGCCGCGAACATCGTCTCGCAATCGACCAGATCACCCGCAATCGCCGCGACGCTGGAACCGGCGGTCTGCGCCGCGGCAGCGATCGCATCGAACGCCTCTTCCCAGCTCGCCGCCTGGAGCTTGCCGTCACGACGGACGAATGGCCGGTCGAGCCGGCGATAGCCGAGGCCGTCGACATGGTAGCGGGTCTTGTCGTGCGCCCACTCCTCGTTCACATCCTCGTTGATGCGCGGCAATGCGCGCAGCACCGCGCGGCCGCGCCGATCGATGCGGATGTTAGTGCCGACCGCGTCCATCACGTCGATCGCCATCGTCTTGGTGAGTTCCCAGGGACGGTATTCGAACGCGTAGGGCTTGTGCGTGAGCGCGCCGACCGGGCACAGATCGTTGACGTTGCCCGACAATTCGCTGGTCACTGCCTTTTCGAGATAGGAGGTGATCTGCATGTCCTCGCCGCGATAGATCGCGCCGATCTCCTCCACGCCGGCGATTTCCTCGGCGAAGCGGATGCAGCGGGTGCAGTGGATGCACCGGGTCATGATCGTCTTGACGATCGGACCCATATATTTCTCGGTCACCGCGCGCTTGTTCTCGTCGTACCGCGACCACCCCTTGCCATAGGCCATGGTCTCGTCCTGCAGATCGCACTCGCCGCCCTGATCGCAGATCGGGCAATCGAGCGGATGGTTGATCAGCAGAAACTCGAGCACGCCTTCGCGCGCCGCCTTCACCATCGGCGAATCGGTGCGGATCTCCTGATTGTCCGCGGCGGGAAGCGCGCAGCTTGCCTGCGGCTTGGGCGGCCCGGGCTTCACTTCGACCAGGCACATCCGACAATTGCCGGCGATCGACAGCCGCTCATGGTAGCAGAAGCGCGGGATTTCCTTCCCCGCGGCCTCGCAGGCCTGGAGCACGGTTGCGCCCTGCGGCACTTCCACTTCGATTCCGTCGACGGTCAGTTTCGGCATATCAATTCTCTGGCTGGCCCGGCTCGGAAGCGGCAATCGCTAGACGCGCATAGCCGAGCGCTACCGATCCCCGGATCGCAAGCGGCGTCAGCCCCAGGCTAACGCCATCGGGAAGGCAGGCCTCGAGCGCGGGCATCATTTCGCCGATGACGGCACGCTCCTCGGCGAGTTCCGCCATGATCAGCCGACGGCTGTTTGGGGTGTCGAACCGGGCGACGCATTCGCCGAAGCGGGAAAGCAGAGCCGAATCGCGGTCCGCCGCGGAATCCCCGTTCACCCCCGGCGATACGGAGCTGGCGCCCTCCGCTCCCTGCTGCAGCGCTACGGCAGGATGCTCGAGCAACGCCACACCCGCAAAATCCGTCACGGTGGCGGGCACTTGCTGCCGCACATAGGCCTCGGCAAGCGCATACCACAGGAGATGCCCCCGCATTCGGAGCGACACCTGGCCCCGCTGCAGGCAATAGCTGTCGACAAGGCCGCGATGCGCATCGTCAAGCTGGCCTCGATCGTTCGGCGAAGGAAGTCCGCCGGGAAAACCGGAAAGCAATGCCCGCACGCGCTCGGGGCGCCGCTCCACCACGCACGTGGCGAAGTTGCGGAGAACCGTTGCGCTCGGCGTACTCTGAAGGGTCACGTCCGCCGGCTGCTGCGCCGGTGCGCCGAAGACAGGCGCCGCAACGAACATCACCACCGAAGCCACTGTGGCAAACATCATTCCGCCGCCTCCATCATCGGCGCGCCGCCGCCGTTGCGTTCCGCGATGCGCCGCTCCAGCTCGGGCCGGAAATGGCGGATCAATCCCTGGATCGGCCACGCCGCCGCGTCGCCCAGCGCGCAGATGGTGTGGCCTTCGACCTGCTTGGTCACTTCGTAGAGGGTGTCGATCTCGCGCACATCGGCGTCGCCGGTGCGCAGCCGCTCCATCACGCGCCACATCCAGCCGGTGCCCTCGCGGCACGGTGTGCACTGGCCGCAGCTCTCATGCTTGTAGAAATAGCTGATCCGGCTGATCGCCTTCACGATGTCGGTCGACTTGTCCATCACGATGATGGCCGCCGTGCCGAGGCCCGATCCCAGCGCCTTCAGCCCATCGAAGTCCATCGGCGCATCCATGATCTCGGCGGCCGGCACCAGCGGCACCGACGAGCCGCCCGGGATCACCGCGAGCAGATTGTCCCATCCGCCGCGAATGCCGCCGCAGTGGCGATCGATCAGCTCGCGGAAAGGGATCGACATCGCTTCTTCGACCACGCACGGCCGGTTCACATGGCCGCTGATCTGAAAGAGCTTGGTGCCCTTGTTGTTCTCGCGCCCGAAGCTGGCGAACCACTCGGCCCCCCGGCGCAGGATCGTCGGCACCACTGCGATCGATTCGACGTTGTTCACCGTCGTCGGACAACCGTAGAGACCCGCGCCCGCCGGGAACGGCGGCTTCAGCCGCGGCTGGCCCTTCTTCCCCTCGAGGCTCTCGAGCATCGCGGTTTCTTCGCCGCAGATATAGGCGCCGGCGCCGCGATGCGCGAAAACATCGAAGTCATAGCCCGAGCCGCAGGCATTCTTGCCGAGCAGGCCCTTGTCGTACGCCTCGGCGATCGCCGCGAACAGCGTTTCGGCCTCGCGGATATATTCGCCGCGGATGTAGATGTACGCCGCCCGCGCGCGCATCGCGAAGCCGGCGACCAGCGCGCCTTCGATCAGCTTGTGCGGATCGTGGCGGATGATCTCGCGGTCCTTGCAGCTGCCCGGCTCGGACTCGTCGGCATTGATGACGAGGAAGTTCGGCCGATCGGGCTTGGGCTCCTTGGGCATGAAGCCCCACTTCACCCCCGTGGGAAAGCCCGCGCCGCCGCGGCCGCGCAGGCCGGACGCCTTCACGCGGTCGATGATCGTGTCCTGCCCGATCTCGAGCAGCGCCTTGGTATTGTCCCAGTCGCCACGACGCATCGCGGCTTCGAGCCCCCAAGGCTGGAAACCGTAGACGTTCGTGAAGATGCGGTCCTTGTCCGCGAGGGGCGTGAATTCGGTCATCGCGGTCCCGACTTGCCCTTGAAGAATACGAAATAGACGAGCACCGCCAGGCCGATCAGCAGCAACGGCCCGAGCAGGCTGAACGTCGCCTTGAGAAGCCAGCCGATGACGACGATCGCGCCAATGATGGCCAGGATCGTGACGACGAGATTCTTGTCCTTCGCGCTCATGCCCATTCTCCCCGATAATCGTGGTTTTCATCAACCATGGCGGTCAGCGTGGTCGGCCCGCCCTCGGGCTCGCTCGTATGGCGCTGCGAGTTCTGGGAGCCGGGCTTCGGCCGCTCCCCCTTCGCCAGCGCATCAAGGATCGCGACGGTGCTGTCGTAATCGAGATCCTCGTAATTATCGTCGTTGATCTGGACCATCGGCGCGTTGGCGCAATTGCCCATGCACTCGACTTCGGTAAGCGTGAACAGCCCGTCCGGCGTGGTTCCGCCCTTGACCATGCCCTTCGACTTGCACGCCGCGAATACTTCGTCCGAACCGCGGAGCCAGCACGGCGTCGTTCCGCACACCTGCACATGGTGGCGGCCGACCGGCACGAGATTGAACATGGTGTAGAAGGTCGCGACCTCGAGCACCCGCACATAGGGCAGGTCCAGCTCGCGCGCGACGAATTCCATCACCGGGACCGGCAGCCAGCCCTGGGTGTTCGTCTCCGCCCCGACCTGCCGCTGCGCCAGATCAAGATAGGGAATGGTGCAGCTCTGCTGGCGCCCCTCGGGATAGCGCGCGCGGATTTCCTTCGCCTTGGCGGCGTTCGCCTCGGTCCAGACGAACGTTCCCCACCGCGCCCGGATCTCCGGAGTATCGGGAATGATCTTCGCATCCGCCATCAGTTCGGCTCGCTCGTCTGGGCCTGCGTCGCACGAACGGGCATGACCGCCGGGCCGGTACGCACCCCGGCCAGCTTTCCGTCGGCGAATTGCAGGAAAGAGATGTAGGTCACTCGGCCGTCGGCGATCCATTCCACGCGGACGACGTCGTTGGGCAAGGCATAGGGCGTGTTCGCGCGCACCTCTCCCGGAATGTCGAAGCCCGCGAACGGCACGCCCGAGCGGCAGTCGGACACGTCCTCGGCGGGGCAGAAGGTCATGGTCGCGCCCGCGCGGACGACGGCGGCTGCATCGCCGAGCGCACCCTCCTCCTCGGCCGCGATCAGCCGATCGACGGCCGCCGCGGTCGCCGGCGCGGGAGGCGAGGCCCCGGCCGCCGAGGGGAGCAGCGAGACGAGCCGCTGGTCGCCGTTCGAGGCGATCACCGGGCCCGACCACATGCCGACGAGCGGACCCGACCGGATCGCGCCTGCGTCCTGCGGCGTCGAAGCCGCCGCCACCGCCAAGAGGAGCATCGGAGCGATCACCGGTCGCACTCGCCGAACACGATATCCATCGCGCCGAGGATCGCCGTGGTGTCGGCCAGCATGTGACCGCGACTCATGAAGTCCATCGCCTGAAGATGGCTGAACGCGGTCGGGCGGATCTTGCAGCGGTACGGCTTGTTGGTGCCGTCGGCCACCATGTAGATGCCGAACTCGCCCTTCGGGCTCTCGGTGGCGACATACACGTCGCCGGCAGGCACGTGATAGCCCTCTGTATAGAGCTTGAAGTGGTGGATGAGTGCTTCCATCGAATGCTTCATCTCACCGCGCTTGGGCGGCCCGACCTTGCGGTCCAGCGTCATCACCGGCCCCTCGGGCATCTCGGCGAGGCACTGTTTCATGATCCGCGCGGACTGGCGCACTTCCTCGACCCGGACCATGAACCGGTCGTAGCAGTCGCCGCGCGTGCCGACGGGGATGTCGAACTCCATCCGGTCGTACACGTCGTAGGGCTGCGACTTGCGGATGTCCCACGGAATGCCGGCGGCCCGGATCATCGGCCCGGAAAAGCCCCAGCGGATCGCATCGTCGCGACTGACCACGGCGATATCGACGTTGCGCTGCTTGAAGATCCGGTTTTCGGCGACCAGGCTGATCGCATCCTCGAACAGCCGGGGCAGCCGCGTGTCGAGCCACTCGCCGATGTCGGCCAGCAGCTTGAGCGGCGCATCCTGATGCACGCCGCCGACACGGAAATAGTTGGAGTGCATCCGCGCGCCCGAAACGCGCTCGAAGAAGTTGAGGCAATCCTCGCGCAGCTCGAACATCCACAGGTTCGGCGTCATCGCGCCGACGTCCATGACGTGCGAACCGAGGTTCAGCATGTGGTTCGAGATGCGCGTCAGCTCGGCGAAGAACACGCGCAGATACTGCGCGCGCAGCGGCACCTCGAGGTCGAGCAGCTTCTCCACCGCGAGCACGAAGCTGTGCTCCATGCACATCGGCGAGCAATAATCGAGGCGGTCCATATAGGGGAGCGCCTGAGTGTAGGTCTTGTACTCGATCAGCTTTTCGGTGCCGCGATGCAGCAGTCCGACATGCGGATCGACACGCTCGACGATCTCGCCGTCCAGCTCGAGCACCAGCCGCAGCACGCCGTGCGCGGCCGGATGCTGCGGGCCGAAGTTGATCGTGTAGTTGGCGATTGCGACGTCGCCGGTCGCCGAATCCTTCTCCGGCGCGCGCTCCATCATCTTGTCGACGGTGTCGGTCATTCGTTCTGCCCGCCTTCCTTGGTGGGCACCACATCGGGGTCCTTGGGCTTGTCCTGCGGCTGGTTGCCCGGATTGGGCTCGCCCGCGCCGGTCTGCGCCGTGCTCTCGGTGGTCTTCACTTCCCTGGCCTGAGGCTTGACGTCCCTGTCGGCCGCCTCGTCCGCCTTCACGATCGTCTCGGCCTTGAGCGGCGTCGGCGCACCCTTTGCCTCGGGAACGGCACCTTCGCTCTTCTCGTCGCCCGGCAGCACATATTGCGCGCCTTCCCACGGGCTCATGAAGTCGAAGTTGCGGAAATCCTGCGCCAGCTCGACCGGCTGATAGACGACGCGCTTGGCCTCTTCCGAATAGCGCAGCTCGACATAGCCGGTGAGCGGAAAGTCCTTGCGCTGCGGATGACCGACGAAGCCATAATCGGTGAGGATACGCCGCAGATCGGTGTTCCCCTCGAACAGCACGCCGTACATGTCATAGACTTCGCGCTCGAGCCAGCCGGCGACGGGCCAGATGCCGGTCACGCTGGGCACGGGCTGCACCTCGTCGGTGGCGACCTTCACCTTGATGCGGTGATTGCGCGTAAGGCTGAGCAAGCAATAGACCAGCTCGAACCGCTCGGGGCGATCCGGATAGTCCACCCCCGCGATCTCCATCAGTTGCTGATAGCCATGCTCCTCGCGCAGCGCTTCCATCGCAGGGATCAGCTTGTCGCGGTCGACGTGGCACGACAGCTCGCCCACCGCCGCACGGACCTCACGAACGAGACCCGCCTCGACCAGCGAGTCGAACGAAGCCACCTCGACGGCGGGATAGCGGGGTGCGGACGCCCTCACCGTTCGATCGTCCCGACGCGGCGGATCTTCCGCTGCAGCTGCATCACGCCATAGAGCAACGCCTCGGCGGTCGGCGGGCAGCCGGGAACATAGATGTCCACCGGCACGATCCGATCGCACCCGCGCACGACGCTGTAGCTGTAGTGATAATAGCCGCCGCCGTTCGCGCAGCTGCCCATCGAGATCACATAGCGCGGTGCCGACATCTGATCGTACACGCGACGCAGCGCGGGCGCCATTTTGTTGCAGAGCGTCCCCGCCACGATCATCACGTCCGACTGACGCGGAGACGCGCGCGGCGCCGCGCCGAACCGCTCCATGTCGTAGCGTGGCATGTTGACGTGGATCATCTCGACCGCGCAGCAGGCCAGGCCGAAGGTCATCCACCACAGCGAGCCGGTACGCGCCCACTGGAACAGCTCTTCGGTTGAAGTGACAAAGAATCCCTTGTCCCCCAGCTCGGCGTTCAGATCATTGTAGAATTGCGGGTCGGGCGCCGTTCCCGGCGGCGGAGCCGCAGTGAGATCTACTCCCAATCCAGCGCTCCCTTCTTCCATGCATAGACGAGGCCGAGCGCGAGCTCGGCGATGAAGATCATCATCGAGATCCAGGCCACCCAGCCGAGATCGAACACCGAGACGGCCCAGGGAAACAGGAACGCCGCCTCGAGATCGAAGACGATGAACAGGATCGCGACGAGATAGAAGCGCACGTCGAACTGGCTGCGCGAATCCTCGAACGCGGGAAAACCGCACTCATATTCGGCAAGCTTCTCGGGATAGGGCTGATGCGCCCCGGTCAGCCGCGCGACCAGCATCGGCAGAAACACGAATGCCGCCGACAGGACGAGCGCCACCCCCAGGAAAAGGAGAATCGGCAGATATTGGATCAGATCGACCAAAGGGTATTCTCGCGGTTGCGGAATTTGAGTGGGCTTCTAGGCCGATGGCCGAGGGCTCGCAAGGGTTGGAACCCCTGAGAATCACTCGCAATAACCCCTCGGCAGGGCTCGTCCGCGCGAACGGCAAGGCTCCGAACGCGATCGCGCTCAGGCGGTGCGCAGGGCTCCGGCGACCAGCTTGTGCAGCTTGGAATGAAGCGCGTCGTTCGCGGCGAGATACTGGTTGCGCTGGAGCGCCAGGTCCTGCCCGCGATAGTCAGTGACGAAGCCGCCTGCTTCCTTCACCAGCAGCATGCCCGCCTGCACGTCCCAAGGCTTCAGATCGCTTTCCCAGAAGCCGTCGAACCGGCCCGCAGCCACCCAGGCGAGATCGAGCGCCGCCGATCCGAACCGCCGGATCCCGGCGACCTCGGGCGCGACCGCGCCGAAGATTCGACTCCACTCGGCGAAATTGCCATGGCCGAGGAACGGAATGCCGGTTGCGATCAGTGCCTCGTCGAGGTGGCGCCGCGCGGAAACGCGGAGCCGCTGGTCCTGAAGCCAGGCTCCCCGGCCTTTCTCGGCCCAGAAGCTCTCGTCGGTGATCGGCTGATAGATATAGCCGTGCGTCACTTCGGGCTTGCCCTGCGAACCGCGCGGATCTTCCACTGCGATCGACATGCAGAAGTGCGGGATGCCGTGGAGGAAGTTCGAAGTGCCGTCGAGCGGATCGATGATCCAGCGCGGCTTGTCCGGATCGCCTTCGATCTCGCCGCGCTCCTCGACGAGGAAGCCCCAATCGGGCCGCGCCTTGCGCAGTTCCTCGATCAGCGTGTCCTCTGCCCGGCGATCCGCCATCGACACGAAATCCGCAGGGCCTTTGCGGCTCACCTGGAGATGCTGGACTTCGTTGAAGTCGCGCCGCAGCCGCGGCCCCGCCTTGCGCGCAGCGCGCTCGATGACGGTGATGAGGCCGGAGTGACTTACCAAAACTGCTTCTCCCCTCCCGCGCGCGGGAATGCCCGAAGACATCGGGCCACCCGCTGACGGTGGTGTTCAGGGCGAGCGCCGGCTCGCCCGCGTTCTCCTCCCGCGTGCGGGAGGAGGAAATCGATCAATCCGCGCGGCGGACGTAGGTTTGCTCGTAGACGTCGACGACGATGCGGGTTCCCGAGGCGATATGTGGCGGAACCATCACGCGCACGCCATTGTCGAGCACGGCCGGCTTGTAGGACGAAGACGCCGTCTGGCCCTTCACCACCGCATCGGCCTCGACCACTTCGGCTTCGATCTGGTCGGGCAGCTGCACGCTGATCGGCTTTTCGTCGTACAGTTCCATCACCACGTCCATGCCGTCCTGCAGGAAAGCGGCGGCGTCGCCCAAAAGGTCGCGCGGCAGGCTGATCTGCTCGTACGTTTCCTTGTCCATGAACGTCAGCATGTCGCCTTCGGCGAACAGGAACTGGAAATCCTTGGTGTCGAGGCGGACGCGCTCGACCGTTTCGGCCGAACGGAAGCGGACGTTGTTCTTGCGGCCGTCGATGAGGTTCTTCATCTCGACCTGCATATAGGCACCGCCCTTGCCGGGCTGGGTATGCTGGATCTTCACTGCGCGCCAGATGCCGCCTTCATATTCGATGATGTTGCCGGGACGGATGTCCACGCCGCTGATCTTCATGGGTCTTGCCTGTGAGCTGGAAAGAGCGAGCGCGCGCTTTAGCCGCCGGCCGGCATGGCCGCAAGCAGAGGATAGGGATCGACCGGCGTGCCCTGATGCCAGCGCTCGCCGGGCTGCATGTGGGAAACGCCGAAGTGCAGGTGATGATTGCCCGGCGCCGCATTGCCGGTGTCTCCGACGAAGCCGAGCGGTTCGCCCGCGCGGACCCGCTGCCCCTCGGCAATCCCCGGGGCATAGCCGCCCAGATGCGCGTAGTAGAGCAGCCAGTTCCGGTCCGCGGAGCGGAGATAGAGCGTGATCCCGCCACCGCCTTCGCTCAGATAGAGCTTCTCGATAATGCCGTCCGTCGCGGCGACCACCGGCGTTCCGCTGGGCGCCATGACGTCGAGCCCGGTGTGCAGCCGCTCGCCGCCGTCGCGGGCATCGCCCCAGTTGCTGCGCAGATCGCCAACGTCGATTCCAGCCACCGGCACCTGCAGCGGCGGCGCGGCGGCGAGCAGCGGCGCCCTCTCCCCGACGATCCGACCGAGCGGCATGTCGGGAAGCGGTTCGAGCCTGCGCGACGCGGTCTCCACGATTTCCGGCTCCGTCTCCGGCAGCGGCGTCACCTGTGGCACCTGAGGCGACTTCTCCCGCGCCGATGGAGTCGTTTCGAAGCGTATCATCGAAACAAACCCCAGGCCGATGACGGCCGCGATCAGCAGAAGGGCCCAGCCGAAGCTTTTCATGGAATCACTCCTGGAACACCGCCGGCGTGCCGGGAGCGACCATCAGCGCGAGGCGCGCTGCATCCCAATTGGTGAGCCGGATACAGCCGTGGCTCTGGGCACGGCCGATCGTGGTGGGCTCGGCGGTGCCGTGGATGCCGTAATGCTCCTTGGAGAGATCGATCCACACGACACCGACGGGACCGTTCGGCCCCGGCGGCAGAGTGACTTTCGCCTCGCTGTCGCTCACGTCCCAGAACAGTTCGGGATTATAGTTGAAGGGCGGATTATACGCTTCGCCCACGATCTCCCAACGGCCGATCGGCAAGGGATCATGCTCGCTGCCCATCGTGGCGGTGAACTGTGCGACCAGGCGGTCGCTCTCGTCGAAGACGCGCAGCACGCCATCCGATTTGTCGACGACGATCCGCGCCGCTTCGGGTTGACTGGCATCGACGTTCAGATCGCTCAGCGTGTCGCGCCACTCCTGAGGAAGATTCGAGGGATAGTCGCGCGAGGTCGGAAGTGCGTTGGGGAACAGCACCGGCTCGCCGGGCGCGAGCCGCGTGTCGGGCGAGTTGAGTTCGAGCAGCACACGCGGCGTGGTGTGGAACATCTCGGCCAGCTTCTCCATCGGCGAGCGATAGCCCAGCCGGTCGAGCCGCGCCTGTTCCTCGGGCGATTCGGGCATGTTCGCGACATAGGGGCCGCTCAGCGCGCCCTCGGTAAGCGTCAGCCGCTTCACCGGCCGCACCGCGCGGAACGGCCGCAGCGCCCGGATCGTCGCACGATCGAGTTCGCCCGTTACTTCGATGCCCCGCGATTCCTGAAATCCCTCGAGCGCATTCACGAACGACATCCCCCGGCGCCCGTCGAGCACACCGGGGGAGTAGCCGAGGTGATCGAGGATCACCTGCGCGTGCAGAACGTCGAAATCGATCCGATCCGTGCGTTCGCGGAGCGTTTGCGCAGTGGGGGCGGTGTTTTGGGTGGCGCCAGGCACGGCCACGGCAAGAGTGCTCAGCGCAGCAAGAATCGCGATCGTCCGCACGGGTGGGAAGCTCCTCTGGCTCGTTCTCGAATGAAGAACGAGGCAGTGCGGCGCTGGTTTCCTGCGCGGAACGAACCGCTCAGCCCTCCATCAGCTTGGTGAAGGCGCGCACCGCAGCCGCCTCGTCGCCGCTCCACACGCCGCCACACACCGCCAGAAAATCGGCACCGGCAGCGATCAGCGGCGGAGCGTTCTCCGGAGTGATCCCGCCGATCGCCACGCACGGCAGCTCGAACAGCGCGGACCACCAGTTGAGGATCGACGGATCGGGCCGGTGCCGGACCTCCTTGGTAGTCGTCGGGAAGAAGCTCCCGAAGGCGACATAATCGGCGCCCGCCTCGCCCGCTTCCATCGCGAGGTGGCGGCTGTCGTGACAGGTCACGCCGATCTGCGCCGCCGGGCCGAGGATCGACCGCGCCTCGCGCGGGTCGCCATCCCCCTGCCCCAGATGCACGCCGTCGGCGCCCAAGCGCTTGGCGAGGCTCACGCTGTCGTTGACGATGAAGGCCACTTCCCTCTCGGCGCAGATCGCCTGCAGCGGCTCGGCGAGCCGCGCCGCCTGGTGCTGGTCGCTTCCCTTCACGCGAAACTGGAACGCCGCCACCGGGCCGGCATCGAGCGCGCGCGCGAGGCGCTCGGGAAAGCTGCCGCCGACGTCGAGCGGCGAGATCAGATAGAGCTGGCACGGCGCGCGCCCGTCATCGCGCCGAAAATGGTCCGCGAACCCCTCCAGTGCGTTCGGATCGAACAGCGTGTCATCGTCTGCGGGATCAACCGTCATGCAAAACTCCGTGTCCAGCGCCGTCCGCGTCGGCTGCTCGGGCTGGATGTATCGTCACTGGCGCGGCGCCTTCTACCCCGAGGAGCTGCCGGTCAAGCGGTGGTTCGACTTCTATGCCGAGCAGTTCGACACGGTCGAGATCAACAACAGCTTCTATCGCCTGCCCCGGCCGGAGGTGTTCGCCCAGTGGCGTGCGCAGGCGCCCGCCGGCTTTCGCTTCGCGGTCAAGGCGAACCGCTATCTCACCCAGGCCAAGAGGCTGAAGGATCCCGAGGAGCCGATCGCGCGGATGACCACCGCGGTGGCGCCGCTCGCCGAGACGCTCGGACCGATTCTCTACCAGCTGCCGCCGCACATGCCGGTGGACCTGCCCCGGCTCGAGCAGTTTCTCAGGCAGTTGCCCGGAAACACGGCGCATGTGCTCGAATTCCGGCACAAGAGCTGGTTCACCGACTCGGTGCTGGCGCTGCTCGAGCGTTTCGGCGCTTCGTTCTGCGCGCACGACATGCCGCAATCGGAAAGTCCCCGCTGGGCTGCCGGGCCGGTCGCCTATGTCCGCTTCCACGGCGGCACGGGCAAATACAGCGGTCGGTATCCGGACGAACGGCTGCTCGACTGGGCTGACTGGATGGCGACCCAGCGCCGCGCCGGGCGCAGCGTCTGGGCCTACTTCAACAACGATGCCGAAGCAGATGCCGTGCAGGATGCGCTCACCCTGAAGGCGATGCTCCGTCAGGCATCGGCCTGACCATCAGACCTTTTGGGTCGACGCGGTGTAGATCTCGTCGATCGCCTCGCCGAGCGCCTTGTCGAACTCGGCATCGCTCATCTGCGCGCGAAGCTCCTCGAGCAGAGCGCGGCTGAAGCTCGCGATCATGCCGCGATTCTTCGCCAGTTCGGCGCATGCCTCGGACCGGCTGTAGCCGCCCGACAACGCCACCACGCGCAGCACGCGCGGATGATCGACGAGCGGATCATACAGACCCGCGTTCGCGGGCAGCGACAGCTTGAGCATCACCTGATCGTCGCCCGGCATCGAATCGAGATTCTTCATAATCTCGTCACGCAGAATTGCGTCGGCCTCGGCGCGTTCGGGGCTCTTGATGCTCACTTCGGGCTCCAGGATCGGCATCAGACCGGCGGCGAGCACCTGACGGCCCACTTCGAACTGCTGCTTCACGATCGCGGCGATCCCCTCGGCATTGGCGAGGTTAACCACCGACCGCTCCTTGGTGCCGAACACGCCCAGCCCCTTGGCGCGGGCGAGCAGCGCATCCAGCTCGGGCATCGGCTTCATCATCTGGACGCCGTTGGCTTCGGCTTCGAGGCCCTTGTCGATCTTGATGAAGGGAACGATGCCCTTGTCGATCAGCGCGGACGGCGTCGGCTTGCCCTCGACGCTTCCGTCCATCGTCTTCTCGAACAGGATCGCACCGATCACCTTGTCACCGGTAAAGGCGGGCGAGCTGATGATGCGGCTGCGCATCTTGTGGATCAACGCGAACATCTCGTCGTCGCCGGAATATTCGCTTTCCTCGATCCCATAGCCGCGCAGCGCCTTCGGGGTCGAGCCGCCGCTCTGGTCGAGCGCCGCGATAAAGCCGTCGCCCTTTGCGATCTTCTGTTTCATTGCGTCGTAGTTCATCGGTTCCTCGCCTGTTCCGTATTGAATGCTGCGCTTCAGCGCGTGAGCGCCGCGACGCCGGGCAGTTCCTTGCCTTCCATCCATTCGAGGAAGGCACCGCCGGCAGTCGACACGAAGCTGAAATCGTCCGCCACGCCGGCCTGGTTGAGCGCCGCCACCGTGTCGCCTCCGCCGGCCACCGAGACGAGCGTCCCTTCCTTGGTCAGTGCCGCTGCGGTCTTGGCCAGGGCCACGGTCGCGGCGTCGAACGGCGGCGTCTCGAACGCGCCGAGCGGCCCGTTCCACACGAGCGTGCGGCACGTCTTCAGCACGTCCGCCAGCGCCTCGGTCGCGGCCGGGCCGACGTCGAGGATCATCTCGTCCGCGGCCACCTCGTGCACGTTGCAGGTGCGCAGCGATTGCGGGTTGGCGGCGAATTCCTTCGCGACCACCACGTCATAGGGCAGGTGCACCGTGCATCCCGCCTTGTCCGCGGCATCGAGGATCGCTTCGGCGGTCCCGGTCAGGTCATGTTCGCACAGCGACTTGCCGACATCCACGCCCCGCGCGGCGAGGAATGTGTTCGCCATCCCGCCGCCGATGATGAGGTGATCGACCTTGACGACGAGATGCTCGAGCACGTCCAGCTTGGTCGAGACCTTGGCCCCGCCGACCACGGCCGCGACCGGATGCTCGGGATTGCCGAGCGCCTTGTCGAGCGCATCCAGCTCGGCTTCCATCTGCCGTCCGGCGAAGGCGGGAAGCACATGCGCCAGCCCCTCGGTCGACGCATGGGCGCGATGCGCAGCCGAAAAGGCGTCGTTGACATACAGGTCGCCGAGCGCTGCGAGCCGCTCGACCGTCTGGGTCGCATTCTTCTCCTCGCCCGGATCGAAGCGCGTATTCTCGAGTATGCCGATCTGCCCCGGTTCCATCGTTGCGATCACGTCCGCCGCGCCCTGATCGTCGATGAACCGAACCTCTCGGCCGAGCAGCACCGTATAGGGCCGCGTGAGCAGCGCGAGCGACAGTTCCGGCTGCCGCACGCCCTTTGGCCGACCGAAATGCGCGAGCAGAACGACGATCGCACCGCGATCGGCCAGTTCGGTCACGGTGGGAACCGTGGCGCGCAGGCGCGTGTCGTCGGTGACCTCGCCGTCCGCCATCGGGACGTTCAGATCCTCGCGCACCAGCACGCGCTTGCCCGCGATATCTCCCATGTTGTCGAGTGTTTTGAAACTGCGGGTCATTCTTCGATCCTGATTGAGTCGCCGATGCGGATCGTGCCGCCGACGATCACCTTCGCCAGCGCGCCGCCGCGCCAGTCGGGGGTCAGCGCCGCCTGCAGCCCGGGGACGATTTCCTCCATCCGGCTGCAAGGATCGCATTCCTGGGTGACTTCGAGCACGACGTCCGCGCCGAGGCGCAGACGCGTGCCTCCGCCCTGCGGCAAATCGAAATCCGCAACCAGCAGATTGGCGCGGCGATGCCACCACGGCAGCGAATGGCCGGTTTCCGCCATCGCCTTGTCCCAGTCGCCGGCCTCGATCAGCGAGACCTGGCGTCGCCCCTTGCCGCCCGGGCGAACGACTCCGCGAAAATCGCCATCAAGCCCGCCGTCGACCGTCACCTCGACCGACTCGATCAGTTCGATCGGACCGCGGGGACGATCGTGGCGGGCGATGCCGGCGAGCTGGGACACGCTGCGGCCTTCCGTCAGCCCAGCTTGGCCATCGCGGCGGCGGTGTCGACCATGCGGTTCGAGAAGCCCCATTCATTGTCGTACCAGCTGACGACGCGAACGAGCTTGCCGTCGATCACTGCGGTTTCGAGGCTGTCGACCGTCGAGCTGTACGGCGTGTGGACGATATCGATCGAGACGAGCGGCTCGTCGGTATAGTGCAGCACGCCCTTCAGAGGCCCGCTCTCCGCCGCTTCCTTCAGCAGCTTGTTGACTTCTTCCTTGGTCGTGTCGCGCTTCGGCGTGAAAGTGAGGTCGACCAGGCTACCATCGGGAACGGGCACGCGAACGGCCGATCCGTCGAGCTTGCCCTTCAGCTCGGGCAGAACCTCGCCCACCGCGCGCGCCGCGCCGGTGGTGGTCGGGATCATCGACATCGCGGCGGCACGTGCGCGGCGCAGGTCGTCGTGGATCTGATCGAGGATCTTCTGATCGTTCGTATAGGCGTGGATCGTCGTCATCAGACCGCGCTCGATGCCGATCGCATCGTTCAGCACCTTGGCGACGGGCGCCAGGCAGTTGGTGGTGCACGATGCGTTCGAAACGATCTTGTGCTCCGCGGTCAGCTTGTCGTGATTGACGCCATAGACGACGGTGAGATCGACTTCCTTGCCCGGCGCCGAGATCAGAACCTTCTTCGCACCGGCGTCGATATGCTTCTGCGCATCGGCGCGCTTGGTGAAGAAGCCCGTGCATTCGAGCACCAGATCGACGCCGTTCTTGCCGTGCGGCAGGTTCGCGGGATCGCGCTCGGCGGTCACCGTGATGCGCTTGCCGTCGATCACGAGGTCGTTGCCTTCGGCACTCACCTCACCCGGATATTTCCCGTGAACGCTGTCGCGCGAGAACAGCCACGCATTGGACTTGGCATCGGCGAGATCGTTGATCGTGACGAGCTCCAGCCCGCAATCGGGGCGCTCCAGGATCGCACGCGCCACCAGGCGCCCGATCCGCCCGAACCCGTTGATTGCAACCTTCGTCATCGTCCCTGTCTCCTAGGCTTTGAGTCGTTCGAGGATCTGCGGCACGATCGCCGCGGCCGTTAGGCCGAAATGTTCAAAGAGCCGCAGCGCGGGCCCGGAGGCACCGAAGCGGTCGAGCCCGAACCGCAGCCCCTCGCTCCCGGTGTAGCGCTCCCAGCCCATTGTCGTTCCCGCTTCGATCGAAACCCGCAGGACGCCGGGCGGCAGGACATCGTCGCGGTAGCTCTGCGGCTGCGCGTCGAATCGCTCCCAGCAGGGCATCGAGACGACATCGGCACCGATGCCTTGGGCTTCGAGCATGTCGCGCGCCTGCACCGCCGTTTCGACCTCGGAACCCGAGGCGATCAGCACCACCTGTCGCCCGGTTTCAGCCGAGCGCAGCCGATAGGCGCCCCGGGCGCAGCGGTTCTCCGCCGCCTCGGTGCGAAGCTGGGGCAGGTTCTGCCGCGACAGCGCGAGCAGCGAGGGCCCGTCCTTGCGCTCGAGCGCCAGCGCCCAGCACTCGGCGGTCTCCACCGTGTCGCACGGACGGTAGACATCGAGATTGGGGATGAGGCGCAAGCTCATCAGATGTTCGATCGGCTGGTGCGTCGGACCGTCTTCGCCGAGCCCGATCGAATCATGCGTCATCACATAGGCGACACGCGCATGCTGGAGCGCCGAAAGCCGAATCGCGGGCCGCGCGTAATCGGAGAAGACGAGGAAAGTGCCGCCATAGGGAATGACGCCGCCGTGCAGCGCCATGCCGTTCATCGCGGCGGCCATGCCGAACTCGCGAATGCCATAATAGAGATAACGGCCGGAATAATCCTCGGCGGTCAGTGGCTGCAGCGCCTTGGTCTTGGTGTTGTTCGATCCGGTGAGGTCCGCAGAACCGCCGATTGTCTCGGGCACCCCGGCGTTGATCGCTTCGAGCGCCATTTCGGAAGCCTTTCGTGTGGCGACCTTCTTCGGCTCGGCGAGCAGCCCGGCGACATAATCGTCCAGGCTGAAATCGGCCGGCAGGTCGCCTGCCATCCGGCGCGCGAATTCGGCACGATCCGAATGAGTCGCGAGCCGCTCCTTCCACCCGGCATGCGGTTCGGCAGCGCGCTGGCCTGTTGCCAGCCAGGCCTCGCGAACCCGATCGGGGATCTCGAACGCGGGATAAGGCCACCCCAGAGCCTCGCGGGCGCAGGCGATCTCCTCGGCGCCGAGCGGCGAACCATGCGAGCCCGACGTGCCCGCCTTGGTCGGCGCGCCCTTGCCGATCACCGTGCGGCAGCGAACGAGCGATGGCCGATCGTCGGCGCGTGCGGCTTCGAGTGCGCTGGCGATGCTGGCTTCGTCATGCCCGTCGCATTCGACGACATGCCAGCCGGTGGCGGCATAGCGGGCGGGAATGTCCTCGCTGGTCGACAGGTGCGTCGGCCCGTCGATCGTGATGTTGTTGTCGTCCCACAGCACGATCAGCCGGCCGAGCTTCAAATGGCCGGCCAGCCCGATCGCCTCATGATTGATGCCTTCCATCAGGCAGCCGTCGCCGGCGATCACCCAAGTGCGGTGATCGACGAGCGCGTCGCCGAACGCTGCGTTCAGATGCCGCTCGGCGATCGCCATGCCGACGGCCATGGCAACGCCCTGCCCCAGCGGCCCCGTCGTGCACTCGACACCGGCAAGCTCGAAATTTTCGGGATGCCCGGCGCAGGGGCTGCCGACCTGACGGAAGTTGCGAATGTCGTCGAGAGTCGGTCGCGCATAGCCGGAGAGATACAGCAACGCGTAGAGCAGCATCGAGCCATGCCCCGCCGACAGGACGAACCGGTCACGGTCGGCCCAATGCGGGTCTGCGGGATCGAACTTCAGGAACCGCTCGAAGAGGACCGTGGCGACGTCCGCCATGCCCATCGGCATCCCGGGGTGCCCCGAGTTCGCTGCCTCGACGGCGTCCATCGCAAGCGCGCGAATCGCGTTGGCTCGGTCGGCGAAGGAAACGGTCATCGAACTCCCTTGAAGCGGTCTGGCACCCACCGGAGGCCTCCGGGCGACTGCCGTTTAACGGATCGGAACAGGCCTTTGGAACCCGCGCGCGCGCCCGTCAACCGGCGGGGAGGTCCATTGGACGCGAGGGGGCTTGCCGCGCGCTATCGCCATGCTATCGCGACCCGATGGCGGAACCGCCCTCTCCCTCCCAAGTCTCCCCCGCGGTCGATCGCATCGAACGCGCGGTCGCGCGGATCGAAGCCGCCGCGGCGAGCCGCGCCTTCGCAGCGGAGCGGCTGGCGCGACGCCACGATGCGCTCCGCAGCCGGATCGAGGAAGCGATCGCGTCGCTCGACGCGCTGATCGCGCGCGAGAACGGCACCAGCGGCGGCGAAGCCGACTGATGGCCGAAGTCCAGGTCAGCATCGCCGGTCGCAGCTACACCGTCTCCTGCCGGGACGGCGAGGAACCCCATCTGCGACAGCTGGAGGAAGTGCTCGCCCGCCACGCGCCGACCGCGCAGCGCGCCTCCGGAGGACTCAGCGGCGAACGGACCCTGCTCTATCTCGCGCTCATTCTCGCCGACCTGATCGACGAGGCCGAGCGCAATCCGCCCGGGGGCGTTTCGCCGGTGCTGCTCGACCGCGTCGCCGATCGGCTCGAAGCCGTTGCCGCGGCACTTGAGGAGGACGCCCCGGCATCCTAGATTGGGTACGGCGGGTACTGCCCGGTGCGAGCTTTAGCGATTATCCCTGAGGCGATAGAACCATCCATGGGAGCTGTCCCTGCCCGGATCCTGGTCCGACGTACACGGCGCCCACCTGACGTTACTGGCGTCAGAGGATATTCAAGCAACCGGCCAGGGTGGTCCCGCCACCCGTGACACCACGCGACGCCAAACACGCGATGCGCAAGCGACTGCGCGCGCTGCGACGCGATTTCGTGCTTGCGGGCGGAGTGCCGCCGATCGAATTTCCCGAGCTGCTCGAACGGCACGTCGCTCCGGCTACGATCGTCGCGAGCTACCTGCCGACCCGCTTCGAAGCCGAGCCACGGAAGATCGCGGAGCATGCCCGCGCGCTCGGTGCCAGCCTGGCCCTTCCCCATGTCGACTCACTGGCCGAGCCGATGCGGTTTCTCGCCTGGGCGCCGGGCGATCCGCTCGAGCCCAATGCGTTCGGAATCGAGCAACCGGCGAGTACGGCCGAGGAATGCGTTCCGGACATCATCCTTGCGCCGCTCCTCGGTTTCGACGATGCGCTGCACCGGCTGGGACAGGGCGGCGGATTCTACGACCGCGCCTTCGCCCGGTTCGACCGCGCGCTGCGCATTGGAATCGCCTGGTCGATCCAGCAACTACCCGACGTCCCGCGAGAAGCGTGGGACATGCCGCTCCATGCGGTCATCACCGAGCGGGGTCTCTTCGGCAGGAATTCGATAGCATGAGCACGGAAGTCGAACCGAACTGGCGCAAGCCCGTGGGAATGCTCGCAGTGCTGCTGCTCATCTTCGCGTGGGTCGTGATCGTGGCGAGCTTCTCGGCGGAGATCGGCGCGCTGCCGTGGCCGCTGCAGATGCTGCTCTATGTGGTGCTGGGGATCGCCTGGATCTTCCCGGCAGCGCCTGTCCTGCGCTGGATGGAGACCGGCCGCTTCCGGCGGTGAAGCGCGGGCCGGAGGCGCATGCCCCCGGCCACAGGCGCCTTACAGATTACAGATAGGTATAGCCGTAATAGGTGTAGACGCGCTCGCCATAGTCGCGATCGTAGGTCGGCTCGTCGCCGCCGCGCTCGTAGTTCGGGGCGCCTTCAAGCTGCTCCTTGGTGACGTTCACGACATAGCCGTTCTTGTCGGTGTCATAGGTGAGCGCCTGCCACGGCAACGGGTAATGCCGGTCGCCGATTCCGAACAGGCCGCCGAACGACATCACGGCATATTCCGCCTGTCCCGATTTCTTGTCGACCATGAAGCGCTCGACCGTGCCGAGCCGGTCGCCTTCGGGATTGTAGACGGCGGTGCCCTCTACCTTGTCGGACGCGATGATGCGGTTGGTTTCGCGGGTGTCCACATCCATGGAAAACCTCCTACTCCGATACACGGCGCCGCGAGAATCGCAACGCTGCGACCAGAACGCGCGAGCACGCGACAGGTCCTGCGAGAACAGCAAAAAATAGGAGGGAACATTCGCCGAAAATGGCGCGAGTGACGGGGCTCGAACCCGCGACCTCCGGCGTGACAGGCCGGCGCTCTAACCAACTGAGCTACACCCGCGTTCTTGCGAGAGCGCGGCTGTTAGGGGACGTCCGGAGGGCTGTCAACCCGATTGGTCGTCGCCTCCCGGCGGCCGGCTGCGCGCTGCCTTCCGATCCGCCACCAGCGTGCCGTGTTCGAACAGGAAACCGGCGATATCCGGCTTCCCCGAGGCATCGAGCACGGTCTGGATGATGATGAGGAGCGGCACCGCGAGAAGCGCGCCGGGCGTTCCCCACACCCAGCCCCAGAAGCTGAGCGAGATGAGAATCATGATCGGACTGATCGTGAGACGATGCCCCACCACGAGCGGAGTGATGAGATTCGCCTCGATCAGATGCGCGCCGATCACGATCACAGCCGGCAGCAGCGCCAGCCACATGTCGGAAAAGGTCATCAGCCCGCCCACGGCGAGCAGCAGCGCCGCCAGCACGGGACCGAAATAGGGAATATAGTTGAGCAGCGCCGTGATGCCGCCCCACATCAGCGGCGTGGGCATTCCGATCAGCGCCAGCGCGCCCGCCACGACCAGCCCCAGCGTCAGATTGATGAGCGTGATCGTGCCCAGATAGGCCGAGGTGTCGTCGACGACGTCCTGAATCACCCGCGCCGTCGCCATCGCGCCGCCGAAGCTCGTCCGGCTGGTGATCGCGCGGCGCCGCAGCCGGGTCCAGCCGGAGAGAAAGAAATAGATCAGCAGCACGGCGAAGAACATCTGCACCAGCGCATGCGGAGCCGATGTGGTGAACAGATCGAGCAACGACCGCGGCGGAGGCCCCGCGACAGCCTCCGGCTGCTGAACGATCGGGCCGGAGGCGAACTTGCGCAGCGTCTCGTCGACGAATCGCTGCAGCGTCGAATAGAGTTCGATCACCGGCGCGAGATTTGCCTGGATCTGCCCCACCCGATCGGGCAGCAGGCGGAGCCACTGCCACGCCGGCACCACGATCAGCGCCAGCGCGACATTGGCGGCGATCAGAAACATCAGCACGCACATCAGCGCCGCCAGCGGCCCGGGAATCCTATGATGCTCGAGCCATTCGAGCAGTGGGACGAGTGCGATCGCCACGACCAGCGCCGCCGTGAGCGGAAGGAAGAATTCGGCGCCGGCACGCAACGCGAAGGGTGTGGCGAGCAGCAGGCCGATGCCGGCCATCAGCGTGAGCCCCGCGAGCAGCCGATCACGGCGAAGTTCGATGCTGCCCTCGGCAGGCGCTGCGGGCGCGGGAAGCGGATCCGGCGGGCGCGAAGCGGGCGGCGGAGCCGACGGTCCCTCGCCAATCATTTCTTCCGCTTTCTGGTCGAGATCCCCGTGCACGCGCGTCCCCTGTTCGTTCCATCCTCTAGCGCGGTTTGCAGCGGTTGTAATCCCGGCTAGCGTCGCCGCCATGGGCGAATTGCTGCTGGTCATCGACGAAGGCACCACCTCGACGCGCGCGATGCTGTTCGCGCCCGACGGAAGCTGTCGCGGCAGTCACTCGGCCGCGCTGACACAGCAGTATCCCGGGCCCGGCCTCGTCGAGCATGATGCGAACGAGATCTGGCGGCATTCGCTCGAATGCGCACAAGCGATGGTCGAAGCTGCGGGCGGCGCCGATCGAATCGCGGCGATCGGCATCGCCAATCAGCGCGAGACAGTGGTGTTCTGGGATCGTGCCACCGGCGAGCCGCTGGCGCCCGCGATCGTCTGGCAGGACCGGCGCACGGCGGCGATGTGCCGCGCGCTCAAGGAGCGCGGGGAGGAAGGCGCGGTGCAGGCGCGCACCGGACTGCTGCTCGATCCCTATTTCTCCGGCACCAAGATCGGCTGGGCGCTCGAGCATTGGCCGCAACTCGCCGAAGCCGGCGACCGGCTGGCGATCGGAACGGTCGAAAGCTGGCTGGTGTGGAAGCTGACCGGCGGGCTCCACATTACCGACGCGACCAACGCATCGCGCACCTTGCTGATGGGGCTTGGCTCGGGGAGCTGGGACGACGGGCTGATCGACCTGTTCGGCGCGCCGCGCGGCAGCCTCCCCGAAATCGTCGACTCGGCCGGGTGCTTCGGCGTGACGCGGCTGTTCGGCGGCGAAATCCCGATCTGCGGCATGGCCGGCGACCAACAGGCGGCCAGCATCGGCCAATGCTGCTTCGCACGGGGTGAGGCCAAGGGCACCTATGGCACCGGCGCATTCATCCTGGCAAACGCGGGCGCCACGCCGCCGGCATCTAAAAACCGGCTGCTGGCGACGGTGCTGTGGCAGCTCGGCGGGCGGCGCGTCTATGCGCTGGAGGGCGCCGTGTTCGTCGCCGGGAGCCTGGTGCAGTGGCTGCGCGACTCGCTGGGACTGATCGAAAACGCGGAGGAGACCGAGGCGCTCGCGGGCTCGGTCGACGACAATGGCGGCACCTATCTCGTTCCCGCACTTTCAGGTCTGGGCGCCCCTTGGTGGGAGCCGGAGGCGCGTGCGGCGATCTCGGGCCTGAGCTTCGCCACTTCGCGGGCGCACATCGTGCGTGCGGCGCTCGAGGCGCAGGCGCTGCAGACGCAGGATCTCAAGACCGCATTCGCCGCCGATGGTGCGGATTGGGAGCGGCTGCGCATCGACGGCGGAATGGTGACGAACGACTGGATCGCGCAGGACATGGCCGATGTCCTCGACATTCCGGTCGAGCGGCCGCGCTTCGCGGAGACCACTGCATTGGGCGCCGCGATGCTGGCGGGGCTCGGCTGCGGCATGTTCGCCGATCTGGGGGACGCGCGGGCGATGCGCGGCAGCGTCGAGCATTTCAAACCGAGGCTGACGTCCGACGATCGCGAGGCGCGCCTCGTCGGCTGGCGCCGCGCCGTAGCAGCCATCGTGGACGCCCAGCCATGACCTCTCCGCTCGACGAGGCGCGGGCAAGCAACAGCTGCAGCGGGCTCGACTCGGCCGAACTCGAGGAACTGGATGCAGTCGCTCGGCTCTATCTGAGTGCGAACGACGGCTTCATGCGGCTCGTCAATCGACTCGGCGAAAGTGTCGGCAGCGCGATTGATCGTCTGCCGCAGGACTGGCGCGCGCGAATCGATGGAGCGGCAGAGACGGCGCTGCAAATCGCATGGGAGGGTGCCGCCGCGACCCGGCCGCGGCGGGACGCCAGGCTTCGAGGCACGGCTCCGCTGCGCTGGGCCACGGGCGAGCGCTGGCACCGCTATGCGACTGCCGCCACCGGCGCTCTGGGCGGTCTCGGCGGCCTGCCGACGACGCTCGCCGACCTGCCGGTCACGATCACGCTGATCCTGCGGTCGATCCAGCAGATCGCGGCCGAATATGGCGAAGATCCCGCCGCCGACGATGTGCGCAGGCAATGTGTCGCCGTGTTCGCGCTGGGAGGACCTTTGCCCGAGGACGACGAACAGGATGCGAGTTTGCTAGCGGTACGGCTTGCGCTCACCGGCAAGGCGGCCGTCGACATCATTCGGATCGTCGCGCCACGGCTGGGCATCGTCGTTTCGGAGAAACTGCTCGCGCAAGCCACGCCGCTGCTCGGTGCAGCGGCCGGCGCGGCGATCAATCCTGCCTTCACGCGCTATTATCAGCGCCTGGCGCATGTTCATTTCCGGTTGCGCGCCATCGAGCAACGGCACGCACCGGAGCAGGTGCGAGCCTGTTTCGACCGGATCGTGCGCGCGAAACGCGGCCGCGCATCACCGGGACATCCGCCGGCGGCGCCAGCCGACTGACGCCGCCGCGTTGCTTCAGCATGGGAGGTTCCCGCTGTCCGCTCCGGCAGGCGGAGCGGCGCTCGGCATCAGGCAGCCGCTTCTTCCGAAAAAAGCAGCTTCAGGTCCTTCTTCAGGATCTTGCCGTTGGCATTGCGCGGCAGCACGTCCTTAACGAAGCGGATCGCCACCGGCGTCTTGAACGCCGCAAGGCGATCGCGAACCCATTGCTGGAGCTCCGCCTCTGTCGCCTGCATCCCCGGCGCGAGATGCACCACCGCGGCCGGCTCTTCCCCCAGCGTCTTGTGGGGAATGCCGATCAGCGCGCAATCGGTGACCGCCGGGTGCGCATAGAGCACGTCCTCGACTTCGGACGAGTAGATGTTCTCGCCTCCCCGGATGATGATGTCCTTGGCGCGATCGACGATGAAGCAGAAGCCTTCTTCGTCGAGCCGCGCGAGGTCGCCGGTCCGGACCCAGCCGTCGACGAACGTCTCGGCAGTCGCTTCGGGTTTGTTCCAATAGCCCTTCACGACCATCGGCCCCTTCGCCCAGAGCTCACCGACTTCGCCGACGGGAAGCTCGCGACTGCCGTCGGGCGCCATGATCTTCAGGTCCGCGACCGCGACCGCCGGGCCGCAGCTGTTCGGGCGGGTGAGATAATCCTCGGCCGAGTGCTGCGTGACCGTGGCCATGGTCTCGGTCATCCCCCAGCCATTGCCCGGGAGCGCGCCGAATTCCTGATAGATCCGCTTCACCAGCTCGGGGGCAGACGGCGCGCCGCCATAGGAGATGGTGTCGAGCGAGGAGAGATCGTAGTTGGCGCGCTCGGGATGTTCGAGCAGCTGCCAGGCGATCGTCGGGACGCCCCCGGTGAACTGCACCTTCTCGCGCTGGATGATCTCCATCGCGCTCACCGGATCCCATTTGCGCATGAAGATGACCGTAGAACCGGAGACGATCCCGGCCATCAGCGCCGCGCTGCACGCGGTGACGTGGAACAGCGGGATGACCAGCAGCGATACCTTGGGCTCGGGTGCGGCCGGTGGCACCTCGCCGCGCCGGAGCATCGCGCGCGCGGCGGTATAGCCGCTCGACAGGATGTTGGTGCAGATGTTGCGGTGAGTGCCCAGCGCACCCTTCGGATTGCCGGTCGTGCCGCTGGTGTAGAAAATGGTCGCATCGTCGTCCGGATGAACCTCGACGTCGGGCAGCGGCACGTCGGGCAGCTTCGCCCAGTCGGAACGCGTGCCGATCAGCACTTCGAGCCGGCTTACTCGGGAGTCCTCGATGGGATCGCGGCCGCGCGTGACGACGACTCGTTCGAGCGCCGGCAGATCGCCGAAGTGCGGCAGCAACCGCTCGTACCGCTGACCGTCGAGGAAGGCGATCTTCGCACCGGAATCGGCGAGACCATATTCCAGCTCGCCGCCGGTCCACCACGCGTTGAGCGGCACGACCACCGCCCCGATGCTGACCACGGCGAAGAAGATTGCCGGCCATTCGGGAAGGTTGCGCATCGCGAGCGCGACCCGGTCTCCCTTGCGGACGCCCTGATCGTGCAGCCAGTTCGCCAGATTGGCTACGGCGCGCCAATTCGCCTCATAGGTGACGCGCTCGTCCTCATAGACGGTGAACACCCGATCGCCGTGGCCCCGCACGAGCTGGGCCAGGATCCGCAGCGAGGGCGGCGCGTTCTTCCAGACACGCGTGGGAACGCCACGGATGTCGATGGTCTCCATCTCGAAGCGTTGGCCCGGCGCGGTCAGCGCGGCCTGGACCTCGCCGAGCGACATGCGGGGCCAGTCGGCATCGATTGGGACGATCGGTTCGGGTGCCACTGCGCTCTCTCTCCTATCCGGCTCGGGCCGGTGTTGAATTTCGGGTTTGGCGCCAGCGGCGCTCCAAAACGAGGTTAGTGTTGATTCGAAACGCACTCAAGGCAATAGGGGTTGTGCGTTCGCGAGCCGGCGCCAACTGGAACGTTCGAATTCAGGGTATGGAGAAGGCATGACGGGGGGGAGAGGCATGGAAGACCGGTTCGACCAGGAGCGGCTGGGGCGGATCGATGCCTTCGTCCGCGAACGCTATCTCGATTCGGGGCGCCTGCCGAACGCTCAGCTGCTGATCGCGCATCGCGGCCAGATCGTCCATTTCTCGCATCAGGGCGCTGCCCGCGAAGGCGGCGACACGATCGACGAGCGTTCGATCTTCCGTATCGCCTCGATGACCAAGCCGATCACGTCGCTCGCCTTCATGATGCTGGTCGAGGAAGGGCGAGTCGCGCTCGACACGCCGGTGCACCACGTCCTGCCCGAATTCCGCGGCCTCGGCGTCTATGACGGCGGCGGGGCCGGCGTGCCCTTCATCACACGCCCGACCGCAGAGCCGATGCGGATGGTCGACCTGCTGCGCCACACGTCCGGCCTGACCTATGGCTTCCAGAATCGCGGCAACATCGACGCGGCCTATCGCGAAGGAAGGATCGAGAGCTGGCACGGCAATCTCGACCTCGACGGATTCGTCGCGGCGCTCGGCAAGCTTCCGCTGGAGTTTTCGCCGGGCAGTGCCTGGAATTACTCGGTCTCCACCGACGTGCTCGGCGCGGTGATCGAGCGGGTTTCAGGTCAGCCCCTCGACCGGCTCTTCGAGGAGCGCATCTTCGCGCCGCTGGGAATGGCCGACACCGGCTTCCATGTGCCGCCCGAGAAGGCGGAGCGGTTGACCGACTGCTACACGCTCAAGCCTGGCGAAGGCCGAGTGATGTATGACCGCGGCGCATCTTCGGCATGGGCGCAGCCGCCGAAGCTCCGGTCGGGCGGCGGCGGCCTGGTTTCCACCGCGCTCGACTATCATCGCTTCTGCCGGATGTGCGAGAACGGCGGCACGCTCGACGGGGTGCGGATCATCGGCCGCAAGACGCTCGAACTGATGACGATGAACCACCTGCCGGGTCAATCCGATCTGGCCAGCATGTCGCGCTCGCTGTTCAGCGAATCGACGAACGGGGGCGCCGGTTTCGGCCTCGGCTTCGCCGTGACCACCGACGTGGCGCGATCGATGATGCCCGGATCGGCCGGCGAATATTATTGGGGCGGCATGTTCTCGACCGCTTTCTTTGTCGATCCGGTCGAGCACATCCATATGGTGTTCATGACCCAGCTGAGCCCCTCGATGGCCTATCCCATCCGGCGCGAGCTCAAGACGATGATCTACGCGGCGCTCAACTGAGCGGCCGCGCCAGCAGACGAACAGGAGACGATCGAATGTCCATAGTCACCACCGAACGCCAGGACGACGTCCTCGTCATCATTTCGAACAACCCCCCGGTCAATGCACTGGGCGCGGCCGTTCGCCAGGGGCTGCAGGCGGGCCTCGAGGAAGCGAAGGGCGACGACGGCATCAAGGCGGTCGTGATCCGCTGCGAGGGGCGCACCTTCTTCGCGGGCGCCGACATCACCGAATTCACCAAGCCCCCGGTCGAACCGCTGCTGCCCGCCCTCGTCGACATGATCGAAGCGTCGGACAAGCCGGTCGTGGCGGCGATCCACGGAACTGCGCTGGGTGGCGGCTGCGAAGTGGCGCTGGCCTGCCATTATCGCGTCGCGGTACCGTCCGCCAAGATCGGCCTGCCCGAAGTGAAGCTGGGCCTGCTGCCCGGTGCCGGCGGCACGCAGCGGCTGCCGCGCGTGGCCGGTGTCGAGCTGGCGCTCGAGATGACCGCCAAGGGCGATCCGATCTCTGCCGGCAAGGCCAAGGAGGCCGGCCTGGTCGATGCGCTGGCCGGCGAGGACAGCCTGGTCGCCGACGCGGTAGCCTTCGCACGCGACGTGGCCGACAAGCGCCCGCTGCCCCGCGCGAGCGAGAAGAGCGTCGCCGCCGACCCGGGCGTCTTCCAGGCGTTCCGCGAAAAGAATGCGAAGCGCTTCCGCGGCTTCGATGCCCCCGCCGAGATCATCGACGTGATCGAAGAGACGATCTCCAAGCCCTATTCCGAAGGCGTGCAGCGCGAGCGCAACGGCTTCATGAAGCTGATGATGGGCACGCAATCGGCGGCGCAGCGCCACATCTTCTTCGCCGAGCGCAAGGCGTCGAAGATCGACGACGTGCCCGACGACATCCAGCTGCGCGACGTGAAGAAGGTCGGCGTGATCGGTGCCGGCACGATGGGCGGCGGGATCAGCATGAACTTCCTGTCGGCGGGCATTCCCGTCACTATCGTCGAGATGCAGCAGGACGCGCTCGATCGCGGCGTCGCGACGATGCGCAAGAATTACGAGAACACCGCGAAGAAGGGCCGCATCACGCAGGATCAGGTCGAGCAGGCGATGGGGCTGCTGACCCCCACGCTGTCGATGGAAGACCTCGGCGACTGCGACCTCATCATCGAAGCGGTCTATGAATCGATGGACGTCAAGAAGGACGTCTTCGGCAAGCTCGACACCATCGCTAAGCCGGGCGCGATCCTCGCCTCGAACACCAGCTATCTCGACGTCAACGAGATCGCGGCGTCGACCAGCCGGCCGGGCGATGTGGTCGGCATGCACTTCTTCTCGCCCGCCAACGTCATGAAACTGCTCGAGGTCGTGCGCGGCGACAAGACCGACAAGGACGTGCTGGCGACCGTCATGGCGCTATCGAAGAAGATTCGGAAAGTCGCGGTCGTCGCGGGCGTCTGCTACGGCTTCATCGGCAACCGCATGCTGATCCCGCGCCAGCTAGAAGCGCAGAAGCTGCTGATGGAAGGCGCCACGCCGAGCCAGGTCGACAAGGTGCATGTCGAGTTCGGCATGCCGATGGGCCCGTTCCAGATGAGCGACCTCGCCGGCGTCGACATCGGCTGGCACCGCGACCCCAGCCGCATCGAAAGCATTCGCGACGCGCTGTGCGCCGAGGACCGCTGGGGCCAGAAGAAGGGCGCGGGCTTCTACGACTATGACGAGAAGCGCCAGCCCTCGCCTTCCCCGCGCGTCGCCGAGATCATCGAGGATTTCCGCAAGAAGTCGGGCGCCGAGCAGCACGAGATCACCGACCAGGAGATCATCGAACGCACGCTCTACACCATGGTGAACGAAGGCGCGAAGATCCTTGCCGAAGGCAAGGCGCAGCGCGCGTCCGACATCGATGTTGTGTGGATCTATGGCTATGGCTGGCCGGTCTATCGCGGCGGCCCGATGTTCTGGGCGGACACCGTGGGCCTCAAGACGATCGTCGAGGGTCTCGAAAAGCACGGCTTCGACGTCGCGCCGCTGCTGAAGGAAAAGGCCGAAAAGGGCGAGCGGTTCAACTGAACCTGAGAGGAAGCGGCCGCTCCCGCTACTGCTGAGCGGCCGCCCACAACGGTTCGTGTCGAGCGAAGTCGAGACCCCTGACGCGCCGCCTGCGGCACGTCCCTCGACTTCGCTCGGGACAAACGGGCGCTTTTGGAGAGGATGAAGCGATGACCGAAGACCTCGACACCTTCCGCGTGGAAACCCGCGCCTGGCTGGAGGCGAACTGCCCGCCCGAGATGCGCGAGCCGGTGCGTTCGGACAAGGACATCAACTGGGGCGGACGCAATCCCGAGTATAAGCCGGGCCAAAAGGAATGGATGGACGCGATGGCGTCCCGCGGCTGGACCGTGCCCGACTGGCCGACCGAATATGGCGGCGGCGGGCTTTCCCCGGCGCAGACCAAGATCCTGAAGGAAGAGATGGCGCGGCTGGGCTGCCGCAATCCGCTCAACAGCTTCGGCATTTCGATGCTCGGCCCGGCGCTGCTGAAGTACGGCACCGAAGAACAGAAGAAGGAGCATCTGCCGAAGATCGCGCGCGGCGAGATCCGCTGGTGCCAGGGCTATTCGGAGCCCAATGCCGGCTCCGACCTCGCCGGGCTCCAGACCTGGGCAGAGGACGATGGCGACCATTATATCGTCAACGGCCAGAAGGTGTGGACCAGCTATGCCGACAAGGCGGACTGGATGTTCTGCCTCGTCCGCACGTCGAAGGAGTCCAAGCAGGGCGGGATCAGCTTCGTCCTGTTCGACATGGAGACGCCCGGCGTCTCGACCAAGCCGATCCTGCTGATCTCGGGCTATTCGCCCTTCTGCGAAACCTTCCTCGACAATGTGCGCGTCCCCAAGGCCAATCGCATCTACGAGGAGAACAAGGGCTGGGACGTCGCCAAATATCTGCTCGGGCACGAGCGCGAGATGATCTCGGGCATGGGTCTGGGCGGAGCGGGCGGTAATCCGCTGCTCGACATGGCGATCGCCACCGTCGGGCTCGACGCCGACGGTCGCCTCACCGATCCGCTGCTGCGTGCGCAGATCGCGACCTTCGACGTGCGCGCCCGTGCCTTCGCGGCGATGTCCGAGCGGTTCATCGACGAACTCAAGGCCGGCCGCGCGCATCCCGCCCAGCCCAGCATGATGAAATATTACGGGACCGAGCTGAACAAGGCGCGCAACGAGCTGATTGTCGCCGCCGGCGGATCGGACGCGCTGGAATGGGAAAGCGAACGATCGAACAACGGCGCGGCGGCGCGCGCCTGGCTGCGCTCCAAGGGCAATTCGATCGAGGGCGGGACGAGCGAGATCCAGCTCAACATCATCGCCAAGCGCATCCTCGACCTGCCCAGCGCCTGACGCATCCGTGGCCCCGGCAGCGGCCGGGGCCTTTCGTGCACATCCCGGCCCATGCCGGATGACGAGAGAACCGACATGCCCCTCTACCTCACCGATGAACAGACGATGCTCCGCGACACCGCGCACGACTATGTCGCCGAGCAGATGCCGGTCAGCCATCTGCGCGCGCTGCGCGACGCGAAGGACGCGACCGGCTTTTCGCGCGACCATTGGAAGGCCTTCGCCGAAATGGGCTTCACCGGCATGCTGATCCCGGAAGCCGACGGCGGCCTCGGGCTCGGCCATGTCGAGGCGGGCGTGGTGCTCGAGGAGATCGGCCGCAATCTTTCGCCTTCGCCGTTCCTGGCCACCTCGGTCGCAGCGGTTTCGGCGCTGAAGGGCACGGCGGCCGCGGCCCAGTGGTTTCCCGGCATCGCCGCGGGGGACACGGTGGCGGCACTTGCGATCGACGAAACCGCCAAGCACAACGGCCGCATCGCCATGACCGCCGAACGCTCGGGCAACGGCTTCAGGTTGAGCGGCGCCAAGCAGTTCGTGACGCATGGCCATATCGCGGATCTGATCCTCGTCGCCGCCCGCACTGCGGGGGCCCCGGACGAGGCGCAGGGAATCACGCTGTTCGCGGTTCCGAAGGATGCTGCGGGACTGTCGGCCGAAGCCGAGCGGCTGGCCGACACCAGCCTCGCCGCGCGCATGCGGTTTGAGGGAGTCGAGGTCGATGCCGACGCAGTGATCGGCGAAGTCGATCAGGGCGCGGGCCCGCTCACGGCGCTGCTGAACGCGGGCTGCACCGGCGCATCGGCCGAGCTGCTCGGCGTCGGCGGCGGCGCGATGGACAGCACCGTCGCCTATCTCAAGGAACGCAAGCAGTTCGGAGTCACCATCGGCAGCTTCCAGGCGCTGCAGCATCGCGCCGCCCATCTCTATTCCGAGATGGAAGTCGCGCGAGCCGCGGTGCTGAAGGCCCAGCAATTGCTCGACGCAGGCGATCCGCGCGCCGCCGAGGCCGTGCATGTCGCCAAGGCGATGACCGGCCTTGCCACGACGCTGGCGGTACAGGAGGGCGTGCAGCTCCACGGCGGCATCGGCATGACCGACGAATATGACGTCGGCTTCTTCATGAAACGTGCGCGGGTGCTCGCGGAAATGTTTGGCGATGCGAATTTCCATGCCAATGCACTGGCGACAGCGGCGGGATATTGATCGACCGCTCCTTCGCTCACGCCAACGGAATCGCTGAATGACCGAACGCGGATCAACGCCAGACGAACTCGTCGAGCAGCTCGTCACGCTGCTCGACGTCGAGACGATCGATACCGACCTGTATCGAGGCAGCCGCCAACCCGGCGGGGTCGGGCGCGTGTTCGGCGGCCAGGTGATCGGCCAGGCGTTGCAGGCCGCGCAGCGTTCGGTGGACGGCAAGGTCGCCCATTCGCTGCACGCCTATTTCATGCGGCCGGGCAGCGAGGATCTTCCGATCGTCTATCGCGTCGTTCGGGACTTCGACGGCGGCAGCTTCGCCAATCGCCGCGTGATCGCGCAGCAGGGCGGCGTGCCGATCCTCAACATGACCGCCTCGTTCCAGCGCGCAGAGGAGGGTTTGCACCACCAGGACGAGATGCCGGACGTCCCGCCGCCCGAGAAACTCCGCTCCGAGGACGAGCTCCGCCGCGAATTCGTCGACGAGATACCAGAGAAGTTTCGCGCTTTCTTCCTCCGCCCGCGGCCGATCGAGCTGCGCCCCTGCAGCCCGCGCAATTGGCTGAGGCCGGAAAAGCAGCCGCCCGAACAGCATTGCTGGTTCCGAACGGTCGCACCGCTCCCCGATGATCCGGCGGTGCATCGCGCAGCGCTCGCCTATGCGACCGACATGACGCTGCTCGGCACCGCGACGCTGCCGCACGGCGTCACCTGGATGACGAACAAGCTGCAATCGGCAAGCCTCGACCATGCCGTGTGGCTCCACGAGCCGTTCCGCTTCGACGAGTGGCTGCTCTATTCGTGCGACAGTCCGTGGGCCGGCCATGCGCGCGGCTTCAATCGCGGCCGCATCTTCGATCGCAACGGTCGGCTCGTCGCGAGCGCCAGCCAGGAAGGGCTGATGCGGCTCAAGAGCTGACAGCTTCAGTCCGCTTCGGCGGACGCCTGCGCGTGGGAGTCCGGCATGACGAAGCGCACAAAATCGAGACAGCCCCTTTTCGGTTCCTCTTGGGGCGCCTGCCGCGCCTGCCGGACAACTCGAACCGCCTGCTCGCCGAATGCCGCCGCCGGCTCGCTGCGGACGACCTCGATGTTGGTCGGCACCCCTTCGGGGGTCACATCAAAGCGCATCAACGCCCAACCCTCGATCTTCCGCCGCTGAAATCCGCGGGGAAAGGTGAGTTGCCCCAGATGGGCCCATTCGGTCCCGCCTTCGCAACGCGCCTCGGGTGCTTCGAAGGCGGCAAGCTCCGGCCGCGGCGGGGCTTGCAGGACCTCGCCGACGAGATAATAGGGATAGGTGCAGCCCGTCGCCGCGCGCGGCGCGAAACGGGAACGTGCGACCGCATCGCGCGACGCCGCCTGCATCTCGGGGCTCGCATCGGACGCAATCACGGTGACGTCGTAGGGGTGGCCCGAGTCGTCGATGCTGAACCGAATCGTCGCATAGGACCAGCCACCGGGGCTCTCGTTCAATTCGCTGAACGGCGGGTAGGCGCGCGTGCGGGGCTCTGCACCCACGGCCAGACAGGTCGCTTCCTCGCCGTGCAGCCGCTGGAACAACCGGCGATCCTCGGGAAGCGCGCGATGCGGCAAGACGAGGTAGCGCGCGATCAGCCCCGGCGGCGCGGCGTCATAGGGGACCAGCACCGGCTCGAACCGGATGCGGCAGGAAGTGCGCGGCTGGGCACTGATGAACTGCCAGGCGGCGAAGGATGGCACCACGTCGTCGGCCGGCACGACGACATGGCCGGCCCGCGGCGCCTCAGGCTCGACGACCCGGATGTCCACCGGCCTGCCGTTCGCGGCGATTCCGAAGCGCAGCTCGATCGGCATCGCCTGCGCGCCCGACGGCGCCAGCGTGGAGGTTTCGAACGGCTGCTCGATGTTTGCAGTGCCGAAATCGCCGTCCTCGCACGTCGGAACGCCCGGCTGAAAGGTGACGAGGTGACGGACGGGCGTGCGCACCTCCGGAACGCTGATCACCGCCATCGGGCGCGCCTCTTGCGCCTGAGCGGGGAGCGCCAAAGCGAGCAGCGTGGCAACGGGAGCGAATCGGCGGATCAACATGGAAGCTGGCTACCGCGCTATCGTGACAGATTAGAATCGAACGGATCAGACCGCCGGTTTGCCATATTCCTGCCGCGTCACCGGATGGCTCGAGGAAAGCCCGCCATCGACCGCGAGCGCCTGGCCGTTCACATAGCTTGCCGCATCCGAAGCGAGGAAAAGCGCGACCTGCGCGATCTCCTCGGGGCGGCCGCCGCGCCGCATCGGGTTGAGCCGGCCGATCTTGTCCTCGACTCCCTTCTCGCGCGCATAGTCGTAGACGCGCTGAGTCATCCCGGTCTCGATCAACCCCGGACAGATCGCGTTCACGCGGACATTCGATCCCGACAGCTGCTGCGCCGCCGACTGCACCAGATTGATGACGCCTGCCTTGGACGCCGAATAGGGCGCCCCGCCCGCCCCGGAGCGAAGCCCCGCGACACTGGCGGTGCACAGGATCGCGCCGCCGCCGCGCTCGACGATGCGTGGCGCGGCATGCTTGATCGCCAGCGCCGGCCCGATCAGGTTGACGCGCAACACGTCGGTCCATAGCTCGACGCTGGCGTCGAGCACGCTGCTCGCGCCTCCCGAGATGCCGGCATTGGCATAGAAGACGTCGATTCCGCCGAAGTGCGTGCACGCGACTTCGACGAGGCGAACAACATCGTCTTCGTTGCCCGCATCCATTTCGACGCCAAGCGCGGTTCCGCCCGCAGCCGTAATCGCCTCTACCGTCGCACGGACGGCGTCGCTTCGATCGGCGGCAACCACCTGGCCGCCCTCGGCAGCGAAGGCGCTGGCGGTGGCGCGGCCGATTCCCGAACCCGCACCGGTGATGACGATGGACTTGCCCTGGAATCGCATCGAGTCGTCGCCCTTTCTATGCACGCGTGCTCAGGAAGCTCCCGCCGCCTGTGCGAAGCCCCAGCTGGCCGCAACCAGCCCCGGCAGCGCCGCGACGGTTTCGGCGGCCTTCGCGCTGGACGCATTGCCGTCGATCATTCGCTTCTTGATGCCCTGAACGATCCCGGCGAGGCGGAAGAGATTGTAGGAGAAGTACCAGTTCAGATCGGGCACGCCGTCGCGGCCGGTGGCGGCGCAATAGCGAGCCACGGCCTCCTCCAGCGTCGGTATTCCGGTCTCCGGGCCGGTGAGCCCCTTGATCCCCGATCGGCGGCCGCTCGGCACGGTTTCCCAGTTCATCAGGAAATAGGAGAAATCCGCCAGCGGATCGCCGAGCGTCGACAGCTCCCAGTCGAGCACCGCGAGAATGTCCGGCCCTTCGGGAGCGAAGATCATATTGTCGACGCGATAGTCGCCATGGACGATCGAGGTGCGCGTCTGCGCCGGCACGGTCGCGGGAAGAAACGCGATCAGCTTTTCCATCTCGGGAATGTGATCGGTCTCGCTCGCGCGATACTGTTTCGACCAGCGCGCGACCTGGCGCTCGAAATAGTTGCCCGGCTTGCCATAGTCGCCAAGCCCGACCGCTTCATAATCGACCGCGTGGAGCGCCGCCAGCGTGTCAATCATCGCATGATAGTGCGCCGTCCGCTCGGCGGGGGAGAGATCGGGCATCCCGCCATCCCAGATCGTGCGCCCGTCGACCATCTCCATCACGTAGAAGGCCGAGCCGATCACCGAATCGTCCTCGCACAGGCCATAGGGTCGCGCGACCGGAAAGCCCGTGGGGTGCAGCGCGGCGATCAGCCGGTATTCGCGATCGACAGCATGCGCCGAAGGCAGCAGCGGACCGAAGGGCTTGCGCCGAAGCACATAGGCGCCGCTCGGCGAATCGATGCGATAGGTGGGGTTGCTCTGGCCGCCGGCGAATTTCGCATAGCGAAGCGGCCCCTCGAACCCGGCGACGTTCGCCGCCATCCACTCGGAGAGGCGGGCGACGTCGAGATCGTCGGCGGGAGCCATTTCCGCGCTCATGCGAACTCGATCACCGAACGGACGCTGTCGCCCTGGCGCAGCTTGTCGAGCGCGTCGTTGATATCCTCGAGTCGAATCCGCTCGGCGACCATCGTGTCGAGATCGAGCTTGCCATCGAGATAGAGCTGGACGAGCCGCGGCATGTCGATCGGAAAGCGCGTGGAGCCGAGCAGCGATCCCTGGATCTTCTTGCCGGTGAGGAAGGTCGGCCCGGGCAGGCTGACGCTGTTGCCGGGCGCGATCATCCCCAGCACCGTCGCGGTGCCGCCGCGGCGCAGGATCGTCCAGGCGAGTTCGGCGGTGTTCGGACGGCCGACCGCCTCGATCGCATAATGGACGCCGCCGTTCGTCATCTTGAGAACCGACTTGGCGAGACCCTCGTCCGCCGCGTCCAGCGCATGCGTGGCACCCATCTTCAGCGCCAGCTCGCGCTTCGACGCCACCGGATCGATCGCGAGGATCATGCCCGCTCCGGCGATCTTCGCGGCGTTGATCGCGGCGAGACCGATGCCGCCCGCGCCGATCACCGCGACGCTCTCGCCGGGGCGCAGCTGGCAGTCGTTGAAGATCGATCCGGCGCCGGTGATCACCGCACAGCCGAGCAGCGCGGCGCGATCGAACGGCATCTCCTTCGACACCGCGACGCAGGCATTCTCGTGCACCAGCATCATCTCGGCGAACGCCGACAGATTGAGGAACGGCGCGAGCGGCGTTCCGTCCGCGAGGCTGAGCCGGGCCTCCTGATCGGGCGCCCGCCGCGTCGACGGATCGATGCACAGCGAAACCCGGCCGGTGACGCACATCTCGCACGAACCGCAGAAGACGGTGAAGAAGGTGATGACGTGATCGCCCGGCTTCAAATGCGCGACATCGCTGCCGACCGCCTCGATCACGCCGGCTGCCTCATGACCCGGCACCGTCGGCACCGGGTGCGGAAAGGCGCCGTCGACGAAATGGAGGTCGGAACGACAGACGCCGACCGCGCGCGTGCGGATCAGCACTTCGCGCGGACCGGGCCTGGACACCTGGACCTCTTCGATCTGAAGCGGCTGCTTCGCCTCGTGGAGTACGGCTGCTTTCACTCTCATCCTCTCGTTCTCGCGGCGCTCAGCGCGTTGCTCCGACGTCTCCGCTGGACGGGCGATCGGCCTTGAACTCCGCGTGTTTGCCGAATTCGTGCCGGGCGATCGTGCGGTTGTGGACTTCGTCGGGCCCGTCGGCCAGGCGCAACGTGCGTATGTTTCCCCAGGCGCTGGCGAGCGCGAAATCGCCCGAAACGCCGGCGCCGCCATGCGCCTGGATCGCGTCGTCGATGATCGAGAGCGCCATCTGGGGCGCCTGAACCTTGATCATCGAGATTTCCAGATGCGCGGCCTTGTTGCCGGCCTTGTCCATCATGTCGGCGGCCTTCAGGCACAGCAGCCGAGTCATTTCGATGTCGATCCGCGCGCGCGCGATCCGCTGTTCCCAGACCGACTGGTCCGACAGCCGCTTGCCGAAGGCCACGCGGCTGACGAGACGGCGGCCCATCGCCGCGATCGCCTCCTCGGCGACGCCGATCGTGCGCATGCAATGGTGGATCCGGCCCGGCCCGAGGCGCCCCTGCGCGATCTCGAACCCCCTGCCCTCGCCAAGCAGCATGTTTTCGGCCGGTACACGGACGTTCTCGAGCACGATCTCGGCATGGCCGTGCGGCGCATGGTCATATCCGAAGACCGTCAGCATCCGCTCGATCTTAACGCCCGGAGCGTCGAGGGGTACCAGGATCATGCTCTGTTGCGCATGGCGCGAAGCGTTCGGATCGGTCTTGCCCATCACGATCGCGATCTTGCAGCGCGGATCGCCCGCGCCCGAAGACCACCATTTGCGACCATTGATGACATAATGGTCGCCATCGCGCTCGATCCGCGTCTCGATGTTCGTCGCGTCGGACGAAGCGACCGCCGGCTCGGTCATCAGAAACGCCGAGCGAATCTCGCCGTTCATCAGCGGACGGAGCCACTGCTCCTTCTGCTCGCGGGTTCCGTAGCGGTGGAATACTTCCATGTTGCCGGTATCCGGCGCGGAGCAGTTGAAGACCTCGGAAGCCCAACCCAGCCGGCCCATTTCCTCGGCGCACAGGGCATATTCGAGGTTGGTCAGCTGCGTGCCTTCGAATTCGAAGCTCTCGTCGACGTGCTTCTGGCCCGAATGCGGGGGCATGAAGAAGTTCCAAAGGCCCTCGGCCTTGGCCTTCTTCTTCATCTCCTCGATGACCGGGACCACCTTCCAGCGGTCCCCTTCCGAGACCTGCGCGCGATAGTCGGGGTCGCGCGGTCGGATATTCTCGTCGATGAAGGCGCGGACGCGGTCGCGGAAGTAGGTCTCGCGCTCGCTGAGCGTGAAATCCATGGCACTCTCCTCTCCGGGCGGCTCGCGCCCCTCTCTCTTCCCTGTCGACTTAGACCGTACCCGATATTCGGTAAAGGGGACCGATCCGGATCAATGCGGGAAATTATACCCGCCTCCGCCCGTCCCGAACCTCCAAAAAACATCTTTGGCTTCGGAGCAAATGCAGTAAGCTGACGCGATGAATGCGCCGGAAGCAATCCGCGGGGGAGCGGAACAGGGCACGAAGCGGTTTCAGGCAAAGCGGGATGCCATTCTCGCCGCCGCCGCCGAAGCCATCAACCAGCAAAGTGCGAAGGGCATGACCTTCGCCGATGTCGCGCGACGAGTGGGTCTCAACACCACCAGCGTGACCTATTACTTCAGGCGCAAGGAAGATCTCGCCGCCGCCTGTTTCGAGCAGACGCTCGAACGGCTGGAAGCGATGCTCGATGCGGCGCACGAGGAGACCACGCCCGAAGCGCGCGTCGCCCGCTATCTCGCAAGCAACATGGAGCGGCTCGCGCGCATCCGCCGGGGAGAGGAACAAGACTTCGCGATTCTGTCGGACCTGCGCGCGATGGAAGGCCCGGTGAAGCACGAGCTGCTTGCCGGCTGGCGCAACGTGTTCCGAAAGACGCGGGCGCTCTGGGGACCCGCCGAAAACCGCGCCGAGACCGACCTGCACGGCGCCCGCGCGCATGTGCTGCTGGAGAACACCTTCTGGCTGCCCGCTTGGCTGGTGCGGTACGAAATCGACGAATACCCGCGGCTCGAGGCGCGGATGATGGAGGTGCTCCGCCACGGCATCGCCGCTCCGGACCAGGAGTGGCAACCCGAACTTCTCGATCTGGAATCCGCCGAGCCCGAGCCGGGGCGCGAGGCGTTCCTGCTGGCGGCGACGCGGCTGATCAACGAACTGGGGTACCGCGGCGCATCGGTTCAGAAGATCGCTTCCGAGCTGAATGTCACCAAGGGCAGCTTCTATCACCACCTCGATGCCAAGGACGATCTGGTGATCGCCTGCTACAAGCGCAGCTTCGACATTCTCGCGGACGCGCAGCGGCTGGCCGAGCTGGCGGCCGGCAGCCAGTGGCATCGGCTTGCCAGCGTCATTGCGACGCTGCTCGACGTGCAGTTCTCCGAACGCGGCCCGTTGCTTCGAACGACGGCCCTGTCGGGCCTGCCGCCGCACGTCCGCTCGACGATGATCGACCGTTCGAACCGGATCGCGCGGCGCTTTGCCGGCATGATCTCCGATGGCATCGCCGAAGGATCGATCCGGCCGATCGACCCTCTGGTCGCGAGCCAGGGGCTGATGGCGCTGCAGAATGCAGCATTCGATATGCGCAAGTGGGCGAGCACCATGCCGCGCGAACGCGCGGTCGCCTTTTACGCATCGACGCTCGCGTTCGGATTATTCGATGATCGAGTGCTGACGGAGGGCGCAGTCAGCACATAGTGGCAGGCCGCGGGATCGTAGAAATGCCGCTTCGCCTTGTTCCTTATCCCCTCGATCCGCCGAGCGGGACACGCGGCTCGCGGAGGGGTCAGGCCGCGCGCTTGAGCAGGACGCCGGCGCGCCAATAGTGGAAGATCGCCCAGGGCGTGATCGCGCCGAACACGAACATCGCCCAGCGCAATGCCTCCGCTTCGCCGAGCGACGGCCGGAGCGAATCGCTGATCACGCCGATCAGGGTGGGCCCGAGACCCAGTCCGATCAGATTGATGACGAGCAATGTGATCGCCGCCCACAAGGCGCGCAGCCGAACCGGCGCGAGCCCCTGAATGAGCGCGAAGGTGGGGCCGAGATAGCTGTTCTGGAACAGCACGGCGACGAAATAGAGGCCGATCGCCACCGCCGGGATCGGCACGAGATAGAAAGCGAGCGCGAACGGCAGCGCGACGATCTTCAGCACCGCGACCATCCAGCTCTGGGCGTGGAGTCCGTGCCGCCCGGCCAACCGGTCGGCGAGTTTGCCGCCGCCCACTGCCGAGATCGTGCCGCAAATGCCGCCGATCGGCGCGACGATGAGCGAGATCGTGAGAATGTCCACCCCGAGCGTGCGGATCATGAAGCTCGGCCCCCAATGAGTGAGCCCATAGCCGATCATTGATGTCAGCGTGACTGCCGCCACCAGATGCCGCGCGGCCGGATTGCGCCACAGCGAAGCGAAGCCCACCCCCAGCGGCGGAATCGCGTCGTGCTGCTCGGCCGCACGCGCAGCGTCCGACAAGCCGCGGCGCGGCTCGACCACGAACAGCCAGACGAGGACCGCCAGTACCAGTCCCGGCAAGCCGACCGCGAACATCGCCGCGCGCCAGCCGAAATAATTCGCCACGGTTCCGCCGATGATCGTCCCGAAGGCGGCGCCCAGCACCACGCCCAGGGAATAGACCGCCATCGCCCCGGCGCGTTTTTCGGGCGGATAGAGATCGGCGATCATCGAATGGCTGGGCGGCGACGATCCCGCCTCGCCGATCCCAACGCCGATACGGGCAAGCAGCAGTTGCAGGAAGTTCTGCGCGAGACCGGCCATCGCCGTCATCGCGCTCCACAGCGCGAGGGCGATCGCGACGAGCCGCTTGCGATTGCCGCGGTCGGCGAGCCGGGCGGCGGGAATTCCCAGTGTCGCGTAGAAAACAGCGAAGGCGAATCCGCCGAGCAGGCCCAGCTGGGTGTCGCTGAGTTGCAGGTCCGCCTTGATCAGCTCCTGGAGGATCGCGAGGATTTGCCGATCCATATAGCTGAAGAAATAGGTGAGCGTGAGCAGCGTGAGCGTGAGCGTCCGCCGCTTGAGCGCAAGTGCGTCGGCGGCACTGTGAACCGCGGCAGCGGCAGCGGAGTCGGCCATGGGCGGATGCGCTCGCTATTCGAGAAAAAAAAGGGGCGGACCACCGGCCCGCCCCATTCAGATCAGAAGTTGCCGCGCAGCGTGATGCCGTATGTCCGCGGTTCGGCAAGATAGGCCGAATAGATTTGCGCCGGCGCCTGGAAAGGCGAGCTGAACCCGACCTGCGTATAGCCGACGTCGAACAGGTTCTGACCCCAGACCTCGAGCGACCAATTATCGGCGCGCACGCCGATGCGGCCGTTCACCACCGCGAAGCTGTCCTGCTCCTTCTGCGGAACCAGGTCCGAACCGGTGTTGTAGTCGTCGGCGAGGCGCGCATCGATGTAGAACAACCCGCTCAGACCGGAATTGCCGAGCTCCGGCGTATAGGCGAACGAACTGGTGACGACGATTTCCGGCGCATTCGAGAGATTGTCACCCGGAAGCAGCGCGAGCGCCGGATCGAGCGGATCGCCCTCGTCCGAACCGACCAGCCGGTCCGCATAGCGCGTGTCGGCATAGGTCGCGCCCAGGCTGAACCGCACATCGCGGATCGGCACCAGCGTCGCCTCCAGCTCGACGCCCTGCGAGATGACACCGGGAGTGATATCGTCCGGATCGCAGGTGCCGCCGGTGCCCAGATTGCTGCCGCAGCCGTTGATGTTCTGGACCAGATAGACCGTGCCGTTGAAGGTGTTCAGCTGGAAGTTGCTGAACTCCTGGCGGAACGCGGCAAGATTCAGGCTGAACGGACCGGTGCTGTACTTGGCGCCGATCTCATAGGCGTCGACCGTCTCCTCGTCGAACTGCAGATTGCTCACCAGCGAGGCGCCACCCGCCAGCGAGAACGGCAGGATCGGCGATTTCAGAGCCGAACGATCGAGGTTGAAACCGCCCGCCTTGTAGCCGCGCGAATAGCTCGCATAGACCAGCAAATCGTCGGTCGGCTTGTACGAGAGCACGGCCGTACCGGTGATCTTGTCCTCGTTGCGCTCGTCCTCGAGCGTGAGCCCGTTGAGCTCGGCAGTCGAATTGCCCTGGCAGGCGAGCGAGATCGCTCCGCCGGTGAGCGACGTCGGAACGGTCGTCGATGCACCCCCCGTGAGATAGGGAAGCAGCAGCGCCTGCATTTGCGGACAGATGGTGTTGGTATTGTTGAAGTTGGCGTCCATCCGCTTGGTTTCGTTCGTGTAACGAAGTCCCAGCGTCAGATCGAGCCGATCGGTCAGATGGATGATATTGTGCGTGAAGAACGCGAAATTCTCGCTGTTCTGGTTGAAGTTCGCCGTATCGTCGCCGACGCCGTTGACCGTGCTGAGCAGACGGAGCGCCTCGACGAAGGGTGCGGCGCCCACCGTTGGGCCCGGAATGTCGGGGAAGATCCCTGCAAGCGCGCCGGCGGTGATCGCGCCGCCGGGCCCGGCGAGGCAGCCTGCCTGATCGGGATTGCGCGGCAGTGCCGGGCTGATCGAGGCGAGCAGGCGGCACGAGGCGAAGGCGCCATAATCGTTGCCGAACTGCAGCTCGCTGCGCGTTTCAAGATCCTCGTTCGCGTAATAGCCGCCGACGAGCCAGTCGAGCACGCCGTCGAACGCCGTCCCCTGGAAGCGCAGCTCCTGCGAGAAAGTCCGGAACTCACGACCGCTGTCCGGGCCGAAGAACAGGATGTCGGCGAGACCATAATCGGCGTCCGCCGCCTGATAGTTGGTATAGCCGCGGTAGGCAGTGATCGACGTCAGGTCGACGCCGCCCAGATTCCAGTCGACCTGAACCGAGCCGCCGTAATCCTCGGTCTCGCCATCGTAGCTGCGGTTCGGCGAGACTGCGATACGGCGACTGTAGGGGTCGCCGAACGCCGGGAAATAGCCGTCGAAGGTCGTATCGCCGACACCGATCAGTACCGGGATGATGGGGTTCGACGGATCGATCAGCCCCCGGTTGGCCGGTGCGATCTCGGGCGTCGCATAGACGGCGGCGCAGCACGCCTCCTCGCGGCGGCTGTAATCGCCGATCACGCGGACCGAGAGATCGACCGTCGGCTCGTACAGCGCCTGCGCCCGCACGAGATAGCGATCGCGGTCATTGACCTGATAGCCGGTGTTCACGTCTTCGAAGAAACCGTCGCGCTGCACATAGATGCCGTCGAGTCGCAGCGCGAGGCTATCGGCGACCGGCCCGGTCACCGAGGCGCCGAGACGCCAATAATCATAGTTGCCGTAGGTGATTTCAGCGGTGCCGCCGAAATCGAATTCGGGCCCCTTGGTCACGATGTTCAGCAGGCCCGCGGACGCGTTGCGGCCGAACAGCGTGCCCTGCGGACCGCGCAACACCTCGATCCGCTCGATCTCGCCGAGTTCGTTGAGACCCACGCCGGTGCGCGAACGATAGACGCCGTCGATGAAGGTCGCGACCGAGCTCTCGAGACCGGGATTGTCCCCCACCGTGCCGACGCCGCGAATGCGAGCCGAGCTGTTCGCCTCGCTGCCGGTGTTCGACACCAGCAGCGACGGCGCGACCTGATTGAGCTGGCGGATGTCGTTGGCGCCGGTCAGTTCGAGCGCCTCCCCGGAGACGGCCGAGATCGCAAGCGGCACGTCGGCAAGCACCTGGGCACGGCCCTGTGCGGTGACGACGATGTCACCATCCTGAATCACGGGCGCGCGCCGCGGCGCATCCGCAGTATCCTGATCGACAGCCGCCTGCGCGATGGCAGTCGGGTCGTCATTTGCCGCGGACTGCGCGGAGGCCGGAGCCGCCAGCGCGACCGTCAGCGCCGGAACGGCGCACGCCGCCATGAGACGAAAACGCATCATCTATCCTCTCCCACTTGGCCGGAGCACTTGGCGGCTCCATACCCTATCCTCGAAACTACACTCGCTTATGCCCTGCGCGTCAAGCGGAACAACCGTTGCATACCGCTACGGATACGTCGGTGTTGCTCAAATGCCATAGTCGCGGCAGGGGCAACGATTTCCCGAACGATTGTTCGAAACGTCCCGCCCCGTCGCGGGCCGCGCATGGCGACGCGCAGCCGCACTCAATAGCCGTTGAGGCGTGCGAACCGCTCGCGGTGCCACGCGGCATTGCCCCATTGCGCCTCGAGCACACGGGCGCGCTTGAGATAGAAGCCGGCGTCATGCTCGTCAGTCATTCCGATCCCGCCGTGGAGCTGGACCGTTTCGCGACTGACGAGGTGAAGCGTCTCGCCCGCGACTGCCTTGGCGAGACTCACTGCCTGCGGCACGTCGGGCCGATCCGCCTCGATCGCCTCGAGTGCCGCCTCGACCACTGAGCGCGTCAGTTCGAGTTCGGTGAACTGCTTCGCCATGCGATGCTGCAACGCCTGGAAGGTCGACAGCGGCTGGCCGAACTGGACGCGGGTCTTGAGATACTCGTTAGTCTTTTCGAAAGCGGCCTCGGCCATGCCGAGCATTTCGGCACAGGTCGCCGCCGCTGCGCGATCGGTAACCCGCGTCAGCAACTCATCGGAACCGGCAAGCCGCTCGCCCGCCGCGCCATCGAGTCGAACCTGCGCATGGCTGCGCGAGTCCACCATTTGTCGAGCGGAGCGCGTGACGCCTTCGCCCTCAGGCACAAGCCAGAGCCCGTCGGTGGTCGCAACCACGAACAGCGCGGCGCCGTCGCCCTCGGCAACGAACTCCTTAGTGCCGGTCACACGTCCGCCGGCGGCTTCAGTGGTGATGCGATCGGGCGCGAAACGCGGCCCTTCATCGATTGCGAGCGTCGCCACCACCTCTCCTGCAGCGATCCGCGGCAGCCACTCGGATTGCTGCGCCTCCGATCCGCCGATCAGGATCGCGCTCGTGGCAGCAGCGGTCGCCGCCAGTGGCGATGCCGTCAGATTTCGGCCCAGTTGCTCGAGCACCAGTCCGAGCGAGACATAGCCCATTCCCACGCCGCCCAGTGCCTCGGGAACGAGGATTCCGGGCCAGCCCATCTCGGCCTGTGCGCGCCAGGCGCCGCTATCGTAGCGTTCGGCAGGCGCCGCATCACGCATTCGGCGAAAGGCCGTGACCGGCGCTTCATTGTCCACCCACTCGCGCGCCATATCGCGGAGCATCGTCTGTTCTTCGGTGAGTACCGCCATTTCCTCTTCCCCGTCGCTCCATCGCAATGCAGAGCCTGTGGCGTCGATGCCGCGAAGCGGAAGGGGGCCCCTTCCGCAGCGGCACACGCATTATTGATGATCGAGCATGCCAAGGATGCGCTTGGCGATCACATTGTTCTGGATCTCGGTCGAACCGCCGTAGATCGAGACTGCCTTGCCGAAGAGCCAGCCGCGGGTCTGCGCCAGTTCCTCCGGCGTGAAGCCCTCGCCTTCCCAGCCGAGCCCCGCCATGCCCATGATCTCGAGCGCCAGTTCGGCACGCTCCTGCGTGATTCGCGCACCGACATTCTTCATGATCGAAGAGGTGGCGGACGGGCCCTGACCCGCCTTCGCCTCCATCGCGGCGCGGCGCAGAGTCGCCATGAATGCCCGCAGATCCATTTCGTGGCGCACAATCCGCATCCGCAGATCCGCATCGGCGATACGCCCGTGCTCGTCGGTGCCGACATAGTGCTTTGCCAGTTCCGACAGCGGCGTGCCCGCGAAGAAGCGCCCCGCGCTGGAACCGCCGCCGGACAGGCTGGTCCGCTCATGCTGGAGCAGCCGCTTGCCGATCGTCCAGCCATGGCCCTCCTCGCCGACCCGGTTCGCCTTCGGCACCTTCACGTCGGTGAAGAAAGTCTCGCAGAAGGGCGAGCTGCCGGAGATCAGCCGGATCGGCTTCACTTCGACTCCGGGCGCATCCATATCGACCAGCAGGAAAGTGATACCTTCATGCTTCTTCGTCTTGTCGGTGCGAACGAGCATGAAACACTTGTCGGCCCATTGGCCGCCGCTGGTCCATGTCTTCTGGCCGTTCACGACATAATGGTCGCCGGCGTCTTCGGCGAAGGTCTGGAGCGAAGCGAGGTCCGAACCCGCTCCCGGCTCGGAATAGCCCTGGCACCAGCGGATCTCGCCGCGGGCGATCGGCGGGATATGCTCGCGCTTCTGCTCCTCGGTGCCATATTCGAGAAGAGTCGGGCCGAACATCATCACGCCCATGCCGCCGATCGGATTCCACGCACCGATGCGAGCCATTTCCTCGTGGAGCACACGCACCTCGGCACGACTCAGGCCGCCGCCGCCATATTCCTTCGGCCAGGCGGGAACGCCCCACCCCTTCTCGCCCATCGCCTGTTTCCAGGCCGCCTCCTCGTCGCTGAGCTCGGTCGGCCCCTCGACCGCGGACATCGCATTGTCCTTGCCGCGCAGCGACGGGGGGAAGTTCGCCGCGAGCCATTCGCGCGCATGGACGCGAAACGCCTCCAGCGGGTCGGCAAGCGCCTCAACATCGGGTGCGGTGGCCATCCTCTCTCTCCGGTATGTCTTTCGTTGATTCGAAATTGCGGTATGGACCGAGCCGCGTCAAGTCGATGCTGTACGGAGTGGTGGTTGCGCCCTAGTGGAGCGCCAAAGAAGCTGGAAGAGAGAGGAACGGATGCCGACCGCCGAGGCGTTGCTGAGCAGCGGGTTCGCGACACTGTCCGAGTTGATTCGTGCCCATGCCGCCGAGCGTCCCGAAAAGACGGCGCTGGCGATGGACGAGCGGACGCTCGGCTATGCTGCGCTCGATGCGCGGATGGACCGCGTAGCAGCGGCGCTGCAACGCGACGGCGTGGCACAAGGAACCGCAGTCGCGCTGTTGGCGGCGCCTTCGATCGCCTATGCGGAAGTCTTTCTGGGAGCGGTGCGCGCGGGCTGTGTCGCAGCGCCGCTCGCCCCCTCCGCGACGCCGGCGCAAATCGCGGCGATGGTCCGGGACAGCGGGGCGCCGCTGCTCTTCCTCGACAAAGAAGCGGCGGAAATGCTGGGCAAGATCGATCTGCCGGCGAAGCGAGTCGCGCTCGACGGAAGCGGCGCGGGAGTAGCGTTCGAGACCTGGCTCGCGCCCGCAGCAACGGTTCCGGCTCCCGTGCGGATCGCGCCCGACGATCCGTTCAATCTTATCTATTCATCTGGGACCACCGGGACACCCAAGGGAATCGTCCAGCCGCACGCGATGCGCTGGTCGCACATCGCCCGGAATACGGCCGCGGGTTTCGGCGACGCAGTGACAATGGTTGCCACTCCATTCTATTCGAATACCACGCTGGTGAGCTTCCTGCCCACGCTCGGCTGGGGCGGCACAGCCGTGCTGCTGCGCAAGTTCGACGCATATGCATTTCTGGAAGCTGCGCAGAAACATCGCGCTACCCATGCGATGCTGGTGCCGGTGCAGTATCGCCGCATCATGGCGCTGCCCGATTTCGACCGGTTCGACCTTTCAAGCTTCCGGTTCAAGACCTGCACCAGCGCGCCTTTCTCGCCCGAGCTGAAGGCGGATGTGCTCGCACGCTGGCCGGGGCTGCTACTCGAGATCTATGGCATGACCGAGGGCGGCGGAACGTGCATCCTGATCGCCAACATGCATCCCGACAAGCTGCACACCGTCGGACGGCCGATCGAAGGTTGCGACATCCGGTTGATCGACGAGCGCGGGAAGGAAGTGGCCGCCGGAGAAACCGGCGAAGTCGTCGGACGGTCCGGTGGGATGATGACCGGCTATCACGGCCGCCCCGAAACCACCCGCGAGACCGAATGGTTTGATGCCGAGGGCCGGCGCTACATCCGACACGGCGATATCGGCCGGTTCGACGAGGACGGCTTTCTGATCCTGATGGACCGCAAGAAGGACGTCATCATCTCCGGAGGGTTCAACATCTATCCCTCCGATCTCGAAGCGGTGCTGGCGGAGCATCCCGATGTTGCCGACTGCGCGGTAGTGGGGATTCCGTCGGAAGCATGGGGCGAGACGCCGGTCGGCTTCTACGTCGCGCGCGACGCCGTGACTGACACGGCAACGATTCTGACGTGGTTCAACGATCGGGTCGGCAAGACACAGCGCTTGAGCGCACTCGAATGCGTGGCCGAACTGCCGCGCAGCAGCATCGGGAAGATACTCAAGCGCGCGCTCCGCGACCGATATCTGGAGAATGCAAAGTGACCCCCATCGCCGATATTCTGTCGCAGGCCGACCTTGTCGAGAACGGCTTTCGAACTACGGTGCCCGCGGACTGGATGCAGGGCCGTACCGCCTATGGCGGGCTGACGACCGCACTGGCGCTGCATGCCGCGCAACGGATCGAAGCCGATCTGCCGCCGCTGCGTTCGGCGCAAGTCGCTTTCGTGGGCCCGCTCGCCGGCGCGGTCACGATCACGGCTCAACGCCTCCGGCGCGGACGCAACGCGACCTACATCGACACCGAAGTCCGCTCGGAAGCGGGACTGGGGCTGCGCGCGACCTTTCTCTTCATGGCACCGCTGCCTTCCGCGGTCACGCACGACGCTATGTCCCGGGCAGAGCGGCACCCGCCCGAGCCCAATGTCAAGACTTACATCGGCCCGGACGAGTTCTTCACTGGCAATTTCGAGTTTCACGACGTGAAAGTGCCCGGTGCGGCGGAATGGCTGCGCTGGGCGCGGCTGCGCGGGCGCGATGGTCTCGATCCAACAGTCGAGCTGCTCGCGATCGCCGACGGACTGCCCCCCGCCGCCTTCAAGCTGTTCGACAAGCAGGTGCCGCTCAGTTCGCTGACCTGGCACGTCAATCTGCTGACGACCGATCTTTCGACGCAGGACGGCTGGTGGCTGCTCCAGGCGGCGACGGATCGGGCGGTCGATGGCTTCAGCAGCCAGCGCATGCGCATCTGGAATGCCGCCGGCGCGCCGGTGGTTGATGCGATGCAGAGTGTCGCGATCTTCGCCTGACGCGACATTTTGCGACACTTCGCCCCGGCGCTGACACACCCCTGCGACAGCGATCCGACAAAAGGCGCTCCTGCGGCGCGGCCCCTGCGCGCCGCGCTGAACTGGAGCACGCTCATGAAGACCAGACTGATCGCGGCCGCCGCACTCGGTGCTATGACCCTGACGGGCACGGTTGCCCTCGCGCAGAACGCGCCCCCCGCCCCGGCGCCTTCGCCCGGCCATTCCACGATTCGCGCCGACGCTGACCGCAACGGCGTGGTTACACGCGCCGAGCTGCTCGCCCAGGTCGAGCAGCGGTTCGCACAGCGCGATGCGAACAGCGACGGGCAACTGACGGAGGGCGAGAGCTTCCACAACCGCCGCGGCGGGCGGCTTCGCGAACGTATCCTGAGTCGCATCGACGCCGACGGGAACGGCGCGATCACGCTCGCGGAGCAAAAGGCGCAGGCCGAGCGCCGCTTCGCCCGGCTCGATGCAAATGGCGACGGCGCGATCGACCCGGCCGAGCGCGAGGCCGCGCGCGAGCGGATGCGGCAGATGCGCGAACGGCGCGGCGATCCAATCGCGCGCGCCGACACGGATCGCAACGGCATCCTTACCCGCGCCGAGATGCTCGCCCAGGTCGAGCAGCGGTTCGCACAACGCGATGCGAACAGCGACGGGCAACTGACCGGTGACGAGCGCTTGCACAATCGCCGCGGGGCGCACGACGGCCGCCGCATGGGCGAGCACGAGCGTGGCGGCGAGCGCAGCGCCCGCTTCCGGGAGCGCAGGATGAATCGTATCGACGCCGACGGGAATGGCGCGATCAGTCTCGCGGAGCAAAAGGCGCAGGCCGAACGCCGCTTCGCCCGGCTGGATAGCAACGGCGACGGCGCAATCGACCAGGCCGAGCGCGACGCCGTGCGCGAACGGATGGAGCAGATGCGGGAGCGTCGCGGCGACCGCCAAGCTGGCGCAGTTCCGCCCGCCGAGTAACAGCTGCACCTTCGGACGGCGCGCTCCCCTTCGCGCCGTCCGCCCTTTCCGCCGCCTTCGGATGTGCTACCGCGATGATGATGTCAGAAACGCCGCACCTGCTGCTCGTCGACGACGAGCGTTCGATCCGTGAGCCGCTCGCACAGTACCTGACGAAGCAGGGCTTCCGAGTGACTCAGGCCGGCGACGCAGAAGGTGCGCGGGCGCGGATGGCCGCCTATTCGATCGATCTCGTCATCCTCGACATCATGATGCCGGGCGAAGACGGGCTCAGCCTGTGCCGCCATATTCGCGAGACAAGCGATACCCCGGTGATCCTGCTCACCGCACGTGCGGAGGAAACCGACCGGATCGTCGGCTTGGAGATGGGCGCCGACGACTATGTGGTGAAGCCCTTCTCGCCGCGCGAGCTCGCCGCACGGGTGAAGGTCGTGCTGCGCCGGCTGGCGGCCGGGGGCACGCGCCAGCATGGCCCGGAAGCGGGCAGCTTCGCATTCGCCGGCTGGGTGCTGAAGACCGGAGAACGTACGCTGGTCGACCGGGAAGGCGTTTCGGTGCCGCTGTCGACCGGCGAGTATAATCTGCTCAACGCACTGGTGACGCGCCCCCGCCAGGTACTGACCCGGGATCAACTGCTCGACCTTACCCAAGGCCGCGAGGCGGCCGCTTTCGATCGCGCGATCGACAATCAGGTGAGCCGATTACGCAAGAAGATCGAGCCCGACCCCAAGAATCCGACTGTCATCAAGACCGTGTGGGGCGGCGGCTACACACTCGCGGCCGAAGTGACGCGGCTGTGAACGCGCGCTTCCTGCCGCGCAGCCTGGCGGGGCAAATGGCCTTGCTCCTCGCGGCGGCTCTGTTCGTTGCGCAGGCGGTCAACTTCGCTCTCGCGTTACGCAGCAGCGCGAACTTCCGTCTTGCGCAGGCAGCGCGGCCTGCCGCCACGCGCATCGCCGATGCGCTCGAACGCGAGGCCGCGGGGCGCGGCCCGATTCTCGGCGACCGCGGCCGAGTTCGTGTCGACGACGCGAACCCGATCCCGGCATGGAGGGAGCGCCGCCCCGAAGTCGCCGCCGAAGTGCGCCGCCAGCTGGAAGAGCTCGGCGTGCCTGTCGCGCGCGTCGATACCGGCCTGCGCCCGCTCCGGCGCGATACGCGTGCGCTGCGCGAGCGGAGAAGCGAGGGCGCAATGCTGGTGATCGCCGCGGAAGTGCCGGGCCGAGGCTGGCTCAGAGTGATTGCGCCCTGGCCGCGCACCGATCGCCGCATCCTGCTCATCCTGATCGTCCAGACACTGATCCTCTATGCGATCATCCTGCTGCCGGTGCTGTGGATCACGCGGCGGATATCGCGACCGCTGAACGCGCTTGCGGAAGCCGCCCGCCGCTTCGATCCGAACGCCACTGCGGTACCGCTGCCGATGGACGGCCCGAGCGACGTTCAGTCGGTGACCGCAGCCTATAACGCGCTCAGCCGCCGCGTGAATGCGATGCTCGACGAGAAGGATCGGATGCTCGGCGCAATCGGCCACGATCTGCGGACGCCGCTGGCGGCGCTGCGGGTCCGGATCGAATCGGTTGAGGATGACGAGGATCGTGCCAAAATGGCCGACACGATCGACGAAATGAACCGCACGCTCGACGACATTCTCTCGCTGGCCCGGCTAGGCCGGCCGAGCGAGCCGCCGACCGATGTGGATCTCGCCGCGCTGATCGATGCGGTCGTGGAGGACTTCCGCGATCTCGGCGCAGACGTCACGACTGAGGAATCGCCGCGCCTGCCGATCCGGCTCCGACCTTCGCTGATGCGCCGCGCGCTGCGCAACCTGATCGAGAATGCGATAAAATACGCCGGCGGGGCCGAAGTGCGTCTGGTGCCCCGAACGGCAGATGTCGCGATCGAAGTTGCGGACCGCGGGCCGGGGATTCCGGCAGACAAGCTCGCGAAGGTCTTCGACCCGTTCACTCGGCTCGAAAGCTCGCGCAACCGCGACACCGGCGGCATCGGCCTGGGACTTGCCCTCGCCCGCGCTATCGCCCGCGAGGCGGGCGGCGACGTGTCGCTCGCCAATCGCGACGGCGGTGGCCTGGTGGCCACCATCACTCTGCCGCGACGGTGATCCCTCCCCCGCCGGGGGAGGGGCCGTATCGTCAGCCGACGATTTCTTCGGGCTTGAAGAAATAAGCGATCTCGATCGCGGCATTCTCTTCCGAATCGGAGCCATGCACGGTGTTCGCTTCGATCGATTCCGCGTGAACCTTGCGGATCGTCCCCTCGTCGGCGTTCTCCGGATTGGTCGCGCCCATCACTTCACGATTGCGCGCGACGGCATTCTCGCCCTCGAGCACCTGCACCACGACCGGACCCGAGATCATGAACTCGACCAGATCGTTGAAGAAGGGCCGCTCCTTGTGGACGGCGTAAAAGCCTTCCGCCTGCTCGCGGGTCATCTGGATGCGCTTGGAAGCGACAACGCGCAGGCCGGCCTCCTCCAGCATCTTTGTGACCGCACCGGTGATGTTGCGGCGAGTGGCATCGGGCTTGATGATCGAAAAGGTCCGGGTCGCGGCCATGGCCGTGCGGCTCCTGTTGCTTGCGGGTTGCGGAAAAGTCGCGCTCCCCTAATCGCCGCCCGGTGCGGATGCAAGCCGAACGCGCGCGACCGCCGGCTCGGCGAACTCAGGCGATCTGTTCCCAGCGCCCTGCTTCGTTCTGCTTCCAGTAGCGGCGTTCGACGCCGTCGCGAGTCACCAGTTCCTTCCATGCGGCGCGCGCCTCGGTGATGCTGTCGCCATCGAAGAAAAGCACGGCGCGGTCGAATGCCAGCGCTGCGTCACGCCAGATTCCGTCCGCCAGAACGATGTTGCGGGCGCCGTTGGCGGCTTGCGTCGAATCCGCGATCAGAATCGGCTGTGCCGCATCCTCTCCTGTCCCGGCAGCGGCATGAGGCAGGAAACTCTCGGGCGCATAGCTCCAGAGCAGCGCGTCCAGCTTGGCGCGCAGCGCTTCGCCTTCCGCGACGATCAACAGCCGCCCACCGCGTTCAACAACCCGCTCGGCGACTTGCGGAAGCGCGCGCTCGAGCGGCATCTGCGTCAAATGGAAGAAATCGACCTGCATGCGATCTTCTACCCTCCCGCGATCGCCGCGGCCAAGGCGTTGCGGTACGCGCGCAGCGGTGCGATAGGGCAAGCGGAGCGTGCGGGCGCGCGCATGAGTGTATGAGGTTCGGTTCCCCGTGACGCGCAAGGCACTGCTGCTCTCCGGCGCGCTTCCCATGGCGCTGTGCGTTGCGGCGCAGGCTCAGGCCCAGGATACGGCGCCGAGGCCGGTTCAGCCCGAAGAGACACTGGAGCCACCCCTCGCGACCGATGAACTGGAGACGGCACAACCCGATCTGCAGGATCGCAACGTCGAACCGGCACCGCCCGCCGCGGATGTACCGGACGACCCCGACCAGATCCGGTTCGAAGCGGCGGAGATCGAATATGACACCGAGCGCGACATCGTCGTCGCTAGCGGCGACGTTCGGCTTTACCGCCGCAGCGACAGGCTCCGCGCCGATCGCGTGATCTGGAACCGCGCGACGGGGGAAGTCGTGGCGGAAGGCAACATCGTCGCCACCAGCGCCGCGGGCGACACTGCCTATGGCGACCGCATCGAACTGACCGACACGCTCCGCGACGGCGTGATCGAGAACATGCTGGTCGTGCTGGAGGACGGCGGGCGCATCGCCGCGCGCCGGGGCACGCGCGAGGACGGCGTCATCATCGTCGCCGATGCCGCCTATTCGCCGTGCGCCGTCGTCGATTCCGAGGGCTGCCCCAAGAAGCCATCGTGGAAGATCACCGCCGACCGCGTCGTCTACAATCCCGACACCGGCCGGATCCGCTATTCGGGAGCCCGGATCGCAGTCTTCGGTATCGCGTCCGTGCCGCTTCCCGTCTTCTCGCATCCGGCGGGCGGGCGCAGCGACGACGGCTTTCTCGAGCCCGACATCCGCTACAGCCGCACCAACGGCTTTCAGGTCTCGCTCCCCTATTATTTCGCACTCGCCCCTGATCGTGACCTGACGCTCACCCCCAGCGTGTACAGCGAAGTGCTCCCGATGCTGCGCGTCGATTTCCGCGAGCTCACGCCGCTCGGCGCCTATCGCGTCAGCGCCTATGGCACGTACAGCCGGCGCAGCGACGATCTGACGGGGCCGATCACCTCAGTCACTTCGAAGAACGATTTCCGCGGCTATCTCGACAGCGTCGGCACGTTCCAGCTCGATCCGCACTGGAGCATCAGCGAGTCGATCCGAGTCACTTCGGACCGCACCTTCCTGCGCCGCTACGACATTTCGCGCGACGACCGGCTGCGCAACAACATCCGCGTCGAACGGATCGGCAGCGACAGCTATTTCTCGGTCAACGCCTGGGCGGTGCAGACGCTGCGCGTCGGCGAACGTCAGGAGCTCCAGCCGCTGGCGCTGCCCGAAATCGACTATCGCCGCCGTATCGATGACGTTCTCGAAGGCCGGATCGAGCTTCAGCTCAACACGCTGGCGATCAGCCGCCCCGACGGCCAGGACACGCAGCGCGGCTTCGCCTCGGCGCGCTGGGATCTGCGGCGCCTCACCCCCTGGGGCCAGGAAGTCGTGCTGACCGCCTATGGCCGCGGCGACGTCTACAATGCCGACGACATCTTCCAGACGACCGTGCCCAGCTATCGCGGCACCGAAGGCTTCGAAGCCCGCGCGATCGGGGCGCTCGCGGTGGACATTCGCTGGCCGCTGATCGGCCCGGCGTTCGGCGGCACGCAGCGGATCACGCCCCGCTTCCAGGTCGTCGCCGTGCCCGAGATCGAGAATCTGGACATCCCCAACGAAGACGCCCGCGCGGTGGACCTTGAGGATTCCAATCTCTTCGCGCTCAATCGCTTCCCCGGCTACGACCGGTTCGAGGATTCGACACGCTTCACCTGGGGGCTGGACTATGCCCTCTATCTTCCCGGCTTCTCGATCGACGCGAACGTGGGGCAGAGCTACCGGCTCACGTCGCGGCCCACGCTGTTCCCGGACGGAACCGGACTGACCGATCGGGTTTCAGACGTCGTCGGGCGCACGGTCGTGCGGTGGGGCGATTTCGTGTCGTTCACCCATCGCTACCGGCTCGACAAGGACAATCTGGCGATCCGTCGCAACGAAGTGGATACCACGATCGGTTCGCGCGCGACCTATATCCAGCTCGGCTATCTGCGGCTGAACCGGAACATCGGGGAGGACCTGGAGGATTTGCAGGATCGCGAGGAAGCGCGGATCGGCGCACGGATTCAGGTTGCGCGCTTCTGGTCGCTCTCCGGCTCGGCGCTGCTCGACCTCACCGACCGCAACGAGGACGTGCTGTCGAGCGCTGACGGGTTCGAACCGGTGCGGCATCGCCTTGGCATCATGTATGAAGACGATTGTCTGCGCCTGGGGCTCACCTGGAAGCGCGACTATGAGGACACCGGCGACGCACGGCGCGGCAACAGCTATCTGCTCACATTCGCTTTCAAGAACCTGGGCCGCTAAGCCTTGGTTCAGGCACAATTGCCGAGTAAAGGCGCGAAAATTCCGGACAGGATGAGGCTTTTGGTTACTGTGAACATCGTTGCGAAGGCGGCCCGCCTGGGTCGCAGATCCGCTCTTGCCCTGGGCATGATGACGCTGGCTTCGGCGGCGACGGCCCAGACCGTTCCCGATGCCCAAGTGCCCGCAACGGGGCTCGATCTGCCGTCCAATCTTCAGATCTTCGGCACCAGCGATCCGAACATTCGCAAGCCCACGGCGATCGTAAACGATGTCGTCATCACCGGAACGGACATCGACCATCGGGTCGCCGTCGTCGGCGCGCTCAACAATCTTCAACTGAACGACGAGGAACGGGCACAGCTTCGCTTGCAGATCCTGCGTCAGCTTATAGACGAAACGCTCCAGATCCAGGAGGCGAAGGCCAACGAGATCGAGATCTCGCAGCCGGAGATCGACCAGAGCTTCGTACGCGTGGCGCGGAACTTCAACCGCACCCCTGAGGAGATGTCGCGCTGGCTTCGCGAGATCGGTTCGTCCGACCGTACGATCAGGCGCCAGATCGAAGGCGAACTGGCATGGAGCCGCCTGTTGCGCCGCCGCGTCGTGCCGATGATCAACGTCGGCGACGAGGAAGTGAACGCGATCATCCAGCGGCTCGAAGAGGCCCGCGGGACCGAAGAGTATCATCTCCGCGAAATCTATCTGAACGCCACCCCCGATCGGGCCCGCGAGGTCTATGCGGGCATGCAGCAGATGCTGGCGCAGATGCGCGAGGGTGCTCCGTTCGAGTATTTCGCGCGCAACTTCTCGGATGCGACCACTGCCGCCACGGGCGGCGATCTGGGCTGGGTCCGGCCTGCGATGCTTCCGGACGCGCTTGCCGAGGCCGCGCGGAGCATGCAGGTGGGCCAGGTGGTCGGTCCGATCGAAGTGCCGGGCGGCTTTTCCGTGCTGCTCCTGCAGGACAAGCGGCAGGTCCTCACGGCGGACCCGCGCGACGCGCAGCTCAGTCTGCGTCAGATGAGCATTCGCTTCCCCGCAGGTACTACCGAGGCCGAGGCGGCAAGCCGCACGGCCGCCTTCGCCACCACTACGCAGGCGATGCAGGGCTGCGGCGCTGTCAACGACACCGCGCGCGAGATCGGCGCCGATGTGGTCGACAACGACGCGGTGGTCCTTCGCCAGCTCCCTCCGCAGCTTCAGGAACTCCTCATCAACATGCAGATCGGCGAGGCCACTCCGCCGTTCGGATCGGTCGAGGACGGGGTGCGCGTGCTGGTGCTGTGCGGGCGTGACGATCCGCCGAGCAACTTCCTGCCTTCCGCCGATCAGATTCGCGAGCGCGAGGAAGAGGAGCGTGTGAACCGGCGCGCCGAGCGCATGCTGCGCGATTTGCGCCGGGATGCGCTGGTCGAATATCGCTGACGCGGACGGGGAGCGGATGATGATCCCGCCGCTCGCGATCTCGATGGGAGACCCTGCCGGGATCGGGCCGGAGATCGTCGCCAAGGCATGGAAGGCTCGTGAGCTTCACTCGCTTGCGCCCTTCTTTGCAGTCGGAAGCATGAAGGCCGTCGAACTGGTCTGGGGAGGACCGATCCAGCGGATCGAAGACCCCGCCGAGGCGGGAGACGTGTTCGACCATGCCCTGCCCGTCCTGGCGATTGCCGACGGTGGCGAGATCGTTCCCGGCGCGCCCGATCTGGAAGGAGCGCGCTGTTCGCTTCAGACCCTGGAAACCGCGTCGGGTCTTGCCCGCTCGGGCGCGGCCGGCGCACTGGTGACCGGGCCGGTTTCCAAGGCACAGCTGTATCAGGTCGGCTTTGCCCACCCGGGACAGACCGAGTTCGTTGCCGAGCGTTGCGGCGTTTCGGTGGAGAATGCGGTGATGATGCTGGCGGGACCGACACTGCGCGTAGTGCCGATGACCGTACATGTTCCACTGGCGGATGTTCCGGGCTTGCTGTCGCTCGAACTCGTGCTCAACAAGGCGCGAGTGACTGCGCGCGGACTGCTCCGTAATTTCGGCATCGAGCGCCCTCGCCTGGCCTTCGCAGGGGTCAACCCCCACGCCGGCGAGAGCGGCGCGATCGGACGCGAGGAAATCGAGATCCTGAAGCCGGCGATCGAGCAGCTGCGCGAGGAAGGTATCGACGCGATCGGTCCTTTCGCAGCCGATACGATGTTCCATCCGCGGGCCCGCGCGGGGTTCGATGCTGCGCTCTGCCCCTATCACGATCAGGCGCTGGTGCCGATCAAGACGCTGCACTTCGACGAAGGGGTGAACATCACGCTCGGCCTGCCGATCGTTCGCACGTCGCCTGATCATGGGACGGCGTTCGGCATCGCGGGTAGCGATCAGGCCGAGCCCGGTGCGATGATCGCGGCGATCCGCATGGCGGCAAGCGCCGCGCAGCGGCGCGCCGAGCTGGCGGCGCAGGGAGCGGCGTGATCGATCTTCCGCCGTTGCGCGAGGTGATCCGCAGGCACGGGCTGAGCGCCAGCAAGGCGCTGGGCCAGAATTTCCTGTTCGACCAGCAGCTCCTCCGCCGCATCGCAGCCGTCCCCGGCGACCTTTCCGACGCCGAAGTGTTCGAAGTCGGTCCCGGCCCCGGCGGCCTGACCCGGGCGCTGCTGGCGGCGGGCGCTAAAGTGACAGCAGTGGAACGGGACCGGCGCTGTATCCCCGCACTGGCCGAACTCGCCGAAGCCTATCCCGAGCGGCTCCGCGTGATCGAAGGCGATGCGCTGGAAATCGACGCGCCCGTGCTATTCACCGGCAAGCCGCACATCGTCGCCAACCTGCCGTACAATGTCGGTACGGCGCTGCTGGTGCGCTGGCTTTCGGCCGAATGGCGTCCCTGGTGGGCGAGCTGCACACTGATGTTCCAGAAGGAAGTCGCCGAGCGGATCGTCGCATCGGCGGGCAGCGAGGCCTATGGCAGATTGGCGGTTCTTGCCCAATGGCGCGCACGGGCCAGTATTGCGATGTCGGTGCACCGGTCCGCCTTCACGCCGCCGCCGAAGGTTATGTCGGCGGTGGTTCACATCGTCGCGGAAGAGGCGCCCGCCTCGGTGCGGCTCGACCGACTGGAGGCACTGACCGGAGCCGCCTTCGGCCAGCGGCGCAAGATGCTGCGCCAGAGCCTGAAGCCGGTGCCTGGTGCGCTCGCAGCGATGGAGGCGCTCGGCATCGATTCGAGCCGCCGCGCCGAAACGATCAGCGTCGCCGAATTCGTCGCGCTGGCAAAACTGCTTTCCGCCTGAGCGCGGCTCAGTCCGCCCGCGCTTCGGGCGCCGCCGTCGCAGTGGCGGCGGTCGCGGTCTCCGGCGGGCCTGCCGCGATCACTGCGGAAAGCCGCTCGGCCTCCGGACAAGCGCCTTGGCACAGCGTGCGGATCTGGGCGAGATTCGCGCGTGCACGCTCGACCGCCCCCTTCATCACCAGCGCCTCGCCTTGTCCGCGCAGCGCGGCGGTGTCGTTCGGTTCCAGCGTCAATGCCTCGCGATAATAGCGGATCGCTTGCCCGCTGAGGCCGCGGGCGCGCGCGATTTCCGCCAGTACGATAAACGCCTCTCGATTGCGGGGATCAACCACCAGCGCGGATTCGACCAGACCGATCGCCTGACTCAAGTCGCCTGCCGCCTTTTCCGCCCGGCCCTGTTCCAGCAGTGCGACCGAGCGTGCGTCGATCTGATGATCGGCGCGCTGGCCGTAAAGCGAGGTGGACAGCGTGAGGACCGTCAGCGCAACGGCCGCCGAAAGCGTGGTTACTCGCATCAACATCTCCGGAACAGGAACGCGGGAGGCTATCATGGCGCCTGCATCTTCGCGACAAAAAAGCCGTCCGTCGAGTGGGCGCCCGGTGTGAGCCGCACGCCCTGCCCGCGCTCCTCCCCGACCGGCAATTCCGGGTCGACCGCGGCCCACCCCCGGTGCTCCCCGAGAAACGCGTCGATCTGATCGGCGCCCTCCGCGTCCAGCAACGAGCACACGACATAGAGCAGCGTGCCTCCCGGCCGAACCAGGCGGGCACCGACGGCGAGCAGATGCCGCTGTGTCGCAGCCAGCCGATCGAGCCGCGCCGGCGTGAGCCGCCAGCGCGCCTCCGGATTGCGCCGCCAGGTGCCGGTGCCGGAGCACGGCGTATCAATCACAACAATATCGGCGCGGCCGACGAACGCGTCGAGCTGCTCCGCTTCGCGACCGGGATCGAGCAGCATCGGTGACGCGCAGCTGAGACCGGCGCGATCGGCTCGTGCGGGCAAACGGGACAGCCGGGCGCGATCGATATCGCACGCCAGCAGGAGCCCGTTGTTGGCCATTGCAGCGCCGAGTGCGAGCGTCTTGCCTCCCGCGCCGGCGCACAGGTCGATCACAGTTGCGCCTGCCTCCGCACCCGCGGCTTCGCTGACCAACTGGCTGCCGGCGTCCTGCACCTCGATCTGCCCGGTCTGAAACTCCGCTGTGTCCTCGATGCGCGTGTCGGGCGGGAAACGCAGCGCATCGGGAGCGAAGGCAAGCGGCTCGGCGTCCGGAAAGCGGGCTGCAAGCGCGTCACGGCGCGCCTTCAGCCGATTGGCGCGCACATCAAGCGGAGCTCGTGCGAGCAACGCCGCCTGCTCCGCAGCGTCGATGCCGGAAGCGGTCAGCTGCGCCGCAAGCCAATCGGGCGCGATGCCGGCGGATGCTACCGGTTCGGCAGGATCGATCGCCGCCGGGCCGTAGGACGATCCGTCGAAGCCGCTGCGGAGGTCCGGCCGGACCTGAGCGAGCGCCAGCATCGCCGCCCGCCCGCTTTCGGGGCGTTCGCCGCAGAGGCGAATCGCGTCGTACACCAGCTCGCGGATTGCGCGACGATCCTTCGAGCCCGCGTAGCGGCGACTGGCGAACCCGCGCGCGAGGATGGTGTCGGCAGCCGGCCCCTGATCGCGCGCGGCCGCGGCAATCGCATCGAGCAGCTCAATTGCGGCCTGGATCCGAGCGGCGGGAGTCACGCGGACCGCTCCGCTGCGAAACGGGGATGCGCGCACCGGGCGCCGGAGAGAGGAGCGAGCAACATTGTCGGCACGGTAAAGCAGAGGACGCTCCATATGGAAAGCGGAGCGCAAGAGGGTGACCGCAGCAGAGTGGAATAGGCCTGTTTGGGCCGATAATTCTCTCTATGGACAATCCGGTTAAAAACAGAGAAGCTGCCCTATCTGGATAATACAGGGGGATGCCCGTGAAACTGGTTCTTGCTCTTGCCCTGGCCGCCACGTGCCTGACGGCGATGCCCGCAGCTGCGCAACAGGCTGCCGAAGCCGACACGCCCGCCGCCACCCGGTCCGGCGTCGCCTTTACCCAGCCCAAGGACTGGACGGCGCAGGTCCGCGGACCAGCGACGCTGCTGACGGCTCCGGAAGGCACGCTGACGATCGCGGTCGTGGACGTCGGCAGTGCGGCGAACGCTCAGGCGGCGGCGGCGCAGGCCTGGGCCATGTATAAGCCCGAGGCGTATCGCACCGTGCGCGTGGTGACCGCCGGCAACCCCGGTGGCGGATGGGACGAACGCGTGGGGATTTCCTACGAGACGTCGCCGAGCGAGCGCGCGACCGTCTCCGCGTCGGCCCTGCGCAAGGGCGACGACTGGACGGTCGTTATCACCGATGGCTCCGAAGCAGTTGCGAGCATGCGCATGGCCGCAACCTCGCTGATCGCGCAGAGCCTGCGCCCCGCCGGCTATCGGGAAGAGAGCTTTGCCGGAAAGACCGCGCACCGGCTGACTCCCGACCGCATTCAGGCGATGCGCGATTTCGTGGCGCAGTCGGCGGAAGCGCTGGAGGTTCCGGGAGTGGGATACGCGCTGATCGACAACGGCAGCGTCGTCTATCAAGGCGGCTATGGGGTCCGCGCGCTCGGATCGACCGAACCGGTCGACGAGCACACCAAGTTCATGATCGCCTCCAACACCAAGGGCATGGCGACGCTGCTGCTCTCCGTGCTGGCCGACGAGGACAAGCTGCGTTGGGAACAGCCGGTCACCGATCTCTACCCCGACTTCCGGCTGGGCAGCGACGCGACGACCGAGTCCACGCTCGTCCGGCATCTCGTTTGTGCATGCACCGGCCTTCCGCGCAAGGACTTCGCATTCATCCTGGACGATCCCGGCGCCCCGGCCATGGAGACCTTTGTCGGGCTGGCGGAAACCGAACCGACGAGCGATTTCGGCGAACTCTTTCAGTACAACAACCTGATGGCGTCGGCCGCCGGCTACCTGGGCGGGATGCTCGCCTATCCCGAGATGGAAGTAGGCGCGGCCTTCGACCGGGCAATGCAGGACCGCATCTTCGGGCCGCTGGGCATGCCCGATACCACTTTCTCGTTCGAAGAAGGCGAAAGCGGCAATTGGGCGCGGCCGCACGGATATGATCTCGACGGCCGGATGGTCCTCATGTCGAACGGCTTCAATCACCTGATCACGCCGCACCGGCCGGCGGGCGGCGCCTGGTCGACCGCCGCGGACTTTGCACGCTACGCCCAGCTCGAACTCAACAAAGGCCTCACGCCCGAAGGCGAGCGGCTGGTGAGCGAGGAGAATATCCTTGAGCGGCGGCGGCGCGGAGTGCCGCTCGGCGAGAATGCCTGGTATGGCATGGGGCTGATGGAGCGCATCGTCTCCGGGGTTTCGGTCATCACGCACGGCGGTACGCTGCAGGGCTTCCACAGCAATTTCTACGCGATCCCCGAAGCGGGGATCGGCGCCGTGATCCTGACCAACGCCGATTCCGGGGCGTCGATGCTCGGGCCGTTTCTGCGCCGGCTGCTCGAACTAGCCTATGACGGCGAGCCCGAAGCGGTGGCGGAAGTCGCGGCGGCGGCCGGGCGGCTGAAGGCCCAGGCCCAGGCGCGCCGCGAGCGGCTGACCTTCCCGCCTGATACCGAAGTGCTCGCAGGCCTCGCCACCACCTATCGCGACCCCGAGGTCGGATCGATCGAGTTCAGCGAAAAGGACGGCGTGCCGTGGATGAAGGCCGGCTTCGTCGAGGGGCCGGTCGCGACGCGGCAGAATGCCGATGGTACGGTTTCCGTGGTCTCGGCGGGCCCGGGCATCATCAGCGTCGACGCGCTCGTTGGCGCACTGCCTGACGGCACGCGGACACTGACCGTGCGCGAGAGCCAGCACGAATATGTCTATACCGAAGTGCCCTGACCGAAGGTAGCGCCGCACCGCGGAGCTTCCGCGGTGCCGTAATGCCCGTTATCGGGTGGGGTAGTTCGGCGCCTCGCGCGTGATCGTCACGTCGTGGACGTGGCTTTCGCGCAGCCCGGCATTCGTGATGCGGACGAACCGCGCCTGTTCACGCAGCTCCGGCAATGTGGCGGCGCCGACATAGCCCATCGCCGCCTTCACGCCGCCGACGAGTTGGTGGATCACGTCACGCGCCGGGCCCTTGAACGGAACCTGGCCCTCGATCCCTTCGGGAACGAGCTTGAGCTGATCCTTGATGTCCTGCTGGAAATAGCGGTCGGCCGAGCCCTTGGCCATCGCGCCGACGCTACCCATGCCGCGATAGGATTTATAGGCGCGGCCCTGATAGAGAAACGTCTCACCGGGAGCTTCCTCGGTCCCCGCGAGCAGCGATCCGATCATCGCGCAGCTCGCGCCCGCGGCCAGTGCCTTGGCGATATCGCCCGACGTGCGGATGCCGCCATCGGCGATCACCGGGACGCCCGACTTCGCTGCTTCGTTCGCCGCATCCATCACGGCGGTGAGCTGCGGCACGCCGACGCCGGCGACGACGCGAGTGGTACAGATCGATCCGGGGCCGATCCCCACCTTGATCCCGTCAGCGCCCGCGTCGATCAGCGCGCGAGTCGCTTCGCCGGTGGCGACGTTGCCTGCGATGACCTGAACATTGTTCGACAGCTTCTTCACGCGCTCGACGGCGCGGCTCACATCCTTGTTGTGGCCGTGCGCGGTGTCGATCACGATCAAATCGACTTCCGCGTCGACCAGCGCCTCGGTTCGCTCGAAGCCGCTGTCCCCGACCGTAGTGGCCGCGGCCACGCACAGCCGGCCGGCGCCGTCCTTGGTGGCGCCGGGATAGAGGACTGCCTTCTCGATATCCTTTACCGTGATGAGGCCGATGCAGCGATAGTCGGCATCGACCACCAACAGCTTCTCGATCCGGCGCTGATGGAGCAGGCGCCGTGCCTCTTCCTGCGTCACGCCGGGCGAGACGGTCGCGAGATTTTCGCGAGTCATTAGCTCGGAAACCGGCTGCTGCGGGCTCTCGGCGAAGCGAACGTCGCGGTTGGTCAGGATGCCGACGAGACGGCCATCCGCCTGAGTGATCGGAATGCCGCTGATCCGGTGCCGCGCCATCAGCGCCTGCGCCTCGGCAAGCGTGCCTTCGGGCGCCATGGTGATCGGATTGACGACCATGCCGCTTTCGAACCGCTTCACCTGACGAACGGCGTCCGCCTGTGCATCGACATCGAGATTGCGGTGGAGAACGCCGATCCCGCCGAGCTGGGCCATGACGATCGCCATGTCGGACTCGGTGACTGTATCCATCGCCGAGGATATGATCGGGATGTTGAGCGCCAGCCCACGCGACACATATGTCCGCGTGTCCGCGCGGCTCGGCACGACCTCGGACTCGCCCGGATAGAGGAGCACGTCGTCGAAGGTAAGACCGAGAGGGATGTCCATGGGGCGCCAGCAGTCCTGAGTCGGAGGTTGGCGGCCCATGTAACCGCGAGGCGGGAGATACGCTAGAGGGCGCTCCGCTCGGCGCGCCGCCGGAGGCGCAGGCGATGCTCAGGCGCGCGCGAGCAGCGCCCTCGCCTGTGCGACGTGCATCTCCTCGATCATGCGGTCGCGGAATCGCTCGGCGCCGCCGCTCGCAGCTTCGATCAAAGCGCGCGCCTCTTCGCGCTCGGCTTCGCTGGGGGCAAACGCCTCGGCCGCGATGTCGATCTGATTCGGATGGATCAACGTCTTGCCGTCGAAGCCCATTGCCCGTCCGGCCCGGCATTCCTCGCCCAGCGCCTGCGAGTCGCCCAGCGCGTTGAACACGCCGTCGAGCGCCCAGGCGCCGCCGGCACGGGCAGCAAGCACGATCGTCTGAAGAACGAGCGCAAGCCCGCTTCGGTCGGCCGCGGGCGGGATGCGAAGCTCGGCGCGCAGATCGTTGGTGCCGGCGATCAGGCCATGTACCATCTGCGCGGCGGCGATCTCGTGCGCGGCAAGCACGCCTGACGGCGTCTCGATCATCGCGAGCACCGGCTTGAGCATCACCGAATGAACGTCGAGTGCGGCGCGGGCCGTTTCCACTTTCGGCACGACCACGAAATCGGCCGGCGTTTCGCGGAGCAACACCATGTCCGGACCGCAATCGGGTGTGCCCGGGGCATTGATGCGCACGGCGACCGGCTTGCCGCCCATGCCCTCGCGGATCGCGGCGGCGGCGGCGGTGCGGGCGGCATCCTTGTCGGTGGGCTTCACTGCATCCTCGAGGTCGAGAATCACCAGATCGACGGAGAGCCCCCGCGCCTTCTCGATCGCGCGCGGATTGGACGCGGGCAGGAACAGCGCAGTGCGCGGAGCGAGGCGAGTTTCGATAGCCATGGACGCCGCCTATGCTAGCAAGGAAACAGGATTGCGAGGGGAGTCGAAGATGGACGTTCTATCCACCTTTCTGGTGTTCGTGGCCGTGCTCGTGGTGCTCTACCTCTTCTCCAGTGTGAAGATCGTGCGCCAGGGATATCAATATACGATCGAACACTTCGGCCGCTACACGACCACCGCGACGCCCGGCTTCAACTTCTACCCCGCCTTTTTCTATCGCGTCGGCCGCAAGGTGAACATGATGGAGCAGGTGATCGACATTCCGGGGCAGGAGATCATCACGAAAGACAATGCGATGGTCTCGACGGATGGCGTCGTTTTCTTTCAGGTGCTCGACGCGCCCAAGGCCGCGTACGAGGTGTCGGATCTCACGAACGCGCTACTCAACCTCGCGACCACCAACCTGCGCACCGTGATGGGTTCGATGGACCTGGACGAGACTCTATCGAAGCGCGACGAGATCAACGCGCGGCTGCTGAACGTCGTCGATCATGCGACGACTCCCTGGGGCGTGAAGATCACGCGCGTCGAGATCAAGGACATCCGTCCGCCGCGCGACATCGTCGATTCGATGGCACGGCAGATGAAGGCCGAGCGCGAGAAGCGGGCGAACATCCTCGACGCCGAGGGCGATCGCGCCTCGCAGATCCTGCGCGCCGAAGGTCTGAAACAATCGGCGATCCTCGAAGCCGAGGGCAAACGCGAAGCGGCGTATCGCGAGGCAGAGGCACGCGAGCGCGCCGCCGAAGCCGAAGCCAACGCGACGCTGGTGGTGAGCGAGGCGATTGCCAAGGGGGGTGCCCAGGCGATCAACTATTTCGTTGCGCAAAAATATGTCGAGGCAGTCGGCAAGTTCGCCACGTCGCCCAACGCCAAGACCATCCTGTTCCCCGTCGAAGCGACGCAGCTGATCGGAACGCTCGGCGGCATCGGCGAACTGGCGCGCGACGTGCTGGACAAGGGCGAGCAATCGGCGGACACGGCCGCCTCCCCTGCCCCAGCGCCGCGACGCTCTCCCTTCGATCGGGATCACTAATGGACTGGATGGATCAGGCAGGCGTGTGGTGGCTGCTCGCCGCTGTGCTGCTGGCGATCACCGAACTGATGATCCCGGGCGTGTTCCTGGTGTTCCTGGCGCTGGCCGCCGCGATTACCGGAGCGATCACGCTGTTCTTTCCCGAACTCAGCCTTGGCGGGCAACTGATCGGCTTTGCCGCCTGGTCGGCGGTGACGGTGGTGATCGGCAAGCGCTGGTATCGTGACTATCCGGTGGCCAGCAGCGATCCGATGCTGAACGATCGCATCGCACGGCTAGTGGGCGAGACCGTTACGGTCAGCCAGGCGATCGAGGGTGGCGTGGGGCGCGTCCGCGTAGGCGACGGCGAATGGCCCGCGCATGGGCCCGACGCGCCGGTCGCCACGCGCGTGCGTGTGGTGGGTGGCCGTGGCGGCGTGCTGGAAGTCGAGCCGCTGCCTGCGCTAGAGACCGGCGTCTGAGTAAAATCGCCTTTTCGGAGAACATGATGCAGTCCACTCGCCGCGCCTTTCTGATGGGCACCGGATCGACGCTTGCCGCCGCCGCGCTGCCCGCGCGGGCTTGGGCGCAGCAGAACGGCGCGGACGCCGCGGCGCAACGGCTGATCGATCAGGTGGCCGAACAGTATCTGGCGGTCTATCCGGAGAGCGCCACCTATCTGGGCATCGACCGGGGAACCCGCGCCGCGCTGAAGTCGCGGCTCACCGACCGCAGTCCGGAGGGTCAGGAAGCGATCCAGCACCAGCTCGCCGGTACGCTTGCGGAGATCGACGCGATCGACATCGACGCGCTGGGCCCGGACATGAAGATCAACGTCGATGTGGTGAAGACCAGCTACGGCCTCGGCCTGGCCGGAATGCGCTTCCCCTATGGCGACGTCTCCGTCGGCGGATGGCGCAATTCGCCCTATGTGGTGATTCAGAACGTCGGCGCCTATCTCGACGTGCCGCGGATGCTCGACAGCGACCATCAGATCGAGACGGCTGCCGATGCCGAGGCGTATCTCGCGAGACTGGAATCCTATGCCCGCCAGCTCGACGGCGAGACTGAGCGGCTGCGCGCCGCCGCAGCGATGGGCGTGATCGCACCCGACTTCCTGCTCGACAAGGGGCTGCGCCAGCTCGATCTCGCGCGCAGCGGGAATCCCGCGCAATGGGGCGTGGTCGAATCGATCGAACGACGCACCGACGCCATGTCCGGCGACTATGCGGCCGCAGCGGCTGTGATCGCCGCGACGCAAGTGAAGCCCGCGCTCGACCGACAGTTCGCGGAGCTTCAGTCGCATCGTGGTCGCGCCAACAGCAACGCAGGCGTCTGGGATTTGCCGCAGGGCGACGAATATTATGCCTGGGCGCTGCGCGCGGCGACCACCACCGATATGACGCCCGACGAGGTCCATGCGATGGGCCGCGAGGAGCTCGCGCAGCTCCATGCCGAGATGGACACGATCCTCAAATCGCTCGGCTATACGCGGGGGACGGTCGGCGAACGGATGATCGGCCTGGGCAATGATCCGCGCTTCCTGTTCCCCGACAATGACGAGGGACGCCAGCAGATCCTGGAAATGCTGCGCGCACGGATCGCCGACATGCACGGAAGGATGCCCCAGGCATTCAACACGCTGGTGCGCGGCAATGTGGAAGTGAAGCGCCTGCCTCCCGAAGAGGAGCCGGGCGCGCCCGGCGCCTATGGCGGGGCGGGAACGATTGACGGATCGGTGCCCGGGCGCTTCTGGATCAACCTGCACACCACGCGGCTGCATACGAAATACAGCCTGCCGACCCTCGCCTACCACGAGTCGATTCCCGGCCATGCCTGGCAGGGCGAATATGCGTTCCGCTTGCCGCTGATCCGTTCGCTGCTGTCGTTCAACGCCTATTCGGAAGGCTGGGCGCTCTATGCCGAGCAGCTTGCGAACGAGCTGGGCGTGTATGACGAGGATCCGGTGGGGCGGCTCGGCTATCTCCAGTCGATCGCATTTCGCGCCTGCCGGCTCGTGGTCGACACCGGGCTCCATGCGAAGCGCTGGAGCCGCGAACAGGCGATCCAGTGGTTCCACGAAACGAACGGATCGGGGATCGACGAGGTGACGAGCGAAGTCGAGCGCTACTGCTCCTGGCCGGGTCAGGCATGCGGCTACAAGGTGGGGCACAGCGAGATCAATCGCCTGCGCGCGCATGCGCGCGAAGCGATGGGCGAGCGCTACGACTTCAAGGACTTCAACGACGCGGTAGTGACCAGCGGCAACGTCCCGATGACGGTGCTCGGACGCGTGGTGGAGCGATACATCGGGGCATAGCCCCCTCGCTGTTCGGCGCTGCCGCCCGCCCGCCCGGCCGCCTTTGCGAGGGGGCGGGCAGCGGTCAGGGCAAGTCGGGCGCTACGAAGCACCGCCGCGCCTCGACCGAGAACAGCTGGTCACGCGAATAGAAGCGCAGGGGCCAGTCACGCTGTCCCATCGGGCTCAGTAGCAGTCCATTGAGTCGCTCCACGAGGCCTGATCCGCCCCGCCACTCTGACAGGAACTGGCGGATTCCCGCGATGAAGCAGTGGGTAATCGTTTCGTGATACCCTTGATGATCGTCGTTCACGCCGCCGACGCTTTCGTTGAACCGGCGGATCAATCCGCCAATCTCACGGTCCACGTCAATGTCGGGGCGCTCGACGAGGAGATACAGAGTGGCAGCGAGATGGGCTTCGTGAGTCCAGGCTGCCCGAGGCAAAGCGCATGCGATCAGCCCCTCCCCCAGATGGCGGACGGCAGCGTCTGTTTCGAAGAGGCGGGGTTCCAAGCTGGTCATCGGATCGGGTTTCACTCTCGAGACCCGATCCGATAGGCCGGGCGAATTAAGCGGAGGTCGCGGGAGCCTTGGGGGCACTGGGTGCGGCCTGCCGCACGCCTTCGTCCACATGCTCCGCGAACTGCGCGAAATTCTCGTTGAACAGGTCGACGAGCTTCGCCGCCTGCGCGTCATAGGCTTCCTTGTCGTCCCAGGTCTGACGGGGGTCGAGGATCGTCGGATCGACGCCCGGAACCGCCACCGGCACCTTGAACCCGAAGTTGGGATCGGTGCGGAACTCGGCGGCGTTCAGGCTGCCGTCGAGCGCTGCGTTGAGCAGCGCGCGAGTCGCCTTGATCGGCATGCGCGATCCCACGCCAAACTTGCCCCCGGTCCAGCCGGTGTTGAGCAACCAGCACTGCACCCCGCCCTTGGCGATCCGCTCCTTGAGGAGATTGCCATAGACCGAGGGATGACGCGGCATGAAGGGTGCGCCGAAGCAAGTCGAGAAGGTCGCTTCCGGTTCAGTCACACCGATCTCGGTGCCGGCGACCTTGGCGGTGTATCCCGACAGGAAATGATACATCGCCTGATCGGGCGTCAGCTTCGCGATCGGGGGCAGCACACCGAACGCGTCAGCGGTGAGCATCACGACGTTGCTCGGGACCGGACCCATATTGTCGTCGGACGCGTTGGGGATGAAGTCGATCGGATAGGCCCCGCGCGTATTCTCCGCCAAGCTGTTGTCGTCGAGATCGAGAACGCGCGTGTCCTCGTCCATCACCACATTCTCGAGTACCGTGCCGAACCGCCGGGTCGTCGCATAGATCTCCGGCTCCGCGTCCTCGGACAGGCGGATCATCTTGGCATAGCAGCCGCCTTCGAAGTTGAAGACCGCCGTGTCCGACCAGCCATGCTCATCGTCGCCGATCAGCGTGCGGCTTGCATCGGCCGAGAGCGTCGTCTTGCCGGTGCCCGAGAGGCCGAAGAACACTGCCGTGCCGCCATCCGGACCGATGTTGGCCGAACAGTGCATCGGCATGATGCCCTGCTCGGGAAGCAGATAGTTGAGCAGGCCGAACACGCTCTTCTTCATCTCGCCGGCATAGGCCGTGCCGCCGATCAGGATCAGCTTGTCGGTCAGGCTGACTGCGATCACCGTCTCGGAACGGCAGCCGTGGCGCTCGGGATCGGCCTTGAAGCTAGGCAGATCGATGATCGTGTATTCGGGATCGAAGCCGGCAAGCTCTTCCGCCTTGGGCCGGACCAGCATCGTGCGGATGAAGAGATTATGCCATGCGAGCTCGTTGATCACGCGTACACGGACGCGATGCTCGGGCTGCGAACCTCCGTAGAGATCCTGGACGAACAACGTGTCCCTGTCTTTCACCGCGGCGAGGAAATCTGCCTTCAGCGCAGCGAAGTGCTCGGGAGTCATGCCCTTGTTGGTCTTGCCCCACCAGATGGGCTCTTCGGTCTTCGCGTCGCGGACGATGAACTTGTCCTGCGCCGAACGGCCGGTGTGCTTGCCGGTGGAGACCACCAACGGGCCCCCGGCGGCCAGCTTGCCCTCACCACGCGCAACAGCCTGCTCGACGAGCGGCTCGGTAAGCAGGTTCCAGTGAATGTCCGCCCGCGTCTCGATCCCCTGGGCGTCCAGCCCGGTACGCGGTTTCCGCTCGGTCACGTTCTTCTCCCAAAATGGCCGTCTTGAAGGGTGCATACACGCATCTCTCCGGCGGCCCGGCGTTGCAGCAGTAGCTTGCGCATAGGCACGCCGCGGCTGCTGGGTCAAATAGGTAACCGGTGTCCATGGATTGAGCGCCCGAGCGCATTGGGCTAACCGGGAGCGATGCGCTGCACCTCTTTCCGCCTCCCCGAATGACCGCGACGATCGCCCTTGTCGACGATGACCGGAATATTCTGACATCCGTGTCGATCGCCTTGCAGACCGAGGGGTTTCTGACGCGCGTCTATTCTGACGGCGAAAGCGCGCTGAAGGCGTTGATCGAGAATCCGCCCGATCTGGCGGTGCTCGACATCAAGATGCCCAAGCTCGACGGCCTGGAGCTGCTGCGCCGGCTGCGCGAGAAAAGCGCCGTTCCGGTGATCTTCCTCACCAGCAAGGATGATGAGCTGGATGAAGCGCTCGGCCTGGCCATGGGCGCGGACGACTATATCGCCAAGCCGTTCAGCCAGCGGCTGCTCATCGCGCGCATCCGCGCCATCCTGCGCCGCACCGAATCGCTGCATACCGCTGGAGACGGCAGCGAGACCGAAGCGCCGCAGACGCTGGTGCGGGGGCAACTGACGATGGACCCTGCGCGCCACCGCGTGAGCTGGGGCGGTCAGAATGTGACGCTTACGGTCACCGAGTTCCTGATCCTGGAAACGCTCGCGCAAAGGCCGGGGATCGTGAAGACGCGCAATCAGTTGATGGACGCGGCATATCAGGACGACATCTACGTCGACGACCGAACGATCGACAGCCATATCAAGCGTGTCCGCCGCAAGTTCCGCCAGGTCGATCCGGATTTCGATTCAATCGAGACGCTCTATGGCGCCGGCTACCGCTTCTCGGAGGAATGAGGAGCGCGACCTGGCGCTCAAATGGTCGAACCGGGTCAGTTTGACGCCCCGGATTCTGGCGGTGAACATCTTTGCCCTCGCGCTGCTCGCAGGCGGCTTCTCCTATCTCGACAGCTTTCGTAGCCGGATTGTCGACAGCCGCGTCGCGCAGGCAAGCCGAGAGGTGCGGCTGATCGCGCAGGCGCTCGCGTCGGCCACTCCCGAGCGTCGTGACCTGCTGGTCCTGAGCCTGGCGCGCGACACCGGCTCGCGCATCCGGCTGTTTGACGAGGAAGGACGCCTGATCTCCGACAGCAGGGCGCTCGGCCTGCGCAATGTCGTGCTGCGCGATCCCGACAAGGATCCGTGGAACCAGTCGGTCGCACGCTTTCTGGACGCGATGATCGACACTGTCGCCGGTGCCGAACGTGCGCCGCTCTATCGCGAACGCGATCCCGAACATGGGCTGGAATGGCCGGACGTGCGCACCGCGCGCGTGACGCACGGAACCCCGGCGACGGTCTGGCGCGCGCCCGACCGCACGCCAGTGATCACCGCCGCTGCGCCGATCACGCAGCTCGGCGCGGTGATGACGACAGTGAACGCGCGCGACATAACGACTACCGTGCGCGCAGAGCGCTATCGGCTGGGCGTCGTTCTCGCGATCGTTTCGATCGTCTCGATCCTGCTGTCACTGTTTCTCGCACGGACGATCGTGAAGCCGCTGCGGCATCTGGCGCGTGCCGCGATCCGAGTGCGGCTGGGACGCGCGCGCGAAGTGACGGTGCCGCGGCTGCCGACGCGACGCGACGAGATCGGCTTGCTGGCCCGGGCCATATCGGACATGAGCGGTGCGCTGCGGGCCCGGATCGATGCGACAGAGGCATTCGCCGCGGACGTGACCCACGAGCTGAAGAATCCGCTCGCCTCTCTGCGGTCGGCAGTCGAGGGGCTGGGCAACGTCAAGGATCCCGCGCTTCAGGAACGGCTGATCGCGATCGTCCGCGACGACGTCCATCGGCTCGACCGGCTGATCACGGATATTTCCGAAGCCTCCCGCCTAGACGCGCAGCTGAGCCGCGCGACGTTCGAGCCGGTCGATATCGATGCGTTGCTCGCAGCGTTAATCGCGCAACGCCAATCACGCGGCGTCCCGAACGATATCCGGATTCGCTTCGATCGCGTCGGCGCCGGCGGATTCGAGGTGCTCGGCGAAGGCGCCCGTCTGGAGCGCGTGTTCGAGAATCTGGTCGAGAACGCGATCTCCTTTTCGCCGGAGGGCGGCCTCATCACGCTGTCGCTGCGCGCCGAAGGCGACATGCTGGTCGTCCGCGTCGAGGATGAAGGTCCGGGCGTCCCCGAAGAGGCGCGCGAGGCGATCTTTCGTCGCTTCCATTCGGTGCGGCCGCAGAGCGAGGCATTCGGCCAGCACTCCGGGCTGGGGCTTGCCATCGCCCGCACGATTGTCGAAGGGCACCAGGGGAGTATCGCCGTCGAATCGCGAGAGGACCGGCTGAGCGGAGCACGTTTCGTCGTCCGGCTGCCGCTCGCGAACCGGCGCTGAACCGGGAATGCCATGTGGCTGAAATATCGTCCGAAACGCTCCATGCCTCTTGCGTCGCGATCGGCGGCCGTGCCGTGCTGATCGAAGGCTCTTCGGGCGAGGGCAAATCCGATCTCGCGCTGCGTCTGATCGACCGCGGTGCGGCACTGGTGTCCGACGACTATACTCTGTGCCGGCGCGATGCGGGTATCCTGCTTGCCTCGCCGCCGCCGACGATCGCAGGGAAGATCGAAGTGCGCGGCATCGGCATCGTCGAAATGCCGCACGTCGAACACTGCCCCGTCGCCCTTCTGGTGACGATCCTCGACACGCCGCCCCGACTGCCGGAGGGATCAAGCACGCGCCGGATCGCGGGCATCGATGTGCCCGAACTCGCCCTGCCTGCGCTCGAGGCCTCCGCGCCGATCAAGGTCGAGATCGCGCTCAGGACGTTGGCGGCATGAGCCGGCAATCCCGCAAGAGCATCCTGTTGGTGACCGGATTGTCGGGAGCAGGGAAATCAACCGTGCTGCGCACGCTGGAGGACCTCGGCTGGGAAGTCGTCGACAATCTCCCGCTGCTGCTGCTGAACCGCCTGCTCGACACCGCGCTTCCCGAGGGCAGCGATGGCGACGAGCGGCCGCTGGCGCTCGGAATCGGCACCCGCACCCGCGGCTTCGATCCGGAGAGCATCGTGCGCCGCATCAAGAAGCTTCAGGAAGAGCATGGCCACGGCGTCGGCACGCTGTTCCTCGAATGCTCGGGCGCCGAGCTCGAACGCCGCTATTCGGAGACACGCCGGCGCCATCCTCTGGCGCAGGACCGCCCGGCGAGCGACGGCATCGCCCGCGAGCGCGAGCTTCTGCTGCCGCTCAGGCGGTGGTCGAACCGGCTGATCGACACTACCAACCTGACGTCCAACGAGCTCGCGCAGCAGATCCGCACGACCTTTTCCGAGGATGCGATCGGCACGACGCTGTCGATCGTCTCGTTCGGCTTTGCACGGGGGCTACCGCGCAACGCCGATCTGGTGTTCGACATGCGCTTCCTGCGCAATCCGCACTGGGTCGATTCGCTGCGCCCCGGCACGGGCAAGGATGCGTCGGTCGCGAACTATGTGATCGCCGATCCCGCGTACCCGCCCGCCCTCGATCAGATCGAATCGCTGCTGCGCTTGCTGATCCCCCGCTATGATGCCGAGGGGAAGGCATATGTGACCGTGGCGTTCGGCTGTACCGGCGGGAGACATCGTTCGGTGCATGTCGCCGAGGAGATGGCGCAGCGGTTGCGCGCGGCCGGATTTTCGCCCACGGTCACGCATCGCGATCTGCAGACCGCCCCGCAGGACTCGCTCGAAGGGCGTCCGCAGGCGGGGTGAACGGGATGAATTCTGAATGATCGGATTGGTACTCGTGACCCATGGCCGGCTGGCGGAGGAATTCGTCGTCGCCATGGAACATGTGGTCGGCAAGCAGGAGGCGATCGCCACGATCTGCATCGGCCCCGAGGATGACATGGAGGAGCGGCGCAGCGACATCGCGGCAGCGATCCAGAAGGTCGACACCGGACGCGGCGTGGTGCTGTTGACCGACCTGTTCGGCGGCACGCCTTCGAACCTTGCCATCTCGCTGATGGAGACGGGCAAGGTGGAAGTGATCGCCGGAATCAACCTGCCGATGCTGATCCGGCTGGGCGGCGCCCGCAAGACGATGAAGGTCACCGAGGCGGTCGCCGCGGCCCGCGAGGCAGGCAGGAAATATATCACCGTCGCCTCCGAAGTGCTCGGGGAAGCCGCCGCGTGACCGCCGCGCGCCGAACGGTCCGGATCGAGAACCGCAGGGGCCTGCATGCCCGCGCCAGCGCCAAGTTCGTCACGCTCGCTTCGGCCCAGCCGGTGGCGCTGACGGTCGAGAAGGACGGCACGGCCGTGACCGCGACGTCGATCATGGGGCTGATGATGCTGGGCGCTGCCAAGGGCGATTCGATCGTCATTCATGCCGAGGGCGACGGCGCCGAGGCGGCAGTGGACGCACTGGCGCAGCTCGTCCAGGATCGCTTCGGCGAGGATTGAAGCCGGCGCGACGGCCCCCTTGCGGCGGCGGCGGCACCCGGCCAAGAGGCACTTCCGATGCCGCGCAGCATAACCGCCTTTTCCAATCCGCTGGTCAAGCATGTCCGCCAGCTGCGCGAGAAGCGGCACCGGCGCGACGCCAGGCAGTTCCTGGCCGAAGGGCTGCGCATCCTGACCGAAGCGCGCGAAGCCGGCCGGCTGCCCGAGCATCTCTTCTACGCCGGCGACATGGCGGGCCACCCGCTGGTGACGGCGCTGGTCGAGGCGACCGAGGCGGCGGGCGGCGAGGCAATCGAGACGACGGCCGACATCCTTTCCAAGCTCTCGGGCAAGGACAATCCGGGCGCGGTCGTCGGCGTCTATGCCGAGTTCGCGGTGGCGCTCGACCAGCTCGACCGGGATCGGGCACCGATCTGGCTGGTCGCCGAGCGGCTGCGCGATCCGGGCAACCTCGGGACGATCCTGCGGACCGCGGACGCAGTGGGCGCCGGCGGGCTGATCCTGATCGGCGAATGTGTCGATCCCTTTTCGGTCGAGGCGGTGCGGGCCAGCATGGGCGCGCTGTTCACCGTGCCGGTCGCCCGTACCGAATGGGCGGCGTTCGAGGCGTGGCTGCGCTCCGGGCCGGGGCAACTCGTCGGCCTGAGCCTCGATACCGAATTCGACTATCAGGCGCCGCGCTACGAAGCCCCCACCTTCCTGCTGACCGGCAACGAGGCGCAGGGCATGCCGGACGCAATGGCAGCGGCATGCGACCTGCTGGTCAAGATCCCGATGCTCGGCAAGGCCGACAGCCTGAACGCCGCGGTCGCTACCGCAGTGATGGCCTATGAGGTGCTGAACCAGCGGCGACGCTGATCCGGCAAGCCGGCGTTCAGCCGGGCGGTGCGACCCGTGGCTCGAAGGGAGACACCGTGATGCGTACCATGTTGACGATCGCCGCCGCCGCGCTGGCCTGCACCGCAGCCGTTTCGGCGCATGCCCAGGAGCGGCGCGGCGACGGCTATCGGGCACTGGGCACCGAGCCGTTCTGGTCGGTGACGATCGACACGCGGACGATGCGGTTCGATGCGCCGGGCCGGCGCCCGGTGACGGTCGCCAAGCCGCGACCGATCATCGGGATCAACGGCACCCGCTACGAGACGCCGCAGATCACCGTCGACATCACCCACATCCCCTGCAACGACGGAATGAGCGACCGGCGCTATCCCGACACGGTGACGGTGCGCACCGGCCGGACGAACTGGCGCGGCTGCGGCGGGACGCCGCGCGCCGGGCACGACCGCTCGGCGATCATCGACGGCACGTGGCGCGTCGAAGCGATCGACGGCCGGCCGCTGCGCGGACCCGAGGCGACGCTGCGCTTCGAGCAGGGCCGCGTCACCGGCACCGGCGGCTGCAACCGGCTTTCGGGCAGCTTCCGCTTCGACGGCGGCCGGCTGAACATCGGCCGGCTGAACCAGACCCGGATGGCCTGCCCCGGCCCGGCGATGCGGCAGGAAGCCGCGATCGTCGAGATCCTGGGCCAGTCGCTGAGCGTCACCACCAACCGCGCCGAAAAGCTGGTGATGACCGCGCGCGACGGACGCCGGATCGTGCTGGCGCCCGAGGCCCCTGCCCCGCGCCCGCGCCGCTGATCGCTATTCAGCGGCCCGCGAAGCGTCGTCGCCGTCACCGGCGGGGGCGAGCTTCGTCAGCGGGCGCGGCGTGGTTTCGACGACCGGCAGCGCCTCGATCCGCTTGGCGCCGGTCGCGACTTCCAGCGCCTCGAACCGCTGGGCCTGAGTGAAGACCTGGCTCTCCAGGCTGCCGACCATCGCGTTATAGGCGTTGCCAGCGAGTTCGAGATTGCGGCCGAGCTTGGTGACGTGGCCGCCCATCGTCGCCAGCCGCGAATGCAGCTCCTTGCCGAGCGCGGCGATCTCGGCGGCCTGCTCGGCGATCTTCTCCTGCCGCCAGACGCTGGCGACGGTGCGCGCGATCGCGACCAGATTGGTCGGCGTGGCGAGCAGCACCTTGCGCTCGAACGCCCATTCCCACAGCGCCTCGTCCTGCTCGAGCGCAGCGGTGAGGAAATGCTCGCCGGGAATGTAGAGGATCACATAGTCGGCCGCGTCGCCGAACCGTTCCCAATAGCTTTTCGAGCCGAGCTGCTGGGCATGGTTGCGGATCGCGCCGGCATGCGCCTTGAGATGTGCGCGGCGCGCCTCGTCATCGACTTCCTCGCTGGCGTCGAGATAGGCGTTGAGCGAGCATTTGGCGTCGATGATGAGCTTGCGCCCGCCGGGCAGGTTGACGACGACATCGGGACGCAAACGCCCGTCCTCGGTATCGACGGACACTTCGGTGCGGAAATCGACATGCGCGCTGAGCCCGGCATGTTCGAGGACGTTCTTGAGGCTCTGCTCGCCCCAGCGCCCGCGCGCCTTGGGGCTCGAACGGAGCGCATTGACCAGCCGCGCGGTCTCGTCGCGGACCTGGGTGTGACCGAGATGAAGCGTCTTCACGGCTTCGCGCAGCTCGCGATAGCTGCCCTCGCGCTCCTTCTCGACGCGAGTCAGTCCATCCTCGTAGCGCTTGAGCGTCTCGCGCACCGGATCGAGCAGCGCCTTGAGCTTTTCCTCGCTCTTCTCGCCCGCCTGGTTGAACCGCTGATCGGCACGCTCGAGGAAATTCTTCTGCGCTTCGCCGAGCACGCGCGTGGCGAGTTCGGCAAAGCGCGCCTCCATGCCGGTCGTTTCCGCCTTGAGCGTCGCGAGGTCGGTCTGCGCGCGGCCCAGATCGGCGGCGGCGGCGCGGAACTCGCCTTCCCATTTGTCGCGCTCGACCCGCATCTTCGCTTCGCCGCGGCTGCCGAGGAACCAGCCGAGCGCAAGGCCGAGCAGCAGCGCGCCGGCGACGATCAGGACGGTTTCAAAACCCACGCAAATCTCCCGAAGGTTTCACTAAGGTCGCACCTCCGCGCGCGGACGCGCCCCTGCGCGCGCCCGCGCGAGAGAGCACAGGATAACGGGAACATAGCTGGAACGACGCGTGTAGGACAGCCCTTTCTGCGCACACGCCGGAACTCGCCTCGGAACGCCTCCGTTGGGAGCGCGACAGACCCCTGAGCAAGGAGAGAAAGCGATGTCGATCGCAGAGATGATCAAGGCCCATCCCGATGTGGCGGGCAATCTGAACGAACCGCTAGCGACGGCGGTACGCCACGCGATGTTCTGCGCAGCCATCTGCAACAGCTGTGCCGATGCGTGCATGGCCGAGGAAATGGACATGCGGCGGTGCATCCGCCTCTGCCTCGACTGTTCGGACGTCTGCACCGCGACCTACAGGATCGCGACTCGGCGGACAGCGAGCAACGAGGAACTCATCCAGGCGACGCTGCGCCTCTGTATCCAGGCGTGCGAGACCTGCGCGGCGGAGTGCGAGAAGCACGACAACGACCATTGCCGCCGCTGCGCGCAGATGTGCCGCGAATGCGCCCGCGACTGCAAGGCCGCGCTGGAGACGTTCTGACCGGAAATGGAGGGCCGGTGTCGGGACCGACGGCCGGCCCTTCGGCTCAAGCCGCGGCCTTGCGGGCCTTTTCGAGCTTTTTCAGGATCATCTGGCGCTTCAACCGCGAGAGATGGTCGATGAAGACAATGCCTTCGAGATGGTCCATCTCGTGCTGGATGCAGGTGGCGAGCAGGCCTTCGAAGATCTCGTCATGCGCTTCGCCCTGCGCATCGAGCCATTTCACGCGGCAGCGGGCGGGACGATCGACGTCGGCGAACTGATCGGGGACCGAGAGGCAGCCCTCGGTATAGGTCGACATCTCTTCGGCGGGATCGAGAATCTCGGGATTGATGAAAACGCGCGGATCGCGGATCGGCTTGCCTTCCTCGTCCTCTTCCTCCTGCAGATCCATCACGACGATCCGCTTGGGCACGCCCACCTGAATCGCGGCGAGGCCGATGCCGGGCGCGGCGTACATCGTATCGAACATGTCGTCGATCAGCTTGCGGACATCGTCGTCCACCGTTTCGACGGGAGTCGAGACGGTCTTCAGACGGGGATCGGGCACTTCGAGGATGGGTAGGATCGCCATGCCCGCGATTTAGGGACTTAGTCGCGGCGAATCAATCGGTGCCGCCTGCAAGGCGGCGAGGCGGGCGCGGTCGAGTCCAGATGGCGTTACGTGTGCGGCACGTCCCTCGCCTTCGCTCGGGACGGACGAGGTTCCGCTCCGCTCCAGGCAGGGCCGCGCCTTGCCTCAGGCGACCGGGCGGCGCGCGCGGAGCGCCTGGGCGAGCGTGCCTTCGTCGAGATAGTCGAGCTCGCCCCCCACCGGCAGGCCATGGGCGAGTTGCGTGACGCGTACGGGGTAGGTTTCGATCCGCTCGGCGATGTAATGCGCGGTGGTCTGCCCCTCCAGCGTGGCGTTCATCGCGAGGACGACTTCGTCGATTCCGCCCTGCGCGATGCGGCGGACGAGGCCGTCGATCGCGAGATCCTCGGGCCGCACGCCGTCGAGCGCCGAGAGCCGGCCGCCGAGCACATGGAACTTGCCCGGGAACAGCCGCGAGCGATCGAGCGCCCAGAGATCGGCGACTTCCTCGACCACGCAGAGCGCCCGCCCCTCGCGCCGCGGATCGGCGCAGATGCCGCAGGGATCGGTGGTGTCGACATTGCCGCAGATCGAACAGGTGGCGAGCTTTTCCGAAACCGCCCCCAGCGCGGCGAGCAGCGGCTCGAGCGCCGTTTCGCGCTTCTTGAGCAAGTGCAGCACCGCGCGGCGCGCCGAGCGGGGGCCGAGGCCGGGCAGTCGGGAAAGCGCCTGGGTGAGCGCGTCGATTTCGGGAGAGGCCATGGCCGGGAGATAGGAGTTTCGCGCGGCGAAGGGAATTGACCACGAAGCGATGCCGGGTTGCGAACCCTCCCTTCCGCCGCATAGGCACGCGCCATGAAAATCGTCTTCATGGGAACGCCCGGCTTTGCCGTGCCGGTACTCGACGCGCTGGTCGAGGCCGGGCACGAGATCGTTACGGCATACAGCCAGCCGCCGCGGCGCGCGGGACGCGGCAAGGCGCTGACTCCCTCGCCGGTGCAGGCGCGCGCCGAGGCGCTGGGGATAGCGACGCGCACGCCGGTGTCGCTGAAGGATGCCGAGGCGCAGGCGGCGTTCGCCGCGCTCCACGCCGATGCGGCGGTGGTCGCCGCCTATGGCCTGATCCTGCCGCGCGCGGTGCTCGACGCGCCGCGGCTGGGGTGCCTCAACATTCACGCCTCGCTGCTGCCGCGCTGGCGCGGGGCGGCGCCGATCCAGCGCGCGATCCTGGCGGGCGATGCCGAAACCGGAGTCGGCATCATGCAGATGGAGGCGGGACTCGACACCGGGCCGGTGCGGCTGGAGGCGCGCACGCCGATCGACGCCAAGACGGCAGGCGAACTGACCGAGGAACTGGCGGCGACGGGCGCGCGGCTGATGGTGACGGTACTCGCAGACCCCGGCGCGCATCCGCCGGTGCCGCAGCCCGAGCACGGCGTCACCCATGCGCCCAAGATCGCCAAGGCCGAGGCGCGGCTCGACTTCGCGCAGCGCGCCGATGCGGTCGAGCGGCAGGTGCGCGCGTTCAATCCGGCGCCGGGCGCGTATTTCGAATTCGCAGGCGAGCGCGTGCGCGTGCATGCGGCGGAAGTGGTCGAGGGCAACGGCGCGCCTGGCACCGTGCTCGACGATGCACTGACGATCGCCTGCGGCTGTGGCGCGATCCGCCCGGTGACGGTGCAGCGCGCCGGACGCGGCGTGATGCAGGCCGGCGAGCTGCTGCGCGGCTTCGCGATCCCGCCGGGCAGCGTGCTGGCGTGACCCGCTTCGCGCTGACGATCGAATTCGACGGGCGGCCGTTCCTGGGCTGGCAGCGGCAGGATCATGGGCCGAGCGTGCAGGCGGCGATCGAGGCGGCTGCCTTCGCCGTCACTGGCGAGCGGGCCGTGGTGCACGGCGCGGGGCGCACCGATGCCGGCGTCCATGCACTGGCGATGCGCGCGCATCTCGACATCGCCAAGCCGATCGCGGCGTTCCGGCTGATGGAAGCGCTCAATGCACGACTGCGGCCCGATCCGGTGGCGGTACTGGCGTGCGAGGCGGTGGCGGACGACTGGCACGCGCGCTTTTCGTGTGTCGGCCGTGCGTATGAGTATCGGATCGTCAATCGACGCGCGCCGCTGACCTGGGAGAAGGGGCTGGCGTGGCAGGTGGCGCGGCCGCTCGACGTGGCGGCGATGCAGGAAGCCGCAGCGGTGCTGGTGGGACGCCATGACTTCACCACCTTCCGATCGGCGCATTGCCAGGCGCAGAGCCCCGAAAAGACGCTCGATCGGCTGGAAGTGACACGCGCGGGGGACCGCGTGTTCGTGGCGGCGGCCGCGCGCTCGTTCCTGCATCATCAGGTGCGCTCGATGGTCGGGTGCCTGGTGCTGGTGGGGCAAGGGCAATGGACGCCCGAGGACATGCGCGCGGCGCTGGAGGCGAAGGACCGCGCCGCGCTGGGGCTGAACGCGCCGCCGGACGGGCTGTTCTTCGTGCGGGCAGTGTATCCCGGAGACAGTCTTACCGACTGAACTGCGCCGCCAGCTCGACGTGAGTCGACCAGCGGAACTGGCCGACGGGCTGGATCCACTCGAGCCGATAGCCGCCCTTGCACAGAGTCTCGGCGTCGCGCGCGAAGGTGCTGGGATTGCACGAAACATAGGCGACGATGGGAACTGCCGACGCGGCGATTTCGGCTATCTGCTCCTTGGCGCCGGCACGCGGCGGATCGAGGACCACCGCATCGAAATGGTCGAGGTCCTTCGGCGCGACAGGGCGGCGGAACAGGTCGCGATGATCGGCGAAGAGCTGGCGGCGCGCGCCTGCGGCGGCGGACTTGAGCGCGAGGATCGGCTCGCGCGCGCCTTCGGCCGCATAGACGCGCGCTTCTGGGAAGGCCAAGGCGAAGGTGCCGAGACCCGCGAAGAGATCGGCGATCTTGCTCGCTTCCCTTACGGCTTCGCGCACCGCAGCGACCAGCGCCGCCTCGCCCTCCGCCGTCGCCTGAAGGAAAGAACCGCCGGGGAACGGCACCGGCACGCCGCCGAGCGTCACCGTAACCGGCTCGGGCTCCCAGCGCGGCTGCGCGCCATAGCCGTCGTCGATCGCGAGCCGGGCGAGGCCGTGGCGATAGGCGAAGGCAGTGATCGCTTCGGCGGCGGCGAGGCTGTCGTCAGCGATTCGGCCGATGCGCACGTCGACGCCCTGATCGGTGCAGGCGAGGTGAACGTCGGAACGGCCCGATGCGGGCAGCATCGCCGCGAGCAGCCCCCGCAGCGGCGCGATCAGCGCGAACAGCTCGGGCGCGAGGACATGGCATTCGGCAATGTCGATGAGACGGTGGCTGCCCTGCTCGGTAAAGCCGAGATGGACCTGACGGCCGCGCCGCTCGGCATGGAGCGTGGCGCGGCGGCGCGTGTTCGGGGGCGAGAGCTGCGGCGTGCGGATCGGAGCCGAGAGGCCGTGCTGGGCGAGCGCTCCGGCGATCCTGTCGACGATGAAGTCGCTCCAGCTCGCATCGTCGAGATGCTGGAGCTGACAGCCGCCGCAGTCGGGGAAATGGCGGCAGGGCGGCGCGCGATGGTGCGGACCCGGCTGAACGCTGCCGTCGGCGCGCAGCCGGTCGCCCGGCGCGGCGAGCGGCACATGGCGTCCGTCGCGCGTCACGCCGTCGCCGCGCGCCGCGACGCGGACGATGTCTCCAGCCTCGGGCGCGGCGTCGTTCACAGGCATTCGGCGATCGCTTCCGGGATATGGGGGATGAGCGTGTCGGCGTGAAAGGCGGGGCCGGCGCGTTGGGCGGCGCGGCCGTGAAGCCAGACCGCCGCCTCGGCCGCGGCGTCATGGCCGTGCGGCAGCCACGCGGCAAGCAGCCCGGCGAGGACGTCACCGGTGCCGGCGGTGGACAGCCAGGAAGAGGCTCCGGCGAGCACCCGCACCTGCCCCTGCGGCGTGGCGACGACCGTGTCGCCGCCCTTGTGGAGGATCGTCGCGCCAGTATCGCGGGCGGCCGCGAGCGTCCGCTCGATCTTGCTGCCCTCCCCCGAGCCGAACAGCCGATCGAACTCGCCCGTGTGCGGCGTGAGCCAGAGCCGCGCTGCTCGTTCGCGCACCGCATCGAGACCGTCGCTGCCAACCAGGGTGAGCGCATCGCCGTCGAGCACCAGCGGGTGCGGGGAACGTAGCGCCTCCGCCAGCAGCGTGCGGGCCCATGAGTCGCGCCCCAGGCCGGGCCCGGCGACGAGCGCGGCGATGCGATCATCGTCGAGGAGGGCGCGCAGCTCCTCGACGTTCGAGACGGTGCGGCGGACGAGCGCGTCGGGGCCACCCTGCTCCACCTGCTTTCCCGTCAGGATGCAATAGCCCGCCCCACCCGCGAGCGCCGCACGCGCCGCGAGCCGGGCGGCGCCGGGCATCGCGCCTTCGAGCACGACGACCAGCCCGCGCGTATATTTGTGCGCGTGCACTGCCGGCGGCGCGATGCGCGGCCGCGCGGCCGTGCGCCAGTCGCCGGCAACGGGAACGCCGATATCGGCAAGAAAGAGATGGCCGCAGCGTTCGAGCCCGTCGCCGAGCAGATGCGCTGGCTTGAGCGCGCCGAGTGCCACGGTGGCGCCGATTCCGCGCGGTGCGCCGAGCGTAGCGCCGCTGTCGGTATCGAGACCGCTCGGCACGTCGATCGCGAGCGCGAAATCGGCAGCGGCGACGAGACGTGCGAGCGCTTCGGCGACGTCCTCGTCGAGCGGACGTGTCATGCCGGTGCCGAACAGCCCGTCGATAAGCAACCGGCGCGGCCGGGCGTCGATCAAGGCCACCGTCGGCCCGGCCCAGCGTGCGCGCATCGCGGCTGCGGCGCCCGCCTTCGGGGCTCCGAGCGCGGCAACCTCGACGTCGCAGCCGGCCTCGGCGAGATGCCGCGCGACGACATAGGCGTCCCCGCCGTTGTTGCCGGGGCCGGCGAGGACGAGCACATGGCGACCGACGGCGAAGCGCGCCGCCTCGCGCGCGACGGCGGCACCGGCACGCTCCATCAGCGCTTCCTGCGACACGCCCGACGCGAACACCGCCTGTTCGGCGGCGACCATCGCCGCGGCAGTCAGGATCGGAGCGCCGGACGGAATCCGCATCATGGCAGCGCCCTGGAGTTCACAGTGGCGGGAAGCCGATAACGGGCGCCGCCGAGCGCGACTTCGATCTCGGTCTCGCTGCGCGGGATCACCAGCGCAGGCTCGGCACCATCGGCGGCGACGACGCCGCGGCCGTCGCGAGTCACGAGCAGCCGGCGGAAGCCGCCATCGGGGTGCCGCAGCGTGAGAAAAAGTCCGTCCTGCGACTGCACCCGGTCCACCGTGCAGACCGGGGCGAATCCGCTCGTGCCGGGCGGCGAACAGACGATCCTGCCCTCGTCCGACGCCATGGCGGCACGATGTTCTTTCGCCGCGGCCTGCGCCGCCTTGTCGGGCAGCGGCACTTCGCAGCCGGCCAGCAGGATGGCGCCCAGCAGAACGCCGGCGCGGAGCGGATGCGCCGCCGCGCCCGCGCCCCGGCGGGCCGCCCCGGCCAATGATGACGAAAGCGTGGAATCCAGTCGGTCAGATATCCGCGTAGACATGGGTTTCGGCGCTGGCTCCCGGGTGCGTGACCGCCCCCCTATAGGCCGGGCCGACCGTTTGCGAATAGCGCCACAGGGCGCCTGCCTGATAGTCGTTGACGCGCGGGCGCCAGGCGGCGCGGCGCTGCGCGAGCACGTCGTCGGGCAGGTCGAGGTCGATCGTCCCGGCTTCGGCATCGATGCGGATGATATCGCCATCCTCGACCAACGCGATCGGGCCGCCTTCGGCTGCCTCGGGCCCGACATGGCCGATGCAGAATCCGCGCGTAGCGCCGGAGAAGCGGCCGTCGGTGATGAGCGCAACCTTCTCACCCATGCCGAGGCCATAGAGTGCGGCGGTGGTCGACAGCATCTCGCGCATGCCGGGACCGCCCCGAGGCCCCTCGTAGCGAATGACAACGACTTCGCCCTCGACGATCCGCCGCTGCTCGACCGCCGCGAACGCATCCTCCTCGCAATCGAACACCCGGGCAGGCCCTTCGAACTGGAGCCGGTGCATCCCCGCCACCTTCACGATGGCCCCGTCGGGCGCCAGCGTGCCGCGCAGGCCGACCACACCGCCGGTGGGCGACAGCGGGGTGCGGACATCGTGGATCACCTTCTGATCGGGGTTCCACGTCACCTGATCGATGTTCTCGCCCAGCGTCTTGCCAGTGACGGTCATGCACTCGCCGTCGAGGAAGCCGCCCGCCAGCATCGTCTTCATCAGCATGTAGACGCCGCCGGCTTCATGCATGTCCTTGGCGACATAGGTGCCACCGGGCTTGAGGTCGGCGATGTAAGGCGTTGATTTGAAAGCCTCTGCAACATCGAACAAGTCGAATTCGATACCCGCCTCGCTGGCCATCGCCGGCAGGTGGAGCGCGGCGTTGGTCGAGCCGCCGGTGGCGGCGACGACGCGCGCGGCGTTGACGAAGGCCGCGCGGGTGCAGATGTCGCGCGGGCGCAGATTGCGCTCGACCAGCTCCATCACCTGCGCGCCCGCGGCGACTGCGATCTGTTCACGCGTAGTATAAGGAGCGGGCACCATGTTGCTGTTTGGCAGGGACAATCCGATCGCCTCTCCGACGCAGGCCATGGTATTTGCAGTAAACTGACCACCGCACGCGCCATGTCCGGGACAAGCGACCTTTTCGAGCTCATGGACTTCGGACAGCGGACAGGTCCCGGCGGCATAGCGGCCGACGACTTCGAACACGTCGACGACGGTGACGTCCTTGCCGCGATAGCGGCCCGGGAGGATCGATCCGCCATAGACGAAGATAGACGGGATATTGAGCCGCAGCATCGCCATCATCATCCCGGGCAGCGACTTGTCGCATCCGGCGAAACCGACCAGCGCGTCGTAGCAATGACCGCGCACCGACAGTTCGACCGAATCGGCGATCACTTCGCGGCTGACGAGCGAGGATTTCATCCCCTGATGCCCCATCGCGATCCCGTCGGTGACGGTGATCGTGTTGAACCGCCGGGGCATGCCGCCGTTCTGGATCACGCCTTCGCGGGCGGCGTTCGCTTGGGCATCGAGCGTGGTGTTGCAGGGCGCGCTGTCGTTGCCGGCGCTCGCCAGCGCGACGAAGGGCTTGGCGATGTCCGCCTCGTCGATGCCCATGGCGTAATAATAGCTGCGATGCGGGGCGCGCTCGGGTCCGACGGAGACGTGGCGGCTCGGAAGGCGGGATTTGTCGAAGCGATTGGTCATGGCGCGACAGCCTATGTCGCGGATGACGCCTCCGACGCAAGACTATTACGCAGAAGATGTGTCGCAAGCTCGGCGAGCACCGCGCTCCAGCGTTCGGCGCCGGTATCGTCGGCGATCAGATCGTTGCGGATTTCGATCGCGATCGAAGGGATGCCCTGCGCCTCGGCATGACGGTTGAGCGTCGCGTTGAACTGACGCCCCGAATAGGGTTCGTTGTCGCCGACGGTGAACCCCTGGCCGTGCAGCCAGTCGAGCGCCGGGCGCGCGGCACGCGAATCGCGATTGTAGAGCACGCCGATTTCCCACGGCCGCTGGGTGCCGCCTGCTTCGAGCTGCGGCGTGAAGCTGTGGATCGCGAGGATCAGCTTCGGGCGGACGGCGCGAATCCGCGCGGCGATCGCACGATGATAGGGCGCGTGGAAGCGCGCGATGCGGGCGAAGCGATCGGCGCCGACATTCGCCGGGATCGCATGACCGTCGCTTTCCTCGGGCACCAGCTTCGAGTGATCGGGCTCGCGGTGGAGGTCGATCACGAGGCGCGAAATGGTGGCGAGAACCGCCGGCGCGCCGAGCCGGTGCGCGAGCAGGCGCGTGACGGCGCCAGCGCCGATATCGACGCCGATGTGTCGGGCGAGCAGATCGGGCGCGATCGGGATATCGGGGACTGTTTCCGCCGAGGCATGGTCGCAGAGCAGCAGCAGGTCGCGCACGGCGCCTTCGAGCACTTCGGCCGCGGTCATGCGAAGCGCGGCCGGCGGCGGTTGCGGAAGGAATCGAGCCCCTCGGCGAATTCGTCGCTGCCGAAGCGCGCCTCGAACGCATCGTCGAGCGCTTCATCGGCGGGATCGGCGAGCGCGCGCTTGAGCAGGCGGATCGCCACCGGCGCATTGGCGGCGATGCGATCGGCGAAGACGCGTGCGAGCGGCTCGGCCTCCTCGGTGGCGATTTCGGCGAGGCCGATCGCCGCGGCTTCGGGCGCTTCGAGGATCTCGGCCGAATAGAGCAGTCGCGCCGCCTGCCCTTTCCCCACCTGCGCCACGAGCCGGGCGACATCTTCGCGCGGGTAGCCGAGGCCGAGCTTGGCGGGCGTCACCGCGAATTGCGCGCCCGCGCCGGCGACGCGCAGGTCACAGGCGAGCGCCAGCGCCACGCCCGCGCCGTAGCAGCCGCCGTCGATCGCTGCGATCACCGGAATGGGGAGCGCGGCGAGGCCATCGATCGCATCACGCATGGCGATGCGGAAACGCGTACGGACGATCGGGCGCTGGCGGAGCAGCTCGAACTCGCCGAGATCGGCGCCGGCAGTGAAGACCAGCGGAACCGCCGAACGCAGCAGGACGACGCGAGCGTCGCTCGCCGCGATCTCGCGCACGGCAGCGGCAAGCGATTCCCAGCCGGCGATCGACAGCGCATTGCGCGCATCGGGCCGGTGGAGCGTGACAAGGGCGAGCGGCCCTTCGCGCGTGGTTTCGATCATGCGGATGCTGTGCCGGGGATGGCGGCGCTTGTCACGGGGTGGCGCCCGCCCGAAGGCGGGGGCCACCGACGGACGTCCCGCTCCCGGCGCTCGATCCGCTGGTGCACAGACTAGCCCCGGAAGGCGAACGGGAAGTTTCGCGCAATGGTAAAGACGCGGCTAGGCGAGAGTCGTCTCGGCGCACCACCAGCGCGGCCGGGCGGCGCGGATCGCGGCGGCGGCGGCGGCGCAGGCATCGGCGCTTTCGTAAAGCGCGAAGCAGGTCGCTCCCGAGCCCGACATGCGGACGAGAAGCGCACCGGGCTGTTCGGCGAGCCGGCCGAGCACGTCGGCGATCACGGGGGCGACGGCGCAGGCAGGCGCTTCGAGGTCATTGCGGCCGCATTGCGCCGCTTCGAGCGCCTCTCCGTCGGGAAGCGGGCCGCGATCGATTCCGTCCCAGCGGCGAAACACCTCGGCAGTCGAGACGGCGACGCCCGGGTTGACCAGCAGCACGGCGCGCGGCGGGAGGCCCGCAAGCGGCTCGAGCGCCTCGCCGCGTCCGCGCCCCAGCGCCGTGCGCCCGAGCAGACAGGCGGGCACGTCCGATCCGAGCGCAGCGGCGATTTCGAAGAGCGCCGGATCGTCGGGCGCATGGCCGCAGTGGCGGGCGAGCGCGCGCAATGTCGCCGCCGCGTCCGCCGAACCGCCGCCGATGCCCGAGGCGACGGGCAGGTGCTTCACCAGTTCGATCGGCGGAATAGTGTCGAGCCCGAAGCGCGAGGCGAAAGCGACGGCGGCACGCGTGACGAGATTGTCGGCGGTATCGCCAAGCGCGGGGGCGAAGGGGCCGGTGACACGAAGCCCCTCGCCTTCGCCGCCGAGCCGCACCTCGTCGCCGAGCGCAACGAAGGCGAACAGCGTTTCGAGTTCGTGATAGCCGTCGGCGCGGCGGCGGCGGACGTGGAGCGCCAGGTTGAGCTTGGCGCGCGCGGGTTCGACGATCATGGCGTCAATTTGCGGCAGCGTCGGAGCCGTTCAGTCCCCGGCGCAGCTTGCGCTCGAGCCGCGCGGCATCCTCGGCATCGGCATAGACGGCGGCGGCGCGCCAAGCGTAGCGCGCCTCGTAGCGCCGATCGACTCGCCAATAGGCGTCGCCGAGATGCTCGTTGATGAGGCTGTCCGCCGGCGCACCGCGCGCCGCCTGTTCGAGCAGCGGCACGGCGCGTTCATAGGCGCCGGTGCGATAATAGGCCCAGCCCAGCGAATCGGTGATGCCCGGATCGTCGGGCCGCAATTCGTTGGCGCGCTCGAGCATCGCGACTGCTTCCTCGACATTCTCGCCGCGCTCGACCTGCGCATAGCCGAGCATGTTGAGGGCGACCGGCTGGTCCGGACCGAGCGCGACCGCGCGGCGCAGCGCGGGCAGCGCCTCGCTCCAGCGGCCGGCATTTTCCAGCGCGGCGCCGTGGCGATAATAGAGCAGCCAGCTCGCATCGGCCCCTGCGCGCTCGATCGCGAGAGCATAGGCGCGGGCGGCGGCGTCATGCTGTTCCTCGGCGGCGAGGAGATCGCCATAGCTCTGCGCATCCTCGCTGCTGGCGCCGCGCCGCTCGGCGATCTGCCGGGCGCGGGCGAGCGCTTCGTCGGTGCGGCCGGCGCGCGAGAGTGCGCTCAAGCGGACGAGCTGCGCGTCATCGGCATAGGGGCTGTCCTGCGCGATCTCGCCGAGCACCTCGTGCGCAAGGGCATCCGAGCCGGCCCGCGACAGCGCATCGCCGAGATAGAGCCGCGCGCGATCGTCGGCGGGATCGAGCCGCAGCGCCATGCGCGTGAGCACGACCGAGAGCGGTATGGTATCCTCGCGCGCAAGATCGGCGGCGAGGCGGAGAAACAGGCGCGCGGCACCGAACTGCGCGCCGGAAGGCGTGCCGCGGCCGAGCTCGCGGCGCAGCGCGGCAAATTCGGGCCCGCCGCCGGAGAGCAGCGCACGCGCCTCGCGGCGATCGCCGCGCAAGGCGAGCAGGCGAGCGGCGTCGATGCGCAGATCCTGCGCTTCCTGGCCGCCCGCGAGCAGCGTGCGGACGGCTGCCACTCCCTCCCCGGTGCGGCCGCTCGCGATCAGCAGCAGCGCGCGATGCTCGGCGATATAGCGGCGCGCGAGCAGATTGTTGGCGGGCGCATCGAGCGGCGCGAGCGGATCCTCGCCGCGCTCCAGCGCCAGCCATCCGGCAAGCGCCGGCGCGAGAAAATCGAGCGGCCCGGCGGCCATCGCATCGACTTCGACTTGCGCGGCCGCGAGATCGCCGGCCTCCAGAGCCGTGGCGAGACGGAAGAGCGGCAGATCGGGCGCGGCCATTTCGGCGCGCGAGAGCACCGCGGCGGCGCGGGCAGCGAGCGCGAAGTCGCCGACCTCAAGCGCCTGGCGATAGGCGCGCACCGCGACCATCTCGTCATCGGGCGCGGCATCGAGCGCCCTGGCATAGCCGGCGGCGGCGGCACGAGCGGCGCCATCGGCGTCGGCGGCGCGGGCGCGGACATAATCGGCCGCCTGCCCCTGCTGGGCCTGCGCGGCGGGCGCGAGCGCTACAAGCGCCACGCCCGCGATCAGCACGTCCCTACATGTTCGGATAATTCGGGCCTCCGCCGCCTTCGGGAACCACCCAGTTGATGTTTTGGGTAGGGTCCTTGATGTCGCACGTCTTGCAGTGCACGCAGTTCTGGGCGTTGATCTGGAACCGCGGTTCGCCCTCTTCAAGCCCGACGACTTCATAGACCCCCGCCGGGCAGTAGCGCTGCGCCGGTTCGTCATAGACCGGAAGGTTGAAGCCGATCGGGATGCTGGGATCGTGCAGCGTGAGATGGACCGGCTGGTCCTCCTCGTGATTGGTGTTCGACACGAACACCGACGAGAGGCGATCGAAGGTGAGCACGCCATCGGGCTTGGGATAATCGATCGGCGTCGCCAGATCCTTGCGGACCAGGCTCTCGTGATCGGGCTTGTGCTTCATCGTATAGGGCATGCGCAGCCCGAGATGCTCGGACCACATGTTGACGCCCGCGAGCATCGTGCCCCAGGTGTCGCCATATTTCTTGACGAGCGGGACGACGTTGCGGACGCCCTTCAGCTCCGAATAGACCCAGCTCGATTCATAGGCGGTGCCATAGGCGGAAAGCTCGTCATGCTCGCGGCCGGCGCGGATCGCGTCGAACGCCGCTTCGGCGGCCATCATGCCGGTCTTCATCGCGGTGTGCGTGCCCTTGATCCGCGGCACGTTCACGAAGCCCGCCGAGCAGCCGATCAGCGCGCCGCCGGGGAAGGTGAGCTTAGGCACCGACTGCCAGCCGCCGTCGTTGATCGCGCGCGCGCCGTAGGAGACGCGCTTGCCGCCCTCCAGCACCTCGGCGATCGCCGGATGCGTCTTCCAGCGCTGCATCTCCTCGAACGGGCGCAGATACGGGTTCTTATAATTGAGCCAGACGACGAAGCCGAGCGCGACCTGCCCGTCGGCCTGATGATAGAGAAAGCCGCCGCCGTTCGAATCCTCGGTAAGCGGCCAGCCCTGGGTGTGGATCACTCGGCCCGGCACATGCTTGTCGGGATCGATGTCCCACAATTCCTTGATGCCGATGCCATAGACCTGCGGCTGCGAATCCTTGCGCAGATCGAACATGCGGATCAGCTCTTTCGAGAGATGGCCGCGCACGCCTTCCGCCAGGAAGGTGTATTTCGCATGGATCTCGATCCCCGGCGTATATTCCGGCTTGTGCGTGCCGTCGCGCGCCACCCCCATGTCGCCGGTGGCGACACCCTTCACCGAGCCGTCGTCGTTGAACAGCACCTCGGCCGCCGCGAAGCCGGGGAACACCTCGACTCCCATCTCCTGCGCCTTGTCGGCAAGCCAGCGGCAGAGATTGCCGAGCGAGCCGGTGTAGGTGCCCTTGTTGTTCATGAAGGGCGGCATCAGCAGATGCGGGAATTCGGACTTGCCCGTCTTCGACAGGATCCAGTGGTGGTTCTCGGTAACCGGAACCTGCGCCATCGGGCAGCCGTCTTCGCGCCACGTCGGCAACAGCTCGTCGAGCGCGCGCGGATCGACCACCGCACCCGACAGGATGTGCGCGCCGACTTCGGAGCCCTTCTCCAGCACGCAGACGGACAGCTCGGCCTCGGCCTCGGCGGCCAGCTGCTTGAGCCGGATCGCGGCGGAGAGGCCCGCAGGGCCCGCGCCGACGATCACGACATCATAGGGCATCGACTCCCGTTCGCTCATCGCTTTCTCCATTCGGGACGCTTATGGCACACGCTCGTCGCGCGCGCGCAACGCCTTGTCCTGCCCCGGATGGAGGCAGATTGACGGTGCAGTCAACCCGCGATTCAAAAGGATGGTATGGGGGTCGAACCGAACAGCGACTGGCAGGCGACAGCGGCAAGCGCGCTGGAATGGTGGCGCGACGCCGGTGTCGACGTGCTTACCGAAGCGGACCCGCGCGACTGGCTGGCGCGCGCGCCTTCGCCTGCCGCAGCCGCGGCCACTGCCGGAGCGAATGCCGAAGCCGCTGCTCCCCTGCCCGAGACGCTCGAAGCGTTCGTCGCGTGGCGGATGGGGGCCGACGCGCCCGAGGCGACATGGCACACGCCGCGCGTGGCGCCCGGCGGGCCCGCCGACGCTGCGCTGATGGTGCTGGTCGACATGCCCGAGGCCGAGGACGCGGCGACGGGCACGCTGCTGAGCGGCGCGGCGGGGCGGTTGTTCGACCGAATGCTCGCGGCGATCGGGCTGGAGCGCGAGCAGGTCTATCTGGCGCCGCTGGCCTACGCCCGCCCGGTGACCGAACAGCTGCCCGGCGACGCGGTTTCGCGGCTCCGCGAACTGGCGCTGCATCACCTCGGGCTGATCGCGCCGCAGAAGCTGCTGCTGCTCGGCCGAGCGACGGAGCGTGTTCTGATCGGGACGAACCAAGCCTCGGACACCAAGAGTTTACATGCTATTAACCACTCGCAGGCCACAGTGAGGGCGGCGGCGTGCCATCATCCCCGCTTCCTGTTGAAGCGTCCCGCCGCAAAGGCCGATGCCTGGAAAAATCTTCAGTTATTGCTGTCCGGGGGACCCAGCCAGTGCGTATGAGTTTCGTAGCCGCCGCCATTTTGATGGCGCTTCCCGCCACCGCCCAGGCCGAGAAGGCTCCAGGAGCGCTGCCCGAGATTGGCAGCGCTACCGGCGCACTCGCCGATGCGCCGGATCGCCGCGAGGGCGACGGCATTCCCGATCAGCTCTCCGGATCGCAGCGCGAGGAATATCGCGCGATCTTTACGGCCATCCGCGGCGAGCGCTGGGAGGAGGCGAAGCAGCGGCTGGAGGCAATGCGCCCCGGGCCGCTCCACGCGATCGCGCGCGCCGAACTCTACACCGCCGCCAATTCGCCCCGCGTCGAGCTCGAGCCGCTGCAGGCGCTGCTCGCCGAGGCTCCCGAACTGCCGCAGGCCGCGCAGATCGGCCGGCTGGCGGCGCTGCGCGGCGCGATGACTCAGGCGGCCCTGCCCGTTGAGCAGCGGCTGCGCTGGTATGACGCCGCGCCGGTTCGCCAGCGGCTGCGCGGGATCAGCACCGATCCGGTCGCGACCGAAGTGATCCTGGCGATGCAGCCGTTCATCCGCGAGGATGACGGCGCCGGCGCCGAGCAGACGCTTGCGCGCTTCGCCGCCGATCTTTCGCCCGAGGCGCGGACCGAGTGGCAGCAGAAGGTCGCCTGGATCTACTACACCGCCGGCGACGACGCCAACGCCCGCCGCATGGCCCGCGAGGCGCAGGCCGGCACGGGAGAGTTCGCCGCGCAGGCGGACTGGGTGCAGGGGCTTGCCGCCTGGCGCCAGCGCGATTGCCGCGACGCGGCGAGCGCGTTCGACGCGGTTTCGCGCCGCGCGAGCGATCCCGAGATGCGTTCGGCCGGGCTCTACTGGCTGTCGCGCGCGCACATGGCGTGCGAGCGGCCCGGCGACGTGACCGCGGCGCTGCGCGGCGCGGCGCAATATGACGAGACCTTCTACGGCCTGCTCGCGCGGCAGGCGCTGGGCATCGAGGAAGCCGGCGCGGCGGGCGAGCAGTATGTGACCGCCGACTGGCGCGCGCTGCAGGAGCGCAGCAACGTCCGCACCGCCGCCGCGCTGATGGAAATCGGCGAGGCCGAGCTGGCCGAGGAAGTGCTCAAGCATCAGGCGCGGATCGGCAATGCGGGCGAACATGGGGCACTGACGCGGCTGGCCGGGCGGCTGAACCTGCCTTCGACTCAGCTCTGGCTGTCGCACAATGCACCGGCCGACGCGCCGCCGGTCGAAATGGCGCGCTATCCCGCTCCCAACTGGACCCCCGACGGCGGCTGGCGAGTCGATCGCGCGCTGGTCTTTGCCCATACGCTCCAGGAATCGCGCTTCCGCACCGAAGTGCGCAGCGCGGCCGGCGCGATGGGGCTGATGCAGGTGCGCGAAGGCGCGGCGATCGACGTAAGCCGCCGCCGCGGCGTCGACTATGCCAGCGCCGACCTGACCGATCCGTCGATCAACATGGAGATCGGGCAGAGCTATCTGGAGCAGCTGCGCGACACCGCCTTCACCCAGGGGCTGCTGCCGAAGGTGATCGCGGCCTATAACGCGGGGCCGACGCCGGTGCAGGCATGGAACAGCCTGACCAAGGACAATGGCGATCCGCTCCTCTACATCGAATCCATCCCCTATTGGGAAACGCGCGGCTATGTGATGATCGTGCTGCGCAACTACTGGATGTACGAGCGGCAGGACGGCCGCCGATCGGCGAGCCGCGCGGCGCTGGCGCAGGGCTTGTGGCCTCGGTTTCCGGGGCTTCCCGGGCAGGAAGGCGTGCGGCTGAGCGGCGGTGGCGGCGGGCAGGCAGTCGCCGGTGCCCGCTGACGCGGAGGCCGCGTTCCGGCCGGTCCGGATCGCGGTGCTGACGGTTTCGGATACGCGCGGACCCGAGGACGACCGATCGGGCGACCTGCTGGTCGAGCGGTTGACGGGCGCGGGACACACGCTCGCCGATCGGGCGATCGTGCGCGACGATGCCGAGGCGATCGCCGATACGCTCGACGCGTGGATCGACGATCCGCAGGTGGAAGTGATCCTCACCACCGGCGGCACGGGCGTGACCGGACGCGACGTGACGCCCGAGGCGCTGGCGCGGGTGTGGGACAAGGAGATTCCCGGCTTCGGCGAGCTGTTCCGCTGGCTGAGCTATCGCACGATCGGCACGTCGACGATCCAGTCGCGCGCGACCGCGGGCGTGGCGCGCGGCACCTATATCTTCTGCCTGCCCGGTTCGACAGGCGCAGTGAAGGACGGCTGGGACGGCATCCTGCGCGATCAGCTAGACATCCGCCACAAGCCCTGCAATTTCGTCGAGCTGCTGCCGCGGCTGACCGAGCGCTGAGGAACAGTGCGGCGGGAGGCTAGGCCGCAGCCCCCTCCCCGGCCGCAGGCGTCCACACCCCCATTTCGTGCCCCTGGGGATCGCTGAAGTGAAAGCGGCGCCCGCCCGGAAAGGCGAAGATCGGCCGCGTGACGACGCCGCCCGCGGCGACCACCCGATCGCGCGCCGCTTCGAGATCCGCCACTTCGATCACCGGCAGCAGCGCCGCGGTCGCCCCCTCCGCGTCGCCTTCCAGACCGAGATCGACGTCGCCGCTCGTCGTCGCCGCATAGGACGGCCCGAAATCAGTGAATTCCCAGCCGAACGCCGCCGAATAGAAGCGCCTGCTTCCCGCCACGTCGCCGACCGGCAGCTCGACATAGTTCAGCCGCGCCATCCTGTCCCTCCCACGTTGTTCCGGTTGTGTTCTACACGGCGAGCGATGCGCCGGCAAGCGCCGGACTGCGCGTGCGGCACGTGGCGATGCGCTCGACACCACCGCGCATCCCTCCTCGCGACGCGGCGAGTCCATTTTCCTCCTATAATTGATGCCGACGAGGGGGAGAAACGCGTGACGGACTGGATCGGCGGGCTCGAACGGCTCAAGCAGCTGCGCGAGCAGGGACATCTGAGCGACGAGGAATTTCAGAACGCCAAGGCGCGGTTGCTGACCAATGATCCGCCGAGCGATTCCGAAACACCACAGGTCCAGGCACCGGCAGATGGACCCGACGCGCGTTGGTCAGATGTCGGGGAACCCGGCGACGAGGGCGGCCTCGCCTGGCGCAAGCCGATCGCGATCGGCGCGGTGCTTGCCGCTGTGGCCGCAGGTGGGGTCTATGCGTGGACAGCGCCGGGCAGCTCCTCCCTCCCGACGGGAGAGGCAGTTCTTCAGGCCGATGTGAATTGTCGCAGCACCCCAGGTCTCGACGGAGACATTCGGGAAGTGCTGACGGAAGGAACGAGCGTCAAGGTCGCGGAGAATCGGGACGGCTGGAGCCGTGCTTCGACCCAGGGCTGCTGGGTCAAGGACACCTATCTGTCCGCCGTCGAGCCGACCGAGTCCGACCCGGCGGCCCCGGCCCCGCCGGTTTCCAACGCCCTCATCCCCGCGGTGTACGACTTCACGCGCAATCCAAGCCAGGAGGCGATCGCGGCGGCCCACCAGATCCTGGCGAACAGCACGCACTGCATCGGCAGGCCGCAGTATGAGGTCGGCAACACCTACGCCGATTTCGACCTCCGCAGCGGCGAGGTCGTCTATGTGGTGAAGGCCCGTACAGGCGATCTCCTGCCCGACAATGAAGCGACTTTCGAACGCGATGGACTGACGCTGCGTTTCAGCGGCGCCGAGGGTACTCTGAAAAGCATCTCTCTCGACGTCAAAGGCCTGACACAGGAAGACAGCGAGAACGCGATCCTTCATCTGGGTGAAAGGCAGGGCGGCTCGGTCGTGCCCCAAGCCGAGCCGCGCACCTGGAGCGGCACCGATATTCCCATCGCGCTCGGCGGCTGGTGGCTCCGCTGCGGGATACCCGGCCAGGGCTCCGCGAAATGGCAAAGCCAGTATCAGGACGTCAGCAACGTGATCAGCCTGGTCAGAGACTGACCGGGCCAGCGAGCGCCGCAATCCTCCGCGCCGAAGCGGAGGGCTCCAGCGATTGTGGACACTTGCCGCTTGCGATATCGTTCGTGGTATGTTCTGGTCGGTCATGTCCAAGCATTCCGGCCGAGGCGCAACCGAAAACGCTGCGAGCGCGCGCTTCAACCTGCCGCAGCGCGCCGCCGACGGCGACTGGCTCGACATGCGCGAGGAAGTCGACGGCGCCCCGCCCCCGCTGCGCACCAGCGTGACGGTGGAGAAGCCGAAGACGATCCTCACGCGCAACCAGTCGCCCGACGTGCCGTTCGAGCGATCGGTGAACCCCTATCGCGGCTGTGAGCATGGCTGCATCTATTGCTTCGCGCGGCCGAGCCATGCCTATCACGACCTTTCGCCGGGCCTGGATTTCGAGACGAAGCTGTTCGCCAAGCCCGATGCGTCCGCGCTGCTGCGTGCCGAGCTGGCCAAGCCCGGCTATGTCTGCAAGCCGATCGCGTTCGGGACGAACACGGACCCCTATCAGCCGATCGAGAGCGAATGGCGGATCACGCGCGGCTGCATCGAAGTGCTTGCCGAACACGACCATCCGCTGACGATCACGACCAAATCGGATCGGGTGTGCCGCGATCTCGACCTGCTGGCGCCGATGGCCGCGAAGGAGCTGGTGGGCGTGATGCTGTCGGTCACTTCGCTCGATCCGAAGGTGGCGCGGACGGTGGAGCCGCGCGCGCCGCATCCCGAAAAGCGGCTGGCGGCGGTGCGGCGGCTGGCGGATGCGGGCGTGCCGGTGTTCGTGTCGATCTCGCCGGTGATCCCGATGATCACCGATCACGAGCTGGAGCATCTGATCGAGCGCGCCGCGCAAGCCGGGGCGAAGGCGGCGTTCTTCATCCCCGTGCGGCTGCCGCACGAAGTGGCGCCGCTGTTTCGCGCCTGGCTCGAAACGCATTTTCCCGATCGTGCGGGCAAGGTGATGGCGACGATCCAGTCGCTGCGCGGCGGGCGCGACAATGATCCCAACTTCGGCTCGCGGATGCGCGGGCAAGGGGTGTGGGCCGACCTGCTGCGCACGCGCTTCCACATCGCGTGCAGACGCCACGGGCTCGACGGCGAGCGATTCAATGTGCGGACCGACCTGTTCCGCGCGCCCCGCGGCGCGCAGGGCGAGCTGTTCGGCTGACGCGGGGCCGCGTGGCGCCCATTGCCGAGCGAGCGGCCGCGCCCTAAGCCGATGCGACTTGCCAGAAGGAGCTCCCGGAATGCGGCCGTTGCTGTTGCTTAGCTGTGCCTTTCTATCCCTCGCCTCCGCCCAGGCGCAGACGGCGCCGGAGCTTCCCGCCGCTCCGGCAGCTACCGAAGAGGCGCTGCCGACCGGCCGGCTGCCGGACACGGTGACTCCTACCGCCTATCGGCTCGATTTCACCATCCTGCCCGAAAGCCCGACCTTTTCCGGCCATACCGAGATCGACGCCACGCTGAACGCGGCGGCGCGGACGATCTATATCCACGGTCGCGATCTCGAGGTCGAGCGGGCGATGGTGACCGCGGGCGGGCAGAGCTATCCGGTGACGTTCGAACAGCGCAATCCGTTCGGGCTGGCGACGGTCGACTTCGGGCGCGAGCTTCCGCCCGGGCGGATCACGCTGACCTTCGACTATGAAGGCAAGCTGCAGGAGGACGTGCCCTCGGGCCTCTATCGCGTGAAGGTGGAGGACGAATGGTACAGCTGGACTCAGTTCCAGTCGATCGACGCCCGCTCCGCCTTCCCCGGCTTCGACGAGCCGGGATACAAGACGCCGTTCACCGTGAGCATCGCCACCGCGCCGGACAATCTGGCGGTGAGCAATGCTCCCGAGGTTCGCAGCGAGACCGAAGGCAATATGGTGCGCCACCATTTCGCGCCGACGCCGCCGCTGCCGACCTATCTGGTCGCGCTGGTGACCGGGCCATTCGTGACGGCCGAGGCAGTGATCCCGCCCACCCCGCAGCGCGCCGAGCCGCTGCCGCTGCGGATCGTGGGGACGAAGCCGAACGCCGACCGGCTGCGCTATGCGCTGGAGGAGACGGGGCCGATCGTGGCGCTGCTCGAGTCCTACTTCGATCAGGCCTTTCCCTTCCCCAAGCTCGACCAGATCGGATCGCCGATCATGCCCGGTGCGATGGAGAATGCCGGAGCCGACATCTATGGCGACGACATCCTGTTCGTCACCGAGGACTCGAGCAAGGAGGACAAGCAGGCGTTCGGCATGATCGTCGCGCATGAGCTGTCGCACCAATGGTTCGGCGACTATGCCACGCCGGCGTGGTGGGACGACATCTGGCTGAACGAGAGCTTCGCCAACTGGATGGGCTATCGCATCGGCGACGAATGGCGCCCCGAGCTCGACATCGGCACTGGCGCGCTGGCCGAGGGCTTCGAGGCGATGGAGCTGGATTCGCTGACCGTCGGGCGCCCGATCCATGAGCGCGTGACCAGCGACGCCGATATCGATTCGACCTTCGACCAGATCACCTATGGCAAGGGCGGACAGGTGGTGGCGATGATCGCCGCCTATCTGGGCGACGAGAAGTTCCGCGAAGGCGTGCGGCTGCACATGGAGCGCCATCCCTATGGCACCGCCGCGACCGACGACTTCTTCGATTCGCTGGCGACCGCGGCCGACGATCCGCGCGTACTCGCGTCGCTGCGCAGCTTCGTCGATCAGCAAGGCGTGCCGCTGGTGACGCTGACTCGCCGGGACGGCGGCTGGACGGCGACTCAGTCGCCCTATGCGCACCTGGGCACGACGCCCGAGCCGCGCCAGTGGATCGTCCCGCTGTGCATGCAGCGCGGCGCGGCGACACGCGAATGCGTGCTGCTCGATCAGCCGAGCGTTGCGATCGCCGATGTGTCGGGAGCCGGGCCGCTGATGCCGAACGCAGGCGGCCAGGGCTATTATCGCTTTGCGCTGCCCGAGGCCGAATGGGATGCGTTGATCGCCGCTGCCCCGTCGCTCTCCTCGGGCGAGGCGATCGCGCTGATCGACAGCCTGTGGGCGGGTTTCCGCGCCGGCAACGTGCCGGTGGAGAAGCTGGTCGCGGCGGCGCGCGTCCTGGCGCATCACCCCGACGCGGAAATCGCGCTCGACAGCGGCAACCGGCTCGCCGCGCTGGAAGAGGACGGCCTGATCTCCGAGGCGGCGCTCCCCGCCTTTCGCGCGACCGTGGCCTCGATCTATCGGCCGTTGCTCGACGAACTGGGCAGCGACGTCCGGGCCGGCACCTATGCCGAGGACAACGCCGCCCGCCGCGACCTTCGATCGGCGCTGATCGAGCTGACCGCCGACACCGGCCGCGATGCCGAACTGCGCGAGTCGCTGACCGCCGCCGCCGACGCCTATCTGGCCGGCGACACCGACGCGCTCGACCCGGCGATGCGCGGTGCCGCATTTCGCTATGCCGCCGCCGACCGGGGCGTGCCGTTTGCGATGCAAGTGGCGCAGCGGGCGATGTCGAGCAGCGACGCCGCGTTTCAGCAGATGGCGATGGGCGCGCTGATGCAGTCGGGGAATCCAGACGTCGGCAGGTTCCTGCTGGGCCTGTTGAGCAACGAGGCGGTTCCCGCCGGTCAGCGGATGTTCGCGCTCTATGGACTGCTCGGCAGCGCCGGAACCCGCGACGTGGCGTTCGATTTCCTCGCGGAGAATTTCGAAACCTTCTCGGGCGGCGGCGGCGGCATCTTCTTCGCGCGCGCGGGCCAGGCATTCGCCGGATTCTGCTCGGCCGAGCGGGCGACCGCACTCGAGGAGCGCGTCCTGCCGATCCTGGAGCAGGCGGGCGGTTCGCTGAGCCTGCGCCGGGCGATCGAACAGATCCGCAACTGCGCCACGTTCAAGCAGGCAAAGGCGGAAGACGTGAGCGCCGCCTTCCTGGCGATGCAGCGCTGAGCCGCGCGCCCGCCGCCCGACCGGATCGGGCGGCGGGCGCCGCGATCAGGCGGCGGTTTCGAGACGATAGTCGCGATAGCGTTCCCGGATCGCGGTCTTGAGCAGCTTGCCGGTCGCTGTGTGCGGCAGCTCGTCGACGAACTCGATCGCGTCGGGCAGCCACCATTTGGCGACATGCTGTTCGAGATAGGCAAGTATCTCGTCCGGCGTCACGTCGCTGCCCTCTTTGCGCACCACCAGCAGCAGCGGGCGCTCGTCCCATTTGGGGTGCGGAACGCCGATCGCGGCAGCTTCGGCAACTCCGTCGCAGCCGACGGCGGCATTTTCCAGCTCGACGGAGCTGATCCATTCGCCGCCCGACTTGATGACATCCTTCGACCGGTCGGTGATCTGCATCGTGCCGTCGGGATGCAGCACCGCGACGTCGCCGGTATCGAACCAGCCGTCGTCGGTGAGCGCGTCCTCCTCGGCCTTGAAATAGCGCTTGATGATCCAGGGCCCGCGCACCTGGAGCCGGCCCGAACTCTTGCCGTCGCGCGGCTGGCGCACGCCTTCGTCGTCGACGATGCGCAGCTCGACGCCGAACGGCACCTTGCCCTGCTTCGTCACTTGCTCGACTTGCTGCTCGAAGCTCAGCTCGTCCCAATCGGGCGACGGCGCACCCATGGTGCCGATCGGCGAAGTTTCGGTCATCCCCCAAGCATGGTTCACTCGCGCGCCCATCTTCATGATCCGCTCGATCATCGCCCGCGGTGCGGCCGAGCCGCCGATCGTGACGATCTTGAGATGCTCGGGCGCGTTGCCGGTCGCGTCCATATATTGGAACATCGCGAACCACACGGTGGGCACGCCGGCCGTGTGAGTCACTTTCTCGCGGTTCATCAGTTCGCAGAGCACCGCCGGCTCGTTGACCGCCGACATCACCAGTTTGGTGCCGACGGCGGGCGCGGCGAACGGGAGCCCCCAGCCGACGGCATGGAACATCGGCACGATCGGCATGCAGACCGCACGCTGCGACAGATCGAACACGTCGGGCTGAAGCTCGGCGATGGCATGAATCACGCTGGAGCGGTGGGTATAGATCACGCCCTTCGGATTGCCCGTCGTGCCGCTGGTGTAGCAGAGCATGCAGGGCTCCTTCTCGTCGCCCTCCACCCAGCTGTAATTGCCGTCCTCCTGCGCGATCACCGCCTCGAAACTGTCGGCGCCGTCGCCGTCGAAGACGATATAATGCTCGATCGTCTTCCACTGCGGCTTCAGCTTCTCGACCAGCGGCGCGAACGCACGATCGTAGAGAAGAACCTTATCCTCGGCGTGGTTGGCGATATATTCGAGCTGATCGTGGAACAGGCGCGGATTGATCGTGTGGATGATCCCGCCCATGCCGATCGCGCCATACCAGGCGACGAGATGGCGATGGTGGTTCATGCCGAGCGTGGCGACGCGATCGCCGGGCTTCACGCCCATCCGCTCGAGCGCCTGGGCCAGCTTCTTCGAATCGCGGGCGATACCCGCCCAGGTCGTCCGTGTCTCGCTGCCGTCGGCCCAGCGGCTGACGATCTCCCGCGACCAATGCTCGCGTTCGGCGTGATCGAGCAATCGCATCACGCGCAGCTCGAAGTCCTGCATGGCACCCAGCATCACTCTCTCCGGCTTTTCGTTTGCGCAAGCCTAGCGTGAGGCAGCGAGCCGAGTCGAGTGGCCATGCTGTCGAAGGGACTGAATCGTAGCCGGGCCGTGCTCGGAGAGCGGGCGTCAGGCGACCGAAGCGAGCCGTGTCTCGGCAGACTTGAGCGCGGCCCAACGGATCCCGTCGAGGCGCTCGATCCGCGCGGCGAGCTCTCCGTCGAGGCGGAAGTCGCGGCCGAGCACCAGTTCGGCTTCGCCTTCGGGCTCCAGCGGTGCGCGGACATGGACTTCGCCGCGGCCGCCGCGCTGCTCTCCGACGATACAGGCAAGCAACGGCAGCACCTGGGGATCGTCGATCGCGAGATCGAGCACCAGCCGTGCGCTGTTTGCCAGTGCCTCGAACGGCTGGACGCGCTTCACGGTGACGCGCGGCGTCTCCTCGCCGGGCCGCCGGTCGAGCTCGACGGTGAGCACCGCACAGCCGCCCTCGCGGGCAGCCTCTTCGAGATCGTTCGACGCCGCTTCGTCGAAGCAGGTCGCGACGAGTTGGCCGGTAGCGTCCGAAATGCCTACCATCAGATAGCGGTTGCCGCGCGCGGAGGTGCGCCAGCGCGCGTCCTCGACCAGCGCCGCCACCATCGCGCCGACACGCGCACCTTCGGGCACCGGCACATCGGCCAGGCTGGCGAGCGTCCGAGCGCCATGGACGCGCGCGAGATGCGCATAGCGGTCGAGCGGATGCGCCGAGAAGTAAAAGCCGAACGCGTCCTTTTCCGCGGAGATCCGCTGAGTGAGCGACCAGTGCGCGCTCGTCGGAAGCTGGATGCGCGAGCCACCCGGCTCGGCATCGCCGAACAGGCCCCCCTGCCCGCTCGTGCGGCTTTCATGGGTGCGCTGCGCCACCGCCAGGATCGTTTCCGCGGCGGCGTGGACGCCGGCACGATCGGGCTCGATCGAATCGAATGCGCCCGCGCCCGCCAGCGTTTCGAGCTGCCGCTTGTTGAGCAGCCGCGGATCGACCCGCGTGGCGAGATCGTCGAGCGACTGGAACCGACCGCCCTCGGCACGCTCGGCGACCAGCAGCTCCATGGCGCGCTCGCCGAGCCCCTTGAGCGCGGCGAGACCATAGCGGACCGCGAGGCCGCCCTGCGCCTCCTCCACCGAGAATTCCGCTTCGCTTTCGTTGAGATCGGGCGGCAGGCAAGTGACGCCGAGGCGCTTCATGTCGTCGGCGAAGATCGCGAGCTTGTCGGTCTGATCGAGATCGAAGCACATCGATGCGGCGAAGAATTCGTGCGGGTGATGCGCCTTGAGCCACGCAGTCTGATAGGCGAGCAGCGCATAGGCCGCGGCGTGCGACTTGTTGAAGCCATAGCCGGCGAACTTGGCGATCAAATCGAACAGCTCGTTGGCCTTGGCTTCGCCGATCTGATTGTGCTCGGCGCAACCCGTGACGAAGATCGCGCGCTGCTTTTCCATCTCCGCGGGAATCTTCTTGCCCATCGCGCGGCGCAGCATGTCCGCGCCACCGAGCGTATAGCCCGCCAGCACCTGCGCGGCCTGCATCACCTGCTCCTGATAGACGAAGATCCCGTAGGTCTCGTTCAGAATGTCCTCGAGCAGCGGGTGCGGATATTCGATCGACTCGCGGCCGTTCTTGCGCGCGCCGAACAGCGGGATGTTGTCCATCGGGCCGGGACGGTAGAGCGAGACGAGCGCGATGATGTCGCCGAAGTTGGTCGGGCGCACGGCGGACAGAGTGCGCCGCATCCCTTCCGATTCGAGCTGGAACACGCCCACCGTGTCGCCGCGCTGGAGCAGTTCGTAAACGCCCGCGTCGTCCCAGCCGAGCGCCGCGAGATCGACGGCGATGCCGCGCTTCCCGAGCAGCGCCACCGCCTTGTCGAGCACCGAAAGCGTCTTGAGGCCGAGAAAGTCGAACTTAACCAGACCCGCCGCCTCGACATATTTCATGTCGAACTGCGTGACGGGCATGTCGGAACGCGGATCGCGATAGAGCGGCACCAGCTCCGCGAGCGGTCGGTCGCCGATCACCACGCCGGCAGCATGGGTCGAGCTGTGCCGCGGTAGCCCTTCCAGCCGTGAGGCGAGATCCCACAGGTGGCGCACCTGCGGATCGCCCTCGATTTCCGAATGCAGCTCGCTGACGCCGTTATAGGCACGGTCGAGCGTCCAGGGATCGGTGGGATGATTGGGGACGAGCTTGGCCAGCCGGTCGACATGGCCATAGCTCATCTGGAGCACGCGGCCGGTGTCCTTCAGCACGGCGCGTGCCTTCATCGTACCGAAGGTGATGATCTGCGCCACGGTATCGCGGCCGTATTTCTGCTGGACGTAGCGGATCACTTCGCCGCGCCGCGTTTCACAGAAATCGATGTCGAAGTCCGGCATCGACACGCGTTCCGGATTGAGAAAGCGTTCGAACAGCAGGCCGAGCTTGATCGGATCGAGATCGGTGATGGTGAGCGCCCAGGCGACCGCCGAGCCCGCGCCCGAACCGCGGCCCGGCCCGACCGGAATGTCGTTGTCCTTCGCCCATTTGATGAAATCGGCGACGATCAGGAAATAGCCCGGAAAGCCCATGCCGACGATCACGTCGAGCTCATATTCGAGCCGCGCGAAATAATCGGGAAAGCGCTGGCGGAGCCTGTCTTCGGAGCAGTCCGGGGCGGCAGGCGCCGCTGGTGCCCCCTCCCCCGGATCGGCCGTGGTTTCGACCGCTGCCGCACCCGATTCGAGCGCGACGATCTTGGCGAGCCTGCGCAGGAGGCCGGCGCGCGCCTGCTCGCGCAGCATCGCCGCCTCGCCTTCGCGGTCGCCGGCGAGGCTGGGCAGGATCGGCTTGCGCTTGGGCGCGGCAAAGGCGGTGCGCTGGGCGACGACCAGCGTGTTCGCGAGCGCCTCCGGCAAGTCGGCGAAAAGGGTCTCCATCTCGCCGGCCGGCTTCATCCAAGCATGGGGCGAGCTGCGCCGGCGATCGTCGCTCGCGACATAGCTCGACCCGGCGATGCACAGCATCGCGTCGTGCGCCTCGTGAAAATCCTCCTCGGAAAAACAGCACGGATTGGTCGCGACCAGCGGCAGGCCGCGATCATAGGCGAGATCGAGCAGCTTCGGCTCGGCCAGGGTCTCGGTCTCGTCGAAGCGGCGCGAAATCTCGAGGTAGAGCCGGTCGCCGAACAGCGCCTGGAGCGCATCGGCGTATCGGCCCGCCGCGGTGTCCTGCCCCTCGGCATACAGGCGCGCGAGCGCTCCCTCGCCGCCGGCAGTGAGCGCGATCAGGCCGTCGCAGCGGCCCTGAAGCGCGTCGAACGGGATATGCGCGTCCCATTCGATCGGCCGGTCGAGATGCGCCATCGAAACGAGTGCACAAAGATTCTCATAGCCGGTCGCGTCCTGCGCATAGAGCGCGAGCCAGTCGATCGCTGGCGCGGCGCCGTCGGCCGGATCGGGCCTAGCCACAGCGAGCAGCGTGCCGACGATCGGCTGCACGCCGGCCTTGGCGCAGGCATCCGAGAAGGGCATCGCGGCATAGAGGCCGTTGCGATCCGCGACTGCCACCGCCGGGAAGCCGAGTTCGCGCGCGCGCGCGGCGATCGCCTTCGGCTCGATGGCGCCTTCCAGCATCGTGAAGGAGGAGAAGACGCGTAGCGGAACGAAGCCCGAGTGCATGCCCCCGGTCATGGCGCCGGAGCGGCCGCTTGCCAAGCCGGCGCACCGAGTTGTCCACGGATAATTAGCGCATTGTAGAAAGAGCCAAGCAGGTGCGCGTACACGTGCAAACCCTTAGCGCGTTTCCCTCATAGGGGAGTCCTCGGAATGGTTAATGGGGCACCGGCGAAGCTAGCTGATGCAACGCCGAATCGCGGCGCAGAAATGGTTAATCGCAGGATCACCTGAGGACGATAAGATTGAAGGATGCGGGGGTCGGTTACTTCCTCCGCGAAGAATATCGGCTGTGAGTTCGAGGGCGGACTCGCCGGAAATTTGCTCAGATCAAGAAAGAGTAGCGTCGATGACGACCCTGTTTCATGGCAGCGCGCTTTGCGAGGTGGATGCGGACGGCACCCTGCCCGTCCCCGAGTTTCTCGCCGAGGCGCTGGGAGCGGCCGCACCCGGGACCGAGATCCTGGTGTCGCGACACGAAGCGGACCAGTGCCTGGTCGCCTATCCCCGCGATCATCTGCAGACGCTGCGGCGCCAGACCGAGCGGCGGCGCCGCGCGGAAGAACGCGCGGGACGCGACCCGCGCGGCCATCACCGGCGCGTGCGGCGTACGTTCGGAGCAATCGAGCCGATGCCGCGCACCGCGAGCCGCATGTGCATTCCGCCAGCGATGCGCCACCTGGGCCGGATCGACGCGCTGGCACTGTTCGTCGGCGCGGGAGAGAGCTTCGAAATCTGGAATCCCGACCTCGCGGCGGCGAGCGACGACGCTCATTTCCGCGATCTGGCTGCGTGGAGCCTCGACGCCCGCGGCCGCGACACCAATTCGACTCCGGGAGAGCAGTGACATGGGCGGCCTGTGCAGCATCGTCGGCCATACGGCCGAATCGCTTCACCACCACAACCAGGGTCTGGACTTCAGCAGCTGCCATCAATGCGGCTGCGATCTGATCCGCGCCGATGGTGACTGGACCGAAGTGCCGCGCGGGTTTCGCGTGGTGTGGAAGGAGTTCGGCCGGGCGAGCGACGCCGCCTCGGTCGCTGCGCGGATGCGGCGGCCCGCCCCTCCGCCGCCGCGGCGCGAGCCGCGCAATCCCCCGCCAAAATCCCGCCGCGATCCGCGCGGGAGGCCGCTGATGGGCGCGGTTCACATGCTCGGCACGCTGGCGCAGCTCGGCAAGCTGCTGCGCAACGCCGAATGCGGCGACGACGGTCGCGTCGAACCGAGCGACGACTATGTGATCCTGCTGCCGGGCGCGAAGCGCGCGAGCGGAGCCGAGCGCCGCTAGAGGAGCGCTTCGATGTGCGGCGCAATGCGACTGGGCGGGGTGGCAGGGGCGAACCGCATCACCGCCCGGCCGCTGCGATCGACGAGGAACTTGGTGAAGTTCCATTTGACCGCACGCGATCCCAACATCCCGGGCGCCTGTTCCTTCAGCCCGCGGAAAAGCGGCGACTGGTGCCGCCCGTTGACCGCGGTCTTGCCGAAGATCGGGAAACTGATGCCATAGGTGCCGACGCAGAAGCTCAGAATATCCTCGGACGAGCCGGGCTCCTGCCCACCGAACTGGTTGCACGGAAAGGCGAGCACCGCAAAGCCGCGGTCCTGATACCGCCGGTGCAGCTCCTCGAGCGCGGCATATTGCGGCGTGAAGCCGCATTTCGACGCCGTGTTCACGATCAGCAGCACCTGGCCGGCAAAACCGCTCAGGCTCGCAGGAGAGCCGTCCGCTCCCGTCACCGTGAGATCCGTTACCGCCATCGACGCCCCCTGTTGGCGCGCCGGCAACAGCTCGAGCCGCTGTGGCGCGATCCTCGGCGGATCGCGCGCACTAGATCATCGCGGAGCGGGGCCGGCCATCCGGCATGTCCCTAGGTGCACGGCCGGTCAGCGACTCGCCTCGACCGTCCAACGCCGGCGCAGCATCGGGAGGAAGCGCTACCGATCGGCCGCCTCCACGGTCCGGATCACTCCAGATGCCCCTCGTGCAGTCGGACTACCCGGTCCACGCGCTGCGCCAATCGCTCATTGTGCGTCGCGATCAGCGCCGCGGAGCCTTCCCCACGCACCAGCCGCAGGAACTCGGCAAGCACGACGTCCGCGGTCGCCTCGTCGAGATTGCCGGTGGGCTCGTCCGCCAGCACCAGCGTGGGGCGGTTGGCGAGCGCGCGCGCCACGGCGACTCGCTGCTGCTCGCCGCCCGAAAGCTGGTTGGGCCGATGGGTGAGCCGCTCCGCCAGGCCCAGCGCACCGAGCAGCCGCTCGGCACGGGCTTCCGAATCGGCACGCGTGGCGCCCTGAATGAGCTGCGGCAGCACGACATTCTCGACCGCGTTGAAGTCGGGAAGCAGATGGTGGAACTGATAGACGAAGCCAAGCTGATCGCGGCGAACCTCGGTGCGCTGCGCGCTGTCGAGCTGCGACACTTCGCGGCCTGCGATCCGGATCGAGCCTTCGAAACCGCCTTCGAGCAACCCGACTGCCTGGAGCAGAGTCGATTTGCCCGAGCCGGACGGGCCGAGCAGCGCGACGATCTCTCCCGGCGCGACGTCGAGATCGACACCCCGCAGCACATCGATCCGCGCATGCGCCTGAGTGAAGCTGCGCTTGAGGCCGCGCGTGGCGAGAACCGGCTCACTCATAGCGCAGCACCTGCACCGGATCGGTGCTCGCCGCCTTGTAGGCGGGATAGAGGGTAGCGAGAAAGCTGAAGATCAGCGCCATCACGGCGATGCCGATCACTTCGACCGGATCGGTCTTGGCGGGCAGTTCGGTAAGGAAGCGCATCGAGGGATCCCAGACGTTCTGACCGGTCACCAGACCGATGAAAGCGACGACGCTCTGGCGGAAGGTGATGAACAGGAAGCCGAGCGCGAGCCCAGCACCGATCCCGAGCACGCCGATCGTGGTGCCCACCGTCACGAAGATGCGCAACAGGCTCGATCGGTTCGCGCCCATGGTCCGCAGGATGGCGATGTCGCGAGTCTTGGCACGCACCAGCATGATGAGCGACGACAGGATATTGAAGACCGCTACCAGGATGATGATCGACAGCACCGTGAAGGTGACGATCCGGTCGACCGCCAGCGCCTCGAACAGCTGGGCGTTCATCTGGCGCCAGTCGACGATCTGCCCGCGCGCGCCGACCTGTTCGGCAAGCGGCGCGAGGATCGTGTCGACGCGGTCGGCATCGACGGTCTCGAGCTCGACCATGCCGACGGCGTCGCCGAGCAGCAGCAATGTCTGCGCATCCTGCATCGGCATGATGACGAACGCCTTGTCATAGTCGTAGACGCCGACTTCGAAAATCGCGGCGACGCGATATTTCACGATGCGGAACATCGTGCCGAACGGCGTGGTCGCGCCCGCAGGATTGATGATCGAGATTTCGCTGCCGAGCGTGGCGCCCAGCGATTCGGCAAGACGCGAGCCGATTGCGATCTGTTCGCCGCCCGATTCGAGCGCCTCGAGCGACCCGAGCACTTCCCTGCCCTTCAGCGTCTCGTTGGTGCGGATGTCCTCGATCCGCATGCCGCGCACGAGCGCGAATTCGACACGGCCGTTGAAGCTGGCGAACAGCGGCTGCTCGATCAGCGGGGTGGCCGAAGTGACGCCGGGCGTCTCCTGCGCTTCGCGGACGATGTCGCGCCAGTCGCGCAACTGCCCGCCATAGCCCTGGATCACGGCATGGCCGTTGAGCCCGGTAATCTTGTCGAACAGCTCGGCACGAAAGCCGTTCATCACGCTCATCACGACCACGAGCGCCGCCACGCCCAGCATGACGGCGACGAGACTGATGGAAGCGACGAGGAAGATGAACGCCTCGCCGCGGCCTGGGAGCAGATAGCGGCGGGCGATCATGCGCTCGTAGCGCGAAAGCAGCATGTGGCGGGAAAACCCTCGATTGCGCGTGAAACGACCGCGCTGCTCTAGGGCAAGCACGGCCCCGGTGGCAAACCTCTATGCTGTTGCCGAATGAACACAGGGTGAAGTCAAACTGTTGGACGCGAGCGCATAGCCGGTGACAAAGCACGATAGGGCACGTACCAAAAGCATACGAAGCGCAGGCAAAGGCCGTGGTTCGGGGAGGCATCACGCCCCGCTTGTCGAGAGAAGCAAGCGTGCGGGCGAAGCCTGACAAAGGGGGCTGACGAGCATTCGTCACGCAGGCGCCCGGGCCGGAAACGGTCCGGGCGTTTCGCGTTGCGGAAAAGCCGTGCGCGCTTTCTCTGCACATTTGTGCACATGCCTCTTGAACTGGGCACGCTCCACTCCGAAATCAGCCTCGTGCGGCGCCCTCGCGGGCCGTGCAGACCCCGGTATCGCAGACGACTGGATGCCGGTTTTCGACGTTCATTTTGCTCATTGGAGGATTTGAAGATGCGTCAGATCGACCTTACCCCTTTCCGCCGCTCGACCGTCGGCTTCGACCGGCTGTTCGATATGCTGGAATCCAGCGCGCGCCAGATGACGACGGACAATTATCCGCCGTTCAATCTCGAGCGCCTCGCCGAGGACCGGTATCGCATCACGCTCGCCGTCGCCGGCTTCAAGAGCGATGAGATCGACGTGACCGCGCAGCAGAACCTGCTGACCGTTACCGGCCGGAAGGCCGAAGCGGAGAGCGATGGCCGCGAGAGCGCCTACCTCCACCTCGGCATCGCCAACCGCAGCTTCGAGCGCAGGTTCGAACTGGCCGACTTCGTCCGTGTGGAAAGCGCGAACCTCAACGATGGTCTGCTCACCATCGATCTGGTGCGTGAAGTGCCCGAGACGATGAAGCCGAAGAAGATCGCGGTGCATGCGGGCGAGCCGCAGTCCGCGATCGAACATCGCGCCGCCAACGCGGCGTAACCCCACACCACGGCTCGCGACGTCTTTCTCCCTTTGGGCGTCGCAGCAGGGACGCCCCGGCCGCGAGGTCGGGGCGTCTTTTGTTTGGATCAGGGGAACGGGTCGCTACCGGCACCAGCCTGGCGCGCCTCCCGCGCCGAGGTGAGGCGCGGCTAGACGAGCCTTCCCTGCCGCACGGCTGCCTCGATGAAGCTCGCGAACAGCGGGTGCGGATCGAAGGGCTTCGATTTCAGCTCGGGGTGGAACTGAACGCCGACGAACCAGGGATGGTCGGGCCGCTCGACGATCTCGGGCAGCGTGCCGTCGGGCGAGAGCCCCGAAAATACGAGCCCGTCCTCCTCCAGCACCTGCCGATAATGGGTGTTCACTTCGTAGCGGTGCCGATGGCGCTCGCTGATCGAATCCTGGCCATAGATCGACGCGACGACGCTGTTGCCGGCAAGTTTCGCCGGATAGGCGCCGAGCCGCATCGTCCCGCCGAGATCCCCGCCCTCTTCGCGCTTCTGAAGGCCGTCGGCGCTCATCCATTCGGTGATCAGACCGACGATCGGCTCGTCGGTGTGACCGAATTCGGTAGTCGAGGCAGCGGAAAGCCCCTTGTCGCGCGCTGCCTCGATGCAGGCCATCTGCATGCCGAGGCAGATGCCGAAGAAAGGCACGCCGCGCTCGCGGGCAAAGCGCACGCTGGCGATCTTACCCTCGCTGCCGCGCTCGCCGAAGCCGCCGGGAACGAGGATACCGTGCATCGGCTCGAGCTGGGCGGCGATCTCGTGCTCGCTTTTCTCGAACAGCTCGGCGTCGAGCCAGCGGACGTGCACTTTCACGCGATTGGCGATGCCGCCGTGGACGAGCGCCTCGTGCAGCGACTTATAGGCATCGGGCAGGCCGACATATTTGCCGACCACGCCGATGGTGACTTCGCCCTCGGGATTGTCGAGACGCTCGACGATTTCCTGCCAGCGGTCTAGGCGCGGCGGCTCGCCCGGCTCGATCCCGAAAGCGCGCAGCACTTCGCCGTCGAGCCCCTCGGCATGATATTGCAGCGGCACGGCGTAAATGCTGCTCGCATCGAGCGCCGGGATCACCGCTTCCTTGGGCACGTTGCAGAACAGTGCGATCTTGGCACGCTCGCTGGGCGGCAGCGGATGTTCCGAACGGCAGACGAGCACGTCGGGCTGGACGCCGAGCGACGCCAGCTCGCGCACGCTGTGCTGGGTCGGCTTGGTCTTCAGCTCGCCCGCTGCCGAGATGTACGGCACCAGCGTGACGTGGACGCTGATCGACTGGCCACGGCCCAGCTCGTTGCGCAGCTGGCGGATCGCCTCGATGAACGGCAGCGATTCGATGTCGCCGACCGTGCCGCCGATCTCGCACAACACGAAGTCGAGATCCTCGGTCTCCGCCGTGGCGAACGCCTTGATCGCGTCGGTGACGTGCGGAATAACCTGGACGGTGGCGCCCAGATAGTCGCCCCGCCGTTCGCGCTCGATGATCGTCTTGTAGATCCGGCCCGAGGTGATGTTGTCCGACTGGCGCGAGGCGACACCGGTGAACCGCTCGTAATGGCCAAGGTCCAGATCGGTTTCCGCGCCGTCGTCGGTCACATAGACTTCGCCGTGCTGATACGGCGACATCGTGCCGGGATCGACGTTCAGATAGGGATCGAACTTGCGAATCCGCACGCGATAGCCGCGCGCCTGGAGCAACGCCGCGAGGCTCGCTGCCATGAGACCCTTGCCGAGCGACGAGACCACGCCGCCGGTGATGAAAATATACCGCGCCATGGGAGAAGAGGCCTAACGCCAGAATTCGGGACACGGCAAGCGGACGACTCCGCTCGCGCAGAAAAAAGATGGTCAAGCGCCCGAAGGCGCCGACACCGTTACTGGACGATCGGCACGTCCGCTTCGTCGGCCGATCCGCCCTCGGCGGGCGCGGTGCCATTGCCCGGCAGCACGAAGGGAGCGGTTTCCTCGCCGGTCAGCGGCGCGGTCTGCGCCGGAGGCGCCGCGGGCTGCCGCGCCAGGCTGGTGTCGATCGTGGTCGCGCCGCGCGTCGCCGCCAGCACCGCGAGCAGGATGCTCATCGCCACGAACACCGTGGCGAGCACCGCCGTCGAGCGCGTCAGGAAATCCGCCGCGCCGCGCGCCGACATCAAGCCCGACGGGCTGCCGCCGGTGGTGAGGCCGCCGCCTTCCGAGCGTTGCATCAGGATCACGGTCACCAGCAGGGCCGCGATGATCGCATGGACGACGAGCAGGAAGGTAAACAGCATGGCGGAAGCGAAGGCCCTATCGAGGAAAGGCGCGACATAGGCGAGCCGCGGCGCCCGATCAACTGCCGCGGAACGATCCTAAGCGTAACATTTACGCAAGCCACGGAAACCACACGGGACCCGGGGCGTTTGAAGCCCCGAAGACCCGGAGCGGACCGGGTTCGTAACGGGTTGAGTAAATGCTGTGAACGCTATGTCGGACCAGTCGCTGTCGTCGTGGAAGAACACGCTGGTCGACTATGTGCGTTCGGGCGAACCCGATCTCACCAACCGTCAGATGGCGCTGCTGATGCTCGTTTATCTCGAGCCGGGCCCGCATACGGTGCGCGGATTGGCCCGCGCGCTCAACGTATCCAAGCCGGTGGTGACGCGCGCCTTGAATCGGCTGGGCACGCTCGGCTATCTCCGCCGCCAGCGCGACGACACGGACAAGCGCAACATCTTCGTCGCGCGCACCGCTGAAGGGGCAGATTTTCTTGCAGAATTCGGGCATTTCCTCGCTGGCGACGATCTCAGCGAGCCACTCGCCCGCAGAGTCACGGCGTGACCGCTTCGCACTGACGGGCCGGTCCACACGCATCGATTCGCGGACTGACGCGGCACGCCGCGACTTGGCCGACGTGCGGCTCGCGGACCGTGTGTTCGCGCCACACTACGCCATGGCCATTGCGCAGAGCGCCGTCGTCCCCGCGCCGATCCTCGCCGACCGCATTGGCGACGCCGATCCGATCTCCGAGATCCTTCCCGGCGAGCGGTTCGAGATCCTCGAACTCGCGCACGACCAGGGCTGGGGCATCTGCACCGCCGACGGCGCGGTCGGCTATGTGCCCGACGCGGCATTCGGCGATCTCGTCGAGCCCACCCATATCGTTCAACTGATCGCAGCGCCGGTGAGCAGCGATCCGCACCCTGATTCTCCCAAGCTCTGGACGCTGCCGATGGGCGCGCGCGTGGTGGCCGACGCCGCCGAGCACGGCTTCCACGCGCTTGCCGAGGGTGGCTTCGTGGCCGATTCCGCGCTTCGCGGCGTGGATGAACCGTTCACCGACCCGGTCGAGGTCGCGGAGATGTTGGTCGGAGTGCCGGTACGGCCCGGCGGCCGCTCGGGCGCGGGTGTCGATGCGGGCGGGCTGATCCATCTCGCGCTGGCAATGGCCGGCATCTCTGCTCCGCGCTTCTGCGACCTGCAGGCGCAGGCGCTTGGTGCGCCGCTCGAGGACGAGCGCGCCTGCACGCGTGGCGACCTGGTCTTCTTCGCCGGACACGCAGCGATCTTGGCCGATGCCGAGACCGCGATCCACGCAGACACGGCCGAAGTGGTTCGCGAGCCGCTCGCCGCCCTGATCGAGCGCGGCGACCATGGGCCTGTGACGGCAGTGCGGCGGCTGAAGTGAGCGTGCGGGTCTTTATCGACGGTGCGGTCGGCACCACCGGCCTCGAGATTCGCGACCGGCTTGCGGGGCGGCCGGAGATCGCGCTGCTGACGCTTGCCGAAAGCGATCGCAAGGACGCCGACAAGCGCCGGGCGATGCTGAACGAAGCCGATTTCGTCATCCTTTGCCTGCCCGATGATGCGGCGCGCGAAGCGGTGGCGATGATCGAGAGCGAGCAGGTGCGCGTGATCGACGCATCCTCGGCCCACCGCGTGGCCGACGGCTGGACCTATGGCTTTCCCGAACTTGAGCCGGGGCAGCAGGCAGCGATCGCACAGGCTGTGCGCGTCAGCAATCCGGGCTGCTGGCCCACCGCCTTTCTGGCGATGGTGCGGCCGTTGGTGCGCGCCGGGCTCGTGCCGCACGATTGGCCGCTCGCCTATTCGGGTGCTTCGGGATATTCGGGCGGCGGCAAGGCGATGATCGCGGCGTTCGAGGATCCGGGCGCGCTCGAACATACTGATACTGCCTATCGCGCGTACGGCCTCGGGCTGAACCACAAGCATCTGCCCGAGATGCAGAAGCATGCGCGGATCGCGCACCCCCCGATTTTCCAGCCGGCGGTTGCGCGCACCTATCGCGGGATGCTGGCCGAAATCGCGCTGCCCGCGCATGCGCTGCCCCGCCGCCCCTCCCCCGCCGCGATCGAGACGGCGCTGCGCGATGCCTATCGCGACTGCCGGCTCGTGCGCGTGCTGCCGATGGCCGACACCGCCGTTGTGCGCATCGAGGAAGACGCCGGCACCGACCGGCTGACGCTGCGCGTGTTCGGCAATGCCGAAACCGGACATCTCCGGCTCGTCGCGACGCTCGACAATCTCGGCAAGGGAGCGGCTGGCGCCGCCGTGCAGAACCTCAACATCATGGCGGGACTCGAGCCGACCGCCGGGCTGGTCCTCTAGCGAACGCGCGCGCCGAGCCTTGCGGGTCGACGGCGCTTTCCTCTACCGCTGCCTCTCCGGCGAAAAGGGACCGCATGACTCATTCCGTGGCCAAGCTCCTCCTGTTCGGCGCGACCGGCGATCTGGCACAGCGCATGCTGCTGCCCTCGCTCTATGGCCTCCATGCCGACGCTCTGCTTCCGCGGGGGCTGACGATCACAGGCACGGCGCGCGCCGAGCATGATGATGCCGGCTATCGCGCCTTCGCCGAACGGGCGCTTGAGGAGTTCCTGCCCGAAGATCGCAAGGACGGCGCGGCGATCGCGAGCTTTCTCGAACGGCTGCACTATCAGCCGCTCGACGCATCCTCGCTGGAGGGGTTCGGCGCGCTCGCCGAGAAGCTGGGTGACATCTCCGGCGGTCTCGCGATCTTCCTGTCGACCGCACCCTGGCTGTTCGGGCCGACGATCAAGGGACTGCAATCGGCAGGACTCACCGGCGAGCGCGTCCGGATCGGGCTCGAAAAACCGCTGGGTTTCGACCTGCCCTCGAGCCGCGAAGTCAACGACATCGTCGCCGAGGCCTTCCCGGAAGAGCGCACGTTCCGCATCGACCATTATCTGGGCAAGGAGACGGTGCAGAACATTCTGGCGCTGCGCTTCGGAAACTCCCTGTTCGAGCCGGTGTGGAACGCGCGCGGAATCGATCACGTCCAGATCACGGTGAGCGAGACGGTGGGGCTCGAAGGCCGCGCCGATTATTACGACGAAGTCGGCGCGCTGCGCGACATGGTGCAGAATCACATGCTCCAGCTGCTCGCGCTGATCGCCATGGAGCCGCCCGCGCGGTTCGACGCGACCGCGATCCGCGACGAGAAGGTGAAGGTGCTGCGCTCGCTGCGCCCGATCACGGAGCGCGACGTCCCGGGCCTGACCGTCACTGGTCAATATGCCGCCGGTGCGGTGCAGGGCCGAATCGTTCGCAGCTACGGGGACGAGCTGGAGAAGGCCTCGGACACCGAGACGTTCGTCGCGCTGAAGGCGCATGTCGACAATTGGCGCTGGCAGGGCGTGCCTTTCTATCTGCGTACCGGCAAGCGGATGACCGAGCGCCGCAGCGAGATCACGATCCAGTTCAAGCCCGTCCCGCATTCGATCTTTTCCAATCGCGGCGGCGCGCTGCATCCCAACACGCTGGTGATCCGGCTCCAACCCGAGGAATATGTGCGGCTGCTGGTGATGGCAAAGCAGCCCGGGCTCGACCGCGAGGGCCTGCGGCTGCGCGAAGTGCCGCTCAACCTGTCGCTCGACACCGAGTTCGCGGGCACGCGGCGGCGCATCGCCTATGAACGGCTGCTGCTCGACCTGATCGAAGGGGATCCGACCCTGTTCGTTCGCCGCGACGAAGTGGAAGCGCAATGGGCCTGGATCGACGCGATCCGCCAGGGCTGGCAGCGCGATGGCATCCGGCCGAAATCCTATGCCTCGGGAAGCTGGGGCCCCTCGGCCGCGATCGCACTCACCGAACGCGACGGCGTGAGCTGGCACGAGTAGATTCCCGCGCAGCGCGAACCGTTCGACGCCGCGACCGTTGTCCAATCACCCACCCGAAGTACGAGGAGCAATTATGACGACCGAGATCGAATGGTGGGACTATGACGACGCCGACGAGATGGCCGAGGCCGTCGCCGGCGACGTCGCCTTCATCATCGGCCAGGCGATCGACGAGCGCGGTGGCGCCGTGATCGCGCTGCCGGGCGGCAAGACTCCGCTGCCGATCTACGAGAAGCTGATCGACGCCAAGATCGACTGGAAGCGGGTGACGATCGTGCCGACCGACGATCGGCTGGTGCCGATGGGCGACGATCTTTCGAACGTGACGATGCTCGGCAAGACCTTCCTGCCCAAGGGTGCCCGCGTGCTGCCGGTGACGAGCGAAGCGGCCGAGGACTATAAGGCGGCCGGCCGCGCGGCGGATGCCCGCCTGCAGGACGTGCATTGGCCGCTCGACCTGTGCCTGCTGGGCGTGGGCGCCGACGGACACACTGCGTCGATCTTCCCCGGCCCCGATCTCGACGAGGCGCTGAACGGGCCGAAGGAGCGCCGCGCGCTGGGCGTGATGCCCGATCCGATGCCGCCCGAAGCGCCGGTGGCACGCGTGTCGCTCTCGCTTGCGGCGATCGTCTCCGCCAAGGCGCTGATGATCGCAGTCACCGGGCAGGCGAAGCGCGACGTGATCGAAGCCGCGATCGCCGAGGGCGTCGGTTCGCCTGCGCCGATCGGGCGGGTGCTGGCCGAAACCGAGCTGCCGGTCGACATTCACTGGGCTGCGTGACGAGGCGTTCCACTTCCGTCTGGGGATGAGGAAATGAGCAGGCTGAACACGGAAATCGCGGCCGTCACCGATCGCGTGATCGAGCGTTCTCGCGAAAAGCGGGCGGCCTATCTCGAACTCCTCCGCCGCGAGCGCGAGAGCGGCGCCGATCGGCCGAAGCTGGGCTGCGCCAATCTCGCCCACGCCTATGCCGGTACCGACGAACAGCGCGACCGGCTGCGCGACGGCCGGGCGATGAACATCGGGATCGTGACCGCCTACAACGACATGCTCTCGGCACATGCGACCTATTATCGCTACCCCGAGCAAATGAAGATCTGGGCGCTCGAAGCCGGCGCCACCGCGCAGGTGGCGGGCGGCGTGCCCGCGATGTGCGACGGCGTGACTCAGGGCTATGCCGGCATGGAGCTGTCGCTGCTGAGCCGTGACACGATCGCGCTCTCGACCGCGGTCGCGCTCAGCCACCGCACCTTCGAAGGGGCGGCGCTGCTCGGCATCTGCGACAAGATCGTGCCGGGGCTGCTGATCGGCGCGCTGCGCTTCGGCCATCTGCCGATGGTGCTGATCCCGGGCGGCCCGATGCGGTCGGGCCTTGCCAACAAGGACAAGGCACGCGTCCGCGAACTCTACGCCGAAGGCAAGGCCAGCCGAGAGGAACTGCTCGACGCCGAGATCGCCGCCTATCACGGCAAAGGAACCTGCACCTTCTACGGCACGGCCAATTCGAACCAGATGATGATGGAGGCGATGGGGCTGCACGTACCCGGCGCCGCCTTCGCCAATCCGCAGACCAAGCTGCGCCAGGAATTGACGCGCCATGCCATGCATCGGCTGCCGGAGATCGGATGGCACGGAAACGACTTTCGCCCGATCGGCCATTGCGTCGACGAAAAGGCGATCGTCAACGCCGCGATCGTGCTGCTGGCCACCGGCGGATCGACCAACCACCTGATCCACCTGCCCGCGATCGCACGCTCGGCGGGGGTGACGATCGACTGGGACGATTTCGACCGACTTTCGCGCGTGATCCCGCTACTGACGCGAGTCTATCCCAACGGGTCGGCCGATGTGAACGGATTCGAGGATGCGGGCGGCCCGCCGTTCGTGATCCGCGAGCTGCTGAAGGGCGGGCTGCTCCACGGCGACATCCTGACGATCTCGTCCGGCGGCATGGCGGACTATGCGCGCAAGCCGGACGTCGAAGACGATCGGCTGGTGTGGCGCGACTTGCCCGCGAAAAGCGGCGACGACACGATCATCCGCACGCTCGACGCGCCGTTCTCGCCCGAGGGCGGCTTCCGCATCCTCAAGGGGAACATCGGCCGTGCCTGCATCAAGGTCTCGGCGGTCGAGCGCGAGCGCTGGGTGATCGAAGCGCCGGCGCGCGTGTTCGAGGACCAGCTCGCGGTGCAGCAAGCATTCCGTGCCGGCGAGCTCGACCGCGACGTGGTGGTGGTCGTCCGCTTCCAGGGCCCCAGGGCGAACGGCATGCCCGAGCTGCACAAGCTCACGCCGCCGCTGGGCGTGCTGCAGAACCGCGGCTACCGCGTCGCGCTCGTCACCGACGGGCGCATGTCGGGCGCGAGCGGCAAAGTGCCCTGCGCGATCCATGTTTCGCCCGAGGCGCTGGGCGGCGGCGATATCGCACGAATCCGCGATGGCGACATCGTCCGGGTCGATGCCGAAACCGGAATGCTGGAGGCGCTGGTGGACGCCGCGGAGTGGAACGCGCGCAAGCCGGCCGCAGCGCCCCCCGTCCTGGCCGGAACCGGCCGAGAACTGTTCGGGCTGATGCGCGCGGGCGCCGACGAGGCGGAACTGGGCGCATCGGCCGTGCTGGCCGCAGGGGGACTCTAGGCCGGGTCCGGTCCTTTACTTGCAGCCACACGGCGCAGAGAAGGGCAAAGCCTCGGCAGGACGCGCGAACCCGCAGTCGCGCCGGATCGGAGAGGATCGGAATGGACGTCGTCGCAGTCGATATCGGCGGAACCCACGCACGCTTCGCCGTCGCCGAGGTGGCCGAAGGCCGCGTCGTTTCGATGGCTGAGCCCGTCACGCTGAAGACGGCAGAGCACGGCAGCCTTCAGCTCGCCTGGCAAGCCGCGGTGGCACGGCTCGACCGGCCGATGCCGAAGGCTGCCGCGATTGCGGTCGCATCGCCGATCAACGACGAACTGATCAAGCTCACCAACAATCCCTGGATCATCCGTCCGAAGCTGATCCCCGAGCGGCTGGAAGTGGACCAGTGGATCCTCGTCAACGATTTCGCGGCTGTGGGCCATGCCGTGGCGCAACTCGGCGCGGACTGTTTCCTGCACCTGTGCGGCCCGGACAAGCCGCTGCCTCCAAAGGGCGCGATCACGGTCTGTGGCCCCGGCACCGGTCTCGGCGTCGCGCAGGTGTTCCGCCACGGCGCCGGCTACGACATCATTGCGACCGAGGGCGGACATCAGGACTTCGCGCCGCTCGACAGCCTTGAGGATGCGATCCTGAAGCGGCTGCGTCGGGCCTATACCCGCGTCTCGGTCGAACGGATCGTCGCGGGTCCGGGGATCGTCGCGATCTATGAGACGCTGGCGGAGATCGAAGGTCGCGCAGTGGAGAGCCGCGACGACCGCAAGATCTGGGAACTGGCGCTGGAAGGTCGGGACAGCCTGGCAGTGGCGGCGCTCGATCGCTTCTGCCTGTCCCTTGGAGCGGTCGCGGGTGACCTGGCGCTCAGCCACGGCCCCACTGGCGTGGTGATCGCGGGGGGGCTGGGATATCGCCTGCGCGAACATCTGCTCGCATCGGGCTTTGCCGAGCGATTCGTCGCCAAGGGGCGCTTCCAGTCGCTGATGGCCTCGATTCCGGTCAAGCTCATTACTCATCCCCAGCCCGGCCTCTATGGCGCCGCGGCTGCCTTCGCGCAGGAGCATGCCAAGTGAAGCCCATCGAACAGATCATGCGAACCGGTCCCGTCATCCCGGTGCTCATCGTCGCAGATGTGTCGCAGGCGCGCCCGCTGGCGCAGGCGCTGGTGAAGGGCGGCATCCGGGTGCTCGAAGTGACGTTGCGGACTCCTGCGGCGCTCGATGCGATCCGCGAGATGAAGACCGTGGACGGTGCGATCGTCGGCGCGGGAACGGTGGTGACGACCGACCAGTTCGAGCAGGTGATGGACGCTGGCGCCGAGTTCATCGTCTCGCCGGGGCTCAGCGAAACGCTGGCGCGGCCGATCATCGATTCGGGCGTGCCCTTCCTCCCGGGCGTCGCGACCGCAGGCGACATCATGCGCGGGCTCGATCTCGGGCTCGAGCATTTCAAATTCTTCCCGGCGGAGACTTCCGGCGGACTGAAAGCGCTCAAGGCGCTGGCCGCACCCTTCTATCAGGCCAAATTCTGTCCCACCGGCGGCATTTCGCTGACGAGCGCGCCCGAGTGGCTGGCGTTCGAGCCTGTGCTGTGCGTCGGCGGGAGCTGGCTTGCCAGCGGATCGCCGGACGCGGTGGAAGCAAAGGCACGGGAGGCTGCCGCACTGGCTGCATGACCGACTTCAACACGCAGTGAAGCGCAGCGCGCCGCCGGCGCTTCACGGACGACGCGCCGGAATCACCGGCAGACCGGACCCAATCGGCCCTTCATCTGTTCGTGGAGAAACACCGATGGGGAAACCGATGCTTCGTTCGATCTTGATGGGACTGGTTGCGGGCCAGCGCTCGATGACGCCGCTTGCCGCTTTGGCGGGCGCCGCCCGGCGCGGTACGCTTCCACATGACAATGCCGAAGCGCGGCTGATGGCGCACCCGCTGATCGCCGCGGGCGGCGTGACGATGGCGGCGGCCGAAATCGCGGGCGACAAGATGGAAACCGCGCCCGACCGTACAGTATTCCTCGGCTTGCTGGCGCGCACGATCACCAGCGGCTTCGCCGGGGCAGCGCTCGCGCCGCCCAAGCGCCAGCTCGCCGGAGCCGCCTTGGGCATCGGCGCGGCGATCGCCGCCTCCTATGTCGGGCTCGCCGCGCGCAAGCGCGCGCAGCGGCGCTGGGGGCAGACCGCGACCGGATTCGTCGAGGATGCGATCATGACCGCCTCGGCCAATGCGATCGCGCATGCCAAGCCGGCGCGCACCTGAAATCCTGAGTTTCAGCGGCCGGCAGCGCATCGCCGGCGACCGCGTCCCTACATCTCGCCCCGGGCGCGGCGCAGCGCATACCAGCGCTGCACGTTGCGATTGTGCTGTTCGAGCGTGTCGGCGAAAATATGCCCGCCGGTGCCGTCCGCGACGAAATAGAGCGCGCTCGATTCGGCGGGATCGAGCACCGCATCGATCGATTCGCGGCCCGGATTGGCGATCGGCCCGATCGGAAGCCCGGGCATCGCATAGGTGTTGTAGCCGTTCTGCGCCTGAAGCTCCGAGCGCAGGATGCGGCGGCCAAGCGGGCGCCCCTGCGTCACCGGATAGATGACGGTCGGGTCCGCCTGCAGCGGCATGCCGCGCTTCAGCCGGTTCGAATAGACGGCCGCCACCGTCCGGCGCTCCTCGGGCTTGCCGGTTTCCTTTTCGACGATCGAGGCGAGGATCAGTGCCTCGCGCGGCGTGGAAACGGCCGTGCGCGGGCTGCGACGGGTCCATGCCTCGGCGAGATAGTCGATCATCGCGCGCTGCATCCGTTCGAGCACCGCCTGTCGCTGGTCGCCGCGCACATAGCTGTAGCTGTCCGGCAGCACCGTGCCTTCGATCGGCACCGCGATTTCGCCTTCGAGATGTTCGGCCTCCATCAGCGCCTCGTGCACCAGCACCGAAGGCGTGCCTTCGGGGATGGTGACGAAGCGCTGCAGGGTGCGGCCGCCCTGCATCAACTTGAGGATGTCCGACTGGCTGAGGCCGGCGGGGATGCGATACTCGCCTGCCTTGATCGGTTCGCCCGAGCCGAAGAGGCGCGCGTAGAGCGTGAAACGCCGTGCCTCAGCTATCGCCCCCGCCTCCTCGAGACGCTCGGCCGCGGCAGTGAGGCTCGCGCCTTCAGGAACGATCACGCTGACGTTCGTGGCCGCCGGCCCCTCGCCTCCCCAGTCGCGCACGACAAGGAAAGCGGCGGCGATCACCGCCAGGCCGAGAATCAGTCCGCCAAAGCCGATGAGCCGCCGCATAGCCTCTCCATGCCATTCGCGCGGAGCCGTGCGGCTCCGTGCCTCAGACCGCCTTCATCACCAGCGAAGCATTGGTCCCGCCGAAGCCGAAGCTGTTGTTCAGCACCGCCTTCACCTTGCGCTCCTTCGCCTTGTGCGGGACGAGATCGACACCGGCGCAATTGTCGCTCGGATTGTCGAGATTGAGCGTCGGGGGCACGATCTGGTCGCGCATCGCCAGGATGCAGAAGATCGCTTCGACCGCGCCCGCGCCGCCCAGCAGATGGCCGATGGCGGACTTGGTCGAGCTCATCGACATCGTCTCGACGGCGTTGCCGAACAGGCGGCGCACCGCTCCGAGCTCGAGCTCGTCGCCGAGCGGCGTAGAGGTGCCGTGCGCATTGACATAATCGATGTCGGTAAGCTCGAGCCCCGACTTCTTCATCGCCATCGCCATCGCGCGGAATGCGCCGGAGCCCTCCGGATGCGGGGCCGTGACGTGATAGGCGTCGCCCGAGAGGCCATAGCCGACCACCTCGGCGTAGATCTTCGCGCCGCGTGCCTTCGCCCGCTCATATTCCTCGAGCACGACCACGCCGGCGCCTTCGCCCATCACGAACCCGTCGCGGTCGCGATCATAGGGACGGCTCGCGCGGGTGGGATCGTCGCGGAATCCGGTCGACAGCGCGCGCGCCTGGCCGAAGCCGGCGATGCCGATCGGGCAGATCGCGCCCTCGGCGCCGCCCGCGAGCATCACATCGGCATCGTCCATCGCGATCATGCGCGCGGCGTCGCCGATCGAATGCGCGCCGGTCGAGCAGGCAGTGACGACTGCGTGATTCGGGCCCATCAGCCCGTATTTGATCGAAACCTGGCCCGAGATGAGGTTGATGAGCCGCCCGTGGACGAAGTGCGGCGAAACGCGCTTCGGCCCCTTGTGCTCGAGCACCAGCGATTCGCTTTCGATCCCCGGCAGGCCGCCGATTCCCGAACCGATCGAGCAGCCCGCGCGGAGCTTTTCCTCGTCGGTCATGTCGAGGAGCCCGGCGTCCTCGATCGCCTGGCCGGCGGCATCGATGCCATAGACGATGAACGGATCGACCTGTCGCTGAATCTTGTGATCGACGCGCTTGTTCGGATCGAAGCCATATTCGTGGTCGGCCGGTTTGACCTCGCACGCATAGTTGGTGTGAAAATCGGTCGCGTCGAAACGCGTGATCGTGGCCGCGCCGGACTTGGCAGCGATGATGTTCTTCCAGGCGGTCTCGACGTCGCTCCCCAGCGGGGTGACGAGGCCGAGCCCGGTTACGACTACGCGGCGCATGGCGCTTCTCCGTCCTTCACAAACAAAAGGGCTCCCCGCCCCGATCGTTCACCCCGGGACGGGGAGCCGCTGGTGCCGTGCCGATCGGGGCTGGCGGGGTCTGCCGCAGCAGCGATCAGCCCTGATGTTCCTCGATATAGTCCGTCGCGTCCTTGACGGTGGTGATCTTCTCGGCTGCGTCGTCGGGGATTTCGACGCCGAATTCCTCTTCGAACGCCATCACCAGCTCGACGATGTCGAGGCTGTCGGCGCCCAGGTCATCAATGAAGCTCGCTTCGGGGACGACTTCCGATTCCTGGACCCCAAGGTGCTCGACGACGATCCTCTTCACGCGATCGGCGGTGCTCATGATCCCTGTTTTCCTTCTCTTGCTTTGGGGGTCTCGATTTGATGAACGCACGTAGAACGGTGCCGGTGCCCTGACAAGAGGGGGTGGCACCCTCTCCTGCTCGCCCGGCGCGATCAGCGGGCGCGATAGTCCTGCACGGCCTGCTCCATCAGCAGCGTGCCGTAGATTCCCTGGCCGATCGCCGCTCCGATCGTCTGCAGCGCTTCGCCGTCCGGCGTGCCGAAGGTGGCGCCTGCGCCTTCCATCGCACGCGCGGCCGCGGTCATCGCGCTGCCGCTCATCGCACCGGTCTCGACGAGGCGAGTGATCTCGGCTTCGGGCACCGCACGATAGGCGAGATCGAACTGCTCGCTCTCGACATTGTAATCGCGCAGCCGATACGCCGCGTTGCCGCGGATCGTGCTCCCGCGGAAATAGGTAAGAGCGGCCTCCTGACGCGGATCGCCCCACCCGTAGCTTCTCCGGCACTCCATGATCGCGGAGCTGATGCTCTGGTGCAGCGCCTCTTCAGCATCCGATTCGGCAACGAAGTTCTTGCGCGCAAATGCCGCGAGCGCGTCGCTATCGACATAGCGCGGAATACGGCCGCCGATGCAGGAAACCGGACCCCGGACGGCGACCGGCTCGGCGGCAGGCGCAGCATCCTGCGCGAGCGCGGTGCCGGGAGCGGCGGCGAGAAGAAGGGGAAGGAAGGCGGCGAATCGCATCAGGACGTGCTCCGTGACAGAAGAAGCACGCTTCTAGCGTGCCTTGCGCGGCATCTCCATGACATCGGGTTGAAATTCGCGCGGCTCAGAGCATCGCCATCCCACCGTTCACATGCAGCGTCTGACCCGTGACATAACCGGCCTCGCGGCTGGCGAGATAAACGACGGCGGCGGCGACATCGGCGCCCTCGCCCAGCGTTCCGGCCGGGATCCGACCGGTCAGCGCGTCCTTCTGCGCGTCGGGCAGCACGTCAGTCATCGCCGAGCGGATGAAGCCGGGCGCGACGCAGTTCACCGTGATGCCGCGGCTCGCAAGCTCCTGCCCCAGCGCCTTCGACATGCCGACCACACCGGCCTTCGACGCGGCATAGTTCGCCTGCCCCGGATTGCCCGTGGCGCCCACCACCGAAGTGATCGAGACGATGCGGCCGAACCGCGCCTTCATCATCGGCCGGGCAGCCGCGCGACACAGGCGGAAGGCGGCCTCGAGATTGACCGTGATGACCTGATCCCACTCCTCGTCCTTCATCCGCATCGCGAGATTGTCACGCGTCACGCCGGCATTGTTCACGAGGATGTCGAGCGTGCCGAGCGCCTCCACCGCCTGCGGCACGAGCTGGTCCACCGCGGCGCCATCCGAAAGGTCGCACGGCAGCGCGACATGATCGCCGCCCAGCTCGGCGCGAAACGCCTCCAGCTTCTCGGCATTCGATCCGGACACCGCCAGCCGCGCGCCCTGCGCCGCGAGCGCTTTGGCGATGGCGGAGCCGATGCCGCCGGACGCACCGGTCACGAGGGCATTCATTCCGGTAAGGTCAAACATTCGCGGTTCCTCTCTTCATCTCGCCCGAAATCCGTCTCAGGGCTACCGCGCCAAGGCGGCGAAATTGGTGCGCGGACAATGCGGAAACGTGCCCAGCATGGCCGCAGGAACTTCGGTCAAAGCCCCTTCGCCAGCGTCTCGATATCGCCCATCGAGACGACGCTGACCGCATCGGCTTCGGGCACGATCCGCTTCACCATCGGCGTGAGCACCTTGCCGCCCAGCTCGACGAACTGCGTGACTCCCGCGGCATGCATCGCCCGCACCGATTCGCGCCAGCGCACCATCCCGGTCACCTGTTCGACGAGCTGGCGGCGGATCGCGTCCGGATCGGCGCTCGGCGCCGCCGTGACATTGGCGTAGAGCGGTACCGGCGGCGCGCGCAGCGTGGCTTCGGCAAGCGCCGCTTCCATCGCCTCGGCAGCAGGCTGCATCAGCGGGCAGTGGAAGGGAGCCGAGACCGGGAGCAGGACGGCACGCTTGGCGCCCATCTCCTTCGCCAGCGGCACGGCGCGCTCGACTGCCGCGCGCTGGCCGGAGATCACGACCTGGCCCGGATCATTGTCGTTGGCAACGGTGCACACCTGCCCCTCCGCAGCGGCTTGCGCGATCGCGCGCGCTTTCTCCAGATCAGCGCCGAGCAGCGCCGCCATCGCCCCCTCGCCAACCGGCACCGCCGACTGCATCGCATCGCCGCGCTTGCGCAGCAGGCGGGCGGTCGTGGCGAGATCGAAGGTCTCGGCGGCGCAGAGGGCGGTGTACTCGCCCAGGCTGTGACCAGCGACGAAATCGGCCTTGTCGGCGAGCCGCACGCCGCCTTCGCGCTCCAGCACGCGCAGCACTGCGATGGCATGCGCCATGATCGCCGGTTGGGCATTGGCGGTCAGCGTCAGCGTCTCCTCGGGCCCTTCGGCCATGATCCTCGACAGCGCCTGCTCGAGCGCGTCGTCGACTTCCTGGAAGGTCTCGCGCGCAGCCACGCTTGCCTGCGCCAGCGCGCTGCCCATGCCGACCGATTGGCTTCCCTGACCGGGAAAGATGAAGGCGCGCATTCGTGTCTCCTCGGGCTGTCCCCATTGAAGCGCCGGGCGTTAGAACCGTTCCCGCCGGCGATGCAAGGCAGTCGCGGCGCCGCCGCCGACACCGCTGGCGCACGCCGGGCGCCGGGCACCTCTGGCGGGGCAAGGAAACCCTTGCCGTTTCCGGCACGCATTGGCGACGCCGGCCACCGATGCTATGGTTAACGCGTCCAGGGAGAAGACCAGCGATGTTCCGCAGGATGCTGAGCACGGCAGCACTGTTCGCCGCGACGATTACCGCAGCGCAGGCACAACCGGTACAGATACAGCCGGTCGGCGTTTCCGCCGACACCCTGCCCGACGATTTTCGCGGCAAGGTCCGCTACTTCGGCAATCACAGCGGCACGGTCACGACGATCCAACGCGCTGGCGAGCGGCGCCGAGCGAGTTCCGCGTGTCCGCGGCCCGATCAGGGCTGCCCCGAGCGAATCGGCGGTAGCCTGGAGGTCGAGCTCGAATTCGACGGTGAAGTGGTGAAGGGCGTGTTTCGCGGCACGGGAGGCCTGCGTGACAGCGGCCTCATCGGCCGCCGTCAGGGCTCCGCATGCCGGCTGTTCGACCTTGCCGACGGTTCGGTGTGGTCGGGCCGCTGCGACAGCGAGGCGTTCATCGGCACGGTCGCGAGCGTTCCGAACGCCGCGACGCAGCTCGAGCTGGCGTTCGAAACAGTGGGCACGCGCACGCTCGACTATGCCGAGCGCGAGCGCCGGCGCCGCGAATATCATGAGCGCCTGCGCCGCATCGAATTCCTGCAGGCTCTGGTCGACGGGACGGCACCGATCGAACAGCGGCTCGACGCGGCGGTCGAGCTCGATTCCTACTCCTGGCAAGATGACGCCTATCGGCCCGGCAGCCTGCGCAACATCGAGCGGGGTCGCGAACGCGACGATCGCTATCAGATCGGCGGCGACTTCGCCCTACAGAACGGCGGCGCCGGCTGGGTGCGCGCGACCGTGGACCACGGTACGATCTCGTGCCTCGAATTCTGGGACGCGCCGGGTGTGTGCCGTCCGATCACGCCGCCACGCCTTCCCGCACCCCCGCCCGAGGAAGGCGCGCCCGAAGCGTTCCCGTCGCTGATCCTGCCGGCGCAGGCGCGCGAGACACCGGGCGGCTGATCGGGCTGCGGGCGGCGCCTGACCGCTTGCGATTGCACGAACGTTCCGCTAAGGGGCGCGCTTCACCGGGGCGGGCGGCCAGCAGGCTTCCCGCTCCGGCGTGTTTTGAGACGACAGCCGGAGGGGCGACCGCATGGGGCGGCGTCAGCGATCGGCCAAGACAGGAAAAGAACCATGGCTCTGTACGAGCATGTGTTCCTTGCGCGCCAGGATCTGGCACAGGCGCAGGTGGACGCACTGGCGGAAACCGCCACCAAGATCGTCGAGGACAATCAGGGCAAGGTCGTGAAGACCGAGACTTGGGGACTGCGCAGCCTCGCCTATCGCATCCAGAAGAACCGCAAGGCGCATTATGTGATGCTCGAGATCGACGCCCCCGCCGGCGTGGTCGCCGAGCTGGAGCGCCAGACGAGCATCAACGAGGACGTGATTCGCTACATGACCGTTCGTGTCGACGAGCTCGAGCAAGGCCCGTCGGTGATGATGCGCAAGGGCGACCGGGACCGCCGCGACCGTGGCGATCGCGGAGACCGTGGTGATCGCGGCGGCCGCGGCCGTGACCGCGACGGCGACAACGACTGATCGGAGCGAGACCCATGGCACGACCCTTTTTCCGCCGCCGCAAGAGCTGCCCCTTCTCCGCGAAGGACGCTCCCAAGATCGATTATAAGGACGTCCGTCTGCTTCAGGGATTCGTCTCCGAGCGTGGCAAGATCGTCCCGTCGCGCATCACTTCGGTGAGCGCGAAGAAGCAGCGCGAGCTGGCCCAGGCCATCAAGCGCGCCCGTCACCTGGGCCTGCTGCCCTACATCGTTAAGTAAGGAGCGCACCCCATGGACGTTATTCTGCTGGAACGCGTCGAAAAGCTCGGCGCCATCGGCGACGTGGTTCGGGTGAAGGACGGGTTCGCCCGCAACTACCTGCTGCCGCGCAAAAAGGCGCTGCGCGCCAACGAAGCCAACCGCAAGGTCTTCGAAGCCAATCGCGAGCGGATCGAGGCGGAGAACGCCGAACGCCGCACCGAGGCCCAGAAGGAATCGAAGACGCTCGAGGGCGTTTCGATCACGCTGATCCGTCAGGCGTCGAACACCGGCCAGCTCTACGGCTCGGTGGCGGTCCGCGACATCGTCGAGGCGCTCAACGCCGAAGGTCACAAGGTCAACAAGGCGCAGATCGTCCTCGACAAGCCGATCAAGGCGATCGGCCTGTACGAAGTCCGCGTCGCCCTGCACCCCGAAGTGTCGGTGACCGTCAAGGTCAACGTCGCCCGCTCGCCCGAAGAGGCCGAGATGCAGGCACAGGGCGTCGACGTGATGGCCGCGATGTTCGAGGAAAACCGCGACGAGGCGGGCTTCACCGAGGAGCGCGACCCCAACCTCGAAGCCGGCGAGATCGCTCGCGACGAGCCGGAAGCGAGCGACGAGGGCGAAACGCCCGAAGCCTGAGGCCGCTGCTCAAGCACAAAAAGAAAGGGGCCGTCCGGAATGCCGGGCGGCCCCTTTTTCGTCGTTTGCCGAAACCGATTCAGGGGCAGGTGACGCAGGCGCCCACCACTGCGGCGAGCGGGATCAGGGCGAGCACGACGGGCACGATCTTGTTCATGGCGACTGCCTTCAACTAGTGTCGCCCGTTCAACGTGCACTGCGGCCAATGGTTGCCGAAAGGTCAATCGATACGCAGCGCCCGTACGGAGCCTATCTCCGGCCGAACAGCTTCTCGATATCCCCATGCGCCAGTTTCACCCAAGTCGGGCGTCCGTGATTGCACTGGCCCGAATGCGGTGTCGCTTCCATTTCGCGCAGCAGCGCGTTCATCTCTGCCACGCCGAGCACGCGGCCCGCGCGGACCGATCCGTGACACGCCATCGTCGCGGCGACATGGTCGAGCCGTTCGCGCAGGCTCAGCGCCTGGTCGAAACTCGCCAGTTCATCGGCGAGATCGGTAACCAGCCCGGCAACATCCCCCTGCCCCAGCAGTGCAGGCGTCGCACGGACCAGCATCGCCCTGGGGCCGAATCGCTCGAGCTCGAGCCCGAAATCGGCGAGTTCGGCGACGCGGGCTTCGAGCCTGTCGCACGCCGGTTCGTCGAGCTCGACTACTTCGGGCAGCAATAGGGCCTGGCTCGCGACGCCGCCGTCGCCGACGGCGCGGCGCATCCGCTCGAGCACCAGCCGCTCGTGCGCGGCATGCTGATCGACCAGCACCAGCCCGTCCTCGGCCTCGGCGACGATATAGGTCTTCGCCACCTGCCCGCGCGCCACGCCGAGCGGATAGTCGATCGCCTGCGGCACCGGCTCGCTCGCGTCCGCTGCGCGCGCCTGCGGCGGCGGCGCCAGGAAGGAAGGCCGCCGCTCCGCAACGTGCCCCCGCAGCGCCGACTCGAACTCGGTGCCCACACCCGGCGCGCCGAAGAGGGACGCGCCCGCCTCCCGCGCCGAGGGCAGATCGCCTTCGCGCCGCCACATGCCGAGCGCCGCCTCGCTGGGGCGCTGGACGCTGCGGTGGCCGGCAGCATCAAGCGCCCGGCGCAGCCCGCTGACGATGAGGCCCCGCGCGAGCGCCGGATCGCGGAAGCGCACTTCGGTCTTGGCGGGGTGAACGTTCACGTCGACTGCGTCGACCGGCACTTCGAGGAAGAGCGCGACCACCGGATGCCGATCGCGCGGGAGCATCTCGGCATAGGCACCGCGCACCGCACCGGTGAGCAGCCGATCCTTCACCGGCCGCCCGTTGACGAACAGATATTGGTGATCGGCCACTCCGCGGTTGAACGTCGGCAGGCTGGCGACGCCGCCCAGCACCAGCCCCTCGCGCACGAAATCGATTGCGACGCTGTTCTCCGCGAGGCCACGGTCGGTGAGCGCAGCGACGCGCTCGGGCCGGCTCTCGCCTTGCTGCACCAGCAGCACCCGGCGCCCATCATGCTCCACCGAAACGGCAACGTCCGGCCGCGCCATCGCGAGGCGCCGCACGGCATCGAGGCAGGCGGCATATTCCGCACGGGCAGTACGCAGGAATTTTCGCCGCGCGGGCACCTTGCCGAACAGATCCTCGACGCGGACCCGGGTTCCGGGAGGCAGCGCCGCCGGCCCTTCGGAAACGAGCGTTCCGTTGTCGACGGAGCGCGACCAGCCCTCGTCGCCGCGGACCCGGCTCTCCAGCGTCAGCCGCGCCACGCTGGCGATCGAAGGCAACGCCTCGCCGCGAAACCCGAGCGTCTCGACCGCATCGATCGCGTCATCGAGCAGCTTCGAGGTCGCATGCCGCTCCAGCGCCAGCGCCATTTCGGCAGGATGCATCCCGCAGCCGTCGTCGCTCACTTCGATCAGATCGGTGCCGCCAGCCGACAGCCGAACCGTGATCCGTGACGCGCCTGCGTCGATGGCGTTCTCGACCAGTTCCTTCAGCGCACTGGCGGGACGCTCAACGACTTCGCCCGCAGCGATCCGATTGACGAGATGTTCTGGTAAGCGGCGTATTGACATGGAACAGTCTGTAGCCCAAGCGGCGGCATCCCGCGACCCGCATCCGCCAGCAATCCGAGGTCGGAGTCGATCCGAATCCGGAGGGTCCGGGGAGATATTTTGTGCGATTCGCCGCGTATCGGGCCGGGCGCGGAATGGACGGAAACATCGATGCTATTCTCCCGCTTCTTCAAATTCATGTCCCACGACATGGCGATCGACCTGGGAACGGCGAATACCGTCGTGTATCTGCGCGGGCGCGGCGTCGTGCTGAACGAACCCTCCGTGGTTGCAGTCGAGACGATCAACGGCGTGCGCAAGGTGAAGGCGGTCGGTGACGACGCCAAGCTGATGATGGGCAAGACCCCCGGCACGATCGAAGCGATCCGGCCGCTGCGCGACGGCGTGATCGCCGACATCGACGTCGCCGAACAGATGATCAAGCACTTCATCCAGAAGGTGCACGGCCAGCGGCGCTTCATGCGCTGGCCCCAGATCGTGATCTGTGTCCCCTCCGGCTCCACTTCGGTCGAGCGCCGCGCGATCCGCGACGCCGCGTCGAACGCGGGCGCGAGCCAGGTGTGGCTGATCGAGGAGCCGATGGCCGCCGCGATCGGCGCCGAAATGCCCGTCACCGAACCGATCGGCAGCATGGTCGTCGACATCGGCGGCGGAACCACCGAAGTCGCCGTGCTCAGCCTGCGCGGTCTCGCCTATTCCACGTCGGTCCGCGTCGGCGGCGACAAGATGGACGAGGCGATCGTCTCTTATGTCCGCCGCAACCACAATCTGCTGATCGGCGAAGCCACTGCCGAGCGGATCAAGCAGGAAGTCGGCGTCGCCAAGCCGCCGGCAGACGGCATCGGCCAGACGATTCACATCAAGGGCCGCGATCTCGTGAACGGCGTGCCCAAGGAAATCCAGATCAACCAGGGCCAGATCGCCGAAGCGCTGAGCGAGCCCGTTGGCACGATCGTCGAAGGCGTGCGCATCGCGCTGGAGAATACCGCGCCCGAGCTGGCGGCCGACATCGTCGATCAAGGCATCGTGCTCACCGGCGGCGGCGCGCTCCTTTCCGGGATCGACGAAGTGCTCCGCGACGAGACCGGCCTTCCGGTCACCGTCGCCGAGGATCCGCTGACCTGTGTCGCACTGGGCACTGGGCGGGCGCTCGAAGATCCGGTATTCCGCGGCGTGCTGCTCGCGGTCTAGCAGGTTGGGGGGATCATGGCGCCGCAACGCAACCGGCGCCCGGGGTTTTCGCGGCGGGCGCAGTATGGGCTCTTCCTAGGCTATGTGGCCGCCGTCGGCGGTGCGCTGATCGGCGCGGGCCTGCTGCTGCTTTCGACGTTCAATCCGCCGGCGTTCGCCGTCGTTCGTGGTGTGTTTTCCGAGCTCACGACTCCGGTTTCGTCGGTGTTTGCCTGGACCAGGCGCAGCGTCACCGGAGTTCCCGAAGGCGTGTCCGGCCATTTCAACGTGCGGGCGGAGAATGCGCGGCTGCGCAAGGAGCTGGAGGACCAGGCGACGCTGGTGCAGCGTGCGCGCACGCTCACCCGCGAGAATCGTCGACTCCGGGCTCTGCTCCAGGTGCGCGAAGCCAATCCGGAATCGGTGGTGGCGGCCCGACTGGTCAGTTCGACGGGATCGAGCACGCGCCGCTATGCGACTCTCAATGCCGGCAGCTGGCAGGGCGTGCGCAGCGGCCAGCCGGTGCGCGGTCCCGACGGCCTGATCGGGCAGGTGATCGAAACCAGCCCCAACACGGCGCGGGTGCTGCTGATCGTCGACCCCGAGAGCATCGTGCCCGTGCGGCGCACGAGCGACGGCCTGCCTGCGATCGCGGCGGGGCGTGGTGACGGCTTGCTCGACATCCGATCGGCGAGCATCGCGAATGTGCCGTTCCGCGCTGGCGACACCTTTGTCACTTCCGGAACGGGCGGCATCTATTCGCCCAACATTCCCGTCGCCCGAGTGATTCGCGATGCGCGCGACATCGCCATCGCGCAGCCCGAAGCGAACCCCGACGGCCTCGACTATGCGCTCGTGCAGGAAACCTTCCTGCCCGCCCCTCCGGCCAGTCCGGCCGATGGCGAGGCAGAAGCTTCCAACGAATCGGAAGCGCCGGAGGAGGATAGCGCCGGGGGCAACGTCAGCGGCGCGGAAGGCCCGTGAGACCGCCTGAATTCCTTCCGCTCGGCCGCACCGAACGGCGGCACCGATCGGACTGGCTCGCACCGCTCAGCATCGTCGTAGGCTCGCTGCTTACGCTGTTGCCGCTCGTCGCCACCTTTCCGGTTCTGCCTCCGTTCGGGCTGCTGATGCTACTCGCCTGGCGGCTCCACCGCGCCGATGCGCTGCGCGTCTGGGCGCCGGTGCCGCTCGGCTTCGTCGACGATCTCGTGAGCGGGCAGCCGCTGGGAAGCGCGATGTTGCTGTGGACACTGTGCTTTTTGGCGATAGACGTGCTAGACACACGTCTTGTGTGGCGTGATTTTTGGCAGGACTGGCTCATGGCAGCCGGCGGAATCGGTTTTGTGCTGATCGCCGGACGGCTTCTTGCGTCTCCGTTCAGCGCGCACGTGGACACTGCCCTGCTGATGCAGATCATCGTGACCACCGCGCTGTTCCCGCTCGCCTATCAGCTCGCGTTGCGGCTCGACCGCGATTCCGCGCGACGGTAGCTGCCATGAGTCGCGTAACCGAAGCCGCCCAGACCTTCAGCTTCTCGCGCCGTGCCATGCTGCTTGGCGGAGCGCAGGCTGGTGTCGGGCTCGTGCTCGCCGGGCGGATGACCTGGCTCGCGGTGTTCGAGAACGAGCGCTATCGGCTGCTCGCCGAGAGCAATCGGATCAATCTCACGCTGACGCCGCCGCGACGCGGCTGGATCGTCGATCGCAACGGTGCGCCGATCGCGAACAACCGCACCGATTTTCGTGTCGACATCATTCCCGACCGACTGGAGGATGAGGAACAGGTACTGACGCAGCTCCGCCAGATCCTGGCGCTCGATGATGAGGATATCGAGCGGATCAAGAATGATCTGGAGCGCAACGCCGGCTTTCAGCCGGTGCAGGTGGCCGAGAATCTGGACTGGGAGCAGTTCGCTGCGGTGGGTGTGCGCCAGCCGAGCCTGCCCGGCGTCGCCCCCACGCGCGGCTTTGCGCGCAACTATCCGCTCGGCGCCGCCGTCGGCCACCTCGTCGGATATGTCGGCGCCGCTTCGGCCGAGCAGTATCAGGAGGAGCGCGACCCGCTGCTCGTCACTCCCGGCTTCAAGCTCGGCAAGGACGGCCTGGAGAAGTCGCTGGAGGATCGGCTGCGCGGCACGCCGGGCGCCAAGCGCGTCGAAGTCACGGCGCGCGGCCGGCTCGTGCGCGAGCTTGCGACGCGGCCCGACAAACCGGGCGAGACAGTGAAGCTCACGATCGACGCAGGGCTGCAGGAATATACCGCGCGCCGCATGGCCGACAATTCGGGATCGGCGGTGGTACTCGACACGCTCACCGGCGACGTCCTCGCGATGGTGTCGGTCCCCGCCTATGATCCGAACGCCTTTTCCGACGGCATCAGCCAGTCCGAATGGGCGATGCTGCGGGAGGACGATCACATCCCGCTGATGAACAAGGTGCTGCAGGGCCTGTATCCGCCGGGGTCGACGGTGAAGCCGATGCACGCGCTGGCAATCCTCGAAGCGGGGATCTCGCCAAACCAGACGGTCTATTGCGGCGGGGCGCTTCAGGTGGGCCGGCGCGCCTTCCACTGCCACAAGCGCGGCGGCCATGGTTCGGTGAACATGGAAGCGGCGGTCGCGCAGAGCTGCGACGTCTATTTCTACAGCATGGCGCGCGAGTTGGGCTACGATCGGTTCGCCACCGTCGTTTCAGACCTCGGGCTGGGCAAGGAATTCGACCTGCCCTTCCCCAGCCAGCGGTACGGCACCGTGCCGAACAGCGCATGGAAGAAGCGCAAGTACAACGAAGACTGGACCGTCGCCGACTCCGTGAACGCGTCGATCGGTCAGGGCTATGTGCTCGCCAATCCCATGCAGCTCGCCGTGGCTGCGGCGCGGCTGGCAGGCGGTCGCCAAGTGGTACCGCGGCTGTTGCTCGATACGGTCCATGAGCCCGCACCGCCGCTCCCGATACCGGCGGACCACCTCGAGACGATCCGCCATAGCATGTGGGCGGTCGTGAACGGCGGGGGGACCGGCGGTCGTGCGCGGCTGCCCCTCGACGGGATCGAGCTGGCCGGCAAGACCGGCACAGCCCAGGTCCGGCGCATCACCGCAGCCGAGCGCCGTTCGGGCGTGCTACGGGATTCGCAACTTCCGTTCAGACTGCGCGATCACACGCTGTTCATCGGCTTCGCACCCGCAGACAAGCCACGCTATGCGATTTCGCTCGTGCTCGAGCACCACGGGCACGTCAATCCGATCACCGACGTAACCCCCATCGCGCGCGACGTGATGACCTATCTGTTTGACAAGCGGAAAGCGATCGACACACTGCTCGAACTCGAGCCGAGCTGGGGCGGCGACTATCGCACCCGCATGGCGGCACAGACCGCCGCGTTCGAAGCGGCCCGTGCCGCTCCGCCGCCGCAGGCTCCCGGAACCTCCGGCGAAGCGGCCGGCAACGCCGCTGCCGGCAACTCCGCGGAGAGCGACCAATGAGCAACCTGGGGGGCGGCTTCGTCCCTGCGCCGGTCGCGCAGCTGCCGTGGCGGATCATCCTTCTGGTTACTGCGATCGGCGTGTTCGGCCTGCTGGTGCTCTATTCTGCGGCGGGCGGCAGTATCTCGCCCTGGGCCTACCCGCAGGCAGTACGCTTCGTCGTCTTCCTTGGTCTTGCGATGATGATGTCGCGGCTGCCCGAATCGGTCTGGGCGATGGGTGCGCTGCCCCTTTATGGGGCGCTGGTACTCATGCTGGTCGGCGTCGAACTACTGGGTGCCGTGCGTGGCGGCAGCCAAAGATGGCTCGATCTCGGCTTCATCCGGCTGCAGCCGTCGGAGCTGATGAAGCCGGTGATCGTGCTGGCGCTGGCGCGCTTCTATGAAATCCTGCCGGCTGGCGAGATCCGACGCTTCGGCGCCATCTGGCCGGCGGCATTGCTGATCGGCATACCGGCGGGCCTCGTCATGCTGCAGCCCGATCTGGGTACTGCACTGATGATCTGCGCGAGTGGCGTGACCGTGATGTTTCTTGCCGGCGTGCCGCTCCGGCTCTTCATCGCCGGCGCTCTCGCCCTCGCAGTGACGATTCCGCTCGCAGTCAATTTCGTGCTGCACGACTATCAGCGAAACCGAGTGCTCACCTTCCTCAATCCGGAAAATGATCCGCTTGGCACCGGCTATCACATCAGCCAGTCGAAGATCGCGATCGGATCGGGCGGGTGGTTCGGCAAGGGCTTTCTCAACGGCACCCAGAGCCATCTCGATTATCTTCCCGAAGGCCATACCGATTTCGCATTGGCGACGATGATGGAAGAATGGGGGCTGATGGGCGGTCTGTTCCTGATCGTCGCCTTTCTGTTGCTCGTCCGCTGGGGGATCAACGTGGGACTGCGGGCGCAGAGCAAATTCGCGCGTCTCGCCTCCGCAGGGCTGGCGACGACGATCTTCTTCTATGTCGCGATCAACATGGCGATGGTGATGGGCCTTGCCCCGGTGGTCGGCATTCCGCTGCCGCTGGTGAGCTTCGGCGGATCGGCCCTTATGACGGTGCTGATTTGCGTGGGAATCCTCATGTCGATCGACCGGCAGAACCGGAAGGTCGTACGCTGGTGAGCCACGCCCGCGCGATCGCGCAAAATTAGCGGTTGCATGGGTCGAAACGCTTTGCTAGTCGCGCCCCTCCAAAACGCGGCAGGCACTTCCTGGAAAGTGCTCGCCACCCCGGAATGGACGCATAGCTCAGTTGGTAGAGCAGCTGACTCTTAATCAGCGGGTCCTAGGTTCGAGCCCTAGTGCGTCCACCACTTTTTCAGTGACTTAGCGCAAATCTTGGGCACCCATCGACCTCCTAGGGAGCGGTCGATATGCGATGCGGTGCGACATTTTGACTGCGGTTCGAATGCCGCATTCCAGCTTACCTGTGCGCGAAGGTACCGGACGGTGCCGCCATCGGCGTATTGTCTTCGACGCGCACCGCCTCACCGATCAGGATGAGGGTGGGCGCCCCTTCGGCGAAGGCGCGAGTGGCGATGTCGAGCAAGTCGAGCCGGGTCGACAGCCGCTTTTCGTCCGCCAGGCTAACGTTGCACGCGATCAACACCGGAGTCGCGCGGTCAAGCCCGGCCGCGATCAGGCGCTGCGCGATCTCCCCCGCCGCGCCGCGCCCCATGTAGAATGCGAGCGTCGCCCCAGGACTGGCAAGCGATGCCCAGTCGAGATCGAGCGCCGCGCCGTTGCGGCTGTGCGCTGTGACGAAGCGCACCTCGCGTGCCAGACCGCGCAGCGACAACGATACGCCCGCCGAAGCTGCCGCCGCGCTCGCAGCCGTAACGCCGGGGCAGACCTGCACGAGGAAGCCGGCGTCGCGCAGCGCGGTCATCTCCTCCGCCGAGCGCCCGAACATCGACGGATCGCCGCCCTTAAGCCGCACCACCCGCCGCCCCCGGCGCACGGCAGCGCCCAGCATCGCATCGATGCTCGCCTGATCCTTCGAATGCCGTCCGGCGCGCTTGCCGACGCTCACCCGCTCGACCGCAGGGGGAATCAGCGCGAGCACGCCCGGCCCGACCAGCGCATCATGATAAACGACGTCGGCCGCCTCGATCAGCCGCATCGCCTTGCGCGTCAGCAGGTCGGGGTCGCCCGGTCCCGCGCCGACCAGCCAAACACTCCCAATGGGAAATTCGTCATGCGGCATCGGACGTCACCTCCGAAAGAATGCGGGCAAGCGCCGGGCGGCACGATCCACAATTGGTTCCAACCTGCAGCGCGCCGCCGATCGCGGCGACGTCCGCCAGCCCCTGGTCGCGGATCGCAGCGACGATGGCGTTGAGTCCGACATCGAAACAGGCGCAGATTACCGCGCCGCGATCGGGCTGAGCCCCCGGTGCGCGACCGGCGAGCAGGGTCGGCGGGGCGCGTTCCTCGGCGAGTTGCGCGATCAGCCAGTCGCGCGAGGGAAGCTCGCCGGTGCGAGTGACGAACAACACTGCGGCAAGCTTGCCCTTGTCGAGTATCGCGACGCGCCGCGTGCCACGGCCGACGTCGACTGCCTCGATCCGCTCGCCGCGCGGCAGCATTGCCTCGATTCGCGCCGTGTCGCCATTGCCGGCCAGCTCCCACAGACTGCCCTGCGGCACCGCCACCCGCGTCGCCCACAGGCAGCGCGGCTTGTTTGCAAGCTCACCCGCCATGATCAGAAATCCGCGCCACTCGGTCGTGACAGGCTCAAGCTTAGCTGGAGTCGATTTGAACCCCGGCTGCCCCGAATGCGGATCGGTCAGCGGGCGCGGAAGCAACCCCGTGCGCCCGCCGGTCGAAGTGCGGTCGGTCCAGTGGATCGGCGTGAACAGCTCGCCGCGCCGTTGCGCATCGGTCAGCGCGACGCGGAAGATGCTGTCCCCCTGCGGCGTCGTGACGCGTGCAAGACCGCCCTCGGCGAGGCCCAGTTCGGCTGCATCCTCGGGATGCACCTCGACCAACGGCTCCTCGCGGTGCCGCGCCAGCTTCGGCGCAAGCCCGGTGCGGGTCATCGTGTGCCACTGGTCGCGATAGCGTCCGGTGTTGAGCGTCATCGGCCAGTCGCGCAGCGGTGCGGGGATCGGCTTCTGCGCCACGCTGACCAGCCGCGCGCGCCCATCGGCTGTCGAATAGCGGCCATCGGCGAACGGCACTCCGCCCCAGCGGAACGGCGTCATCGCGTCATACGCCGCATTGCCCCCCGACCCGCCATCGGGCAGCGCGAACAGCCGCTTGCCGCCATTGCCATAGGTCGAGAGGCGGCAATGCTCGCGCCAGATCTCGGCCGGGCGGTCATAGGCAAAGGCGGTCTTCCACCCCATCCGCCGCGCGACTTCCTTGACGATCCACCAATCGGGTTTCGCCTCGCCGGGCAGCGGGAACAGCGCACGCTGGCGGCTGATCGTTCGGTCGCTGTTGGTGACCGTCCCGTCCTTCTCGCCCCAGGCGGCAGCGGGCAGGCGGACATGGGCGTAATCGACGGTGTCGGTCCGCTCCATCACGTCGCTCACCACGACGAAGGGACAGGCGGCGAGTGTATCGCGCACCCGGCCTGCGTCCGGCATCGATACCGCCGGGTTGGTCGCCATGACCCATAGCGCCTTGATCCGCCCTTCATCGATCGCGCGGAACAGGTCGACAGCCTTCAGCCCCGGCTTCTGCGCCATCGCGGGCGAGGCCCAGAAGCGCTGGACCAGTTCGCGGTTCTCAGCCGCGAAATTCATGTGCGCGGCGAGGGTGGAGGCGAGTCCGCCGACCTCGCGCCCGCCCATTGCATTGGGCTGGCCGGTAATCGAAAAGGGTGCCGCACCCGGCTTGCCGATCCGCCCCGTCGCCAGATGGACGTTGAGGATGGCGTTGACCTGATCGGTGCCGCTCAGCGACTGGTTCACGCCCTGGCTGAACATGGTCACCGTTTGGGGCGTTGCGGCGAACAGCTCGTAGAAGCGCCTGAGGTCTGACGGCGCCACGTCGCAGACGCCTGCCACCGACCATAGGTCGCTCCCCTCTCCTACGTCGTCCCAGAAACTGTCGGGCGTCGCGACATGCGCGGCGAGATATGCCTCGTCGACCACGCCAGCCTCGCGGCACCAGTGCAGCAGCCCGTTCATCAGCGCGACGTCGCTGCCCGGGCGGATCGGCAGATGCAGGTCAGCGTCCGCTGCGGTCTCGGTGCGGCGCGGGTCGATCACCACCAGTTTCGCCCCCGCTTCGCGCCGTGCGGCGACGCGCTGATAGACGATCGGATGGCACCAGGCGGCGTTGCTGCCCACCAGCACAATCAGGTCGGCGGAGTCGAGATCGTCATAGCTGGCAGGCACCACATCCTCGCCAAATGCGCGGTTGTGCCCGGCGACCGCGCTCGACATGCACAGCCGCGAATTGGTGTCGATGTTGGCGGTGCCGATGAACCCCTTCATCAGCTTGTTCGCGACATAATAATCCTCGGTGAGCAACTGACCCGAAACATAGAAGGCGACGCTGCCCGGCCCGTGCCGCGCGATCGTGTCGCGAAAGCGCTTCGCGACAAGCGCCAGCGCCTTGTCCCAGCTCGCACGCCTGAGGCCGATCATCGGGTGGAGCAGTCGCCCTTCCAGGCCGACGGTCTCACCCAGATGCGTGCCCTTCGAACAGAGCCGTCCGCCATTGGCAGGATGATCAGGATCGCCTTCGATCCGCACCTGACGCTCACCCGTGACGGTCGCACGGATCCCGCAACCAACTCCGCAATAGGCGCAGGTGGTGCGGACCGCCTCGCCCATCAGGCCGCCGCCTTCAGCGTGCCGGCACGACAGATCAGCACCCGCCCGGCACTGATCTTGACGGGCACCGTCGGGGTACAGCCCTTGTCCTCGCCGAGCGCTTCGCCGGTGGTCAGCGAAATGCGCCAGTTGTGCAGCGGGCACGCCACCGCGCCGCCATGAACGATGCCCTGCGACAATCGGCCATGTTTGTGCGGGCAGCGGTCGAGCAGCGCGAACACCTCATTCTCGCTCGTCCGGAAGATCGCGATATCGTCGCCACCCTCGACCTGCACCGTGCGGCTGCCGCGGACCGGGATTTCATTGAGCCAGCCGATCTCCAACCACTCGCCGGTCATGCCATCTCTCCAACGGGGGTGAAGCGCGCCATCGGCGCGTGGTGCTCGCGCTCGGCACCCTGCGCGCGCTGCGCCCACGGATCGTCCTGCGAGAAACTCTGCGAGTGGAAGAAGCGCGCGGCGAGGTCGGCGCGGACTCCGTCGTCGTCGAGCAGCCGCGCGCGGATATAGTCGAGCCCGACCCGCTTGATCCACGGCGCGGTGCGCTCGAGATAGCGCGCTTCTTCACGGTAGAGCTGAATGAAGGCGGCGCAATGCTCGATCGCCTCCGCCTCGGTCGCGACCTTGCAAAGCAGGTCGGTGGCACGGACATGCATGCCGCCATTGCCACCGACATGCAGCTCGTAGCCGCTGTCGACGCACACCACGCCGAAATCCTTGATCGTCGCCTCGGCGCAATTGCGCGGGCACCCGCTGACCGCGATCTTGAACTTGTGCGGCATCCACGACCCCCAGGTCGCGCGCTCGATCTTGACACCAAGCCCGGTCGAATCCTGCGTGCCGAAGCGGCACCATTCGGAGCCGACACACGTCTTCACTGTGCGCAGCGACTTGCCATAGGCATGGCCGCTGACCATTCCGGCGGCATTGAGATCGGCCCAGACCGCGGGCAAATCCTCCTTCTTGATCCCGAAGATGTCGAGCCGCTGACCGCCGGTCACCTTGACCATCGGCGCGTCGTACTTCTCGACGACATCGGCGATCGCGCGCAGCTCACGCGGGTTGGTCAGCCCGCCCCACATGCGCGGGACGACCGAATAGGTTCCGTCCTTCTGGATGTTGGCGTGCATCCGCTCATTGACGAAACGGCTTTGCTGGTCGTCCACATACTCGCCGGGCAGTGCACAGAGGAGATAGTAGTTCAGCGCGGGGCGGCACGAGGAACAGCCATCGGGCGTGCTCCAGTGCAGCTTCTGCATCACCTCCGGGATCGATCGCATGTCCTGCACGACGATCTCGCGCCGGACATCGTCATGGCCGAAGCTGGTACATTTGCACATCGTCTTCGCGCCCGACTGCACCTCCTCGCCCAGCGTTAGCGCGAGGATGGATTCGACCAGGCCCGTGCACGAACCGCAACTTGCCGATGCCTTGCAGGTGGCGCGCACCGCGTCGAGGCTGTGCGATCCCTTGGCGATGCACGACACCACCTGTCCCTTGGTCACGCCGTTGCAGCCGCAGATTTCCGCATCGTCGGAAAGCGCCGCAACGGCCGCCTTAGGGTCCGCCGCGCCCCCTCCCCGGGCGAAGGCCTGGCCGAAGATCAGCAGGTCGCGGACATCGGCAACGCTCTCCTGCTTCCTGAGCAGGTCGAAATACCAGTTCCCATCGGTGGTATCGCCATAGAGCACCGCGCCGACGATGCGGTCGTCCTTGATCACCACGCGCTTGTACACCCCGCGCGCCGCGTCGCGCATCACGATGTCCTCGCACCCGTCTCCGCCAGAAAAATCTCCCGCGGAGAAGACGTCGATCCCCGACACCTTGAGCTTGGTCGAGGTGACCGAACCGCGATAGCCGCTCGGGCGGCCGGTCATGTGATCGGCCAGGCTGCGGCACATGTCCCACAGCGGCGCGACGAGCCCATAGACATTGCCGTCATGCTCGACACATTCGCCGACTGCGAGGATGTCGGGGTCGCTGGTGACCATATGGTCATCGACCTTGATCCCGCGACCGACCTCAAGTCCGGCAGCACGCGCAAGGCCCGAGGCTGGGCGGATGCCGACCGCCATGACGACCAGATCGGCGGCGATTTCGGTGCCGTCCTTGAGCCGTACTCCCTCGACCTTGCCGTCACCGATAATCTCGGCGGTTTCCGCTCCGGTCAGGATCGCCTGCCCGCGCGCTTCTAGCGCCTGTTTGAGCAGCCACCCGGCGGCCTCGTCGAGCTGCCGCTCCATCAGCGATGGCATCAAATGGAGCACGGTCACCTTCATGCCCCGAAGCGATAGGCCGTGCGCCGCCTCCAGCCCGAGCAGCCCGCCGCCGATCACCACCGCGCTCCCGCCCCTTTCTGCGGCGGACAACATCGTCGCGACATCGTCCATGTCGCGGAATGCGATCACGCCCGGCAGTTGGTGCCCTGGTACCGGAATGATGAAGGGGTCGCTGCCGGTGGCGATCAGGAGCTTGTCGTAGCCGGTGGTCACGCCGCCACGCGACGTTACGGTCTTTGCAGCCCGGTCGATCCCCACCACCGGATCTCCGGCGATCAGGTCGATGCCATGTTCGGCATACCAGTCCGCACCGTTGATGACGATGTCATCGAACGCCTTCTCACCCGCCAGCACCGGGGAAAGCATGACGCGATTGTAGTTCACCCGCGGTTCTGCGCCGAAAATGATGAACCGATAGCGGGTCGGGTCGCGCGCGATGATTTCCTCGACCGCGCGGCACCCCGCCATGCCGTTGCCGATCACGACAAGATGTTCGCGCATGTCCTCCTTCGCGGCGGTGACAGAGTGCATTTCCATCAAATCATCCAGTCCAGTTGCAGCCAGAATGTGCATGTGTCGGTGGCGAGGCCGTCGGCGCAGTAATCGGCGGAGTGCGACGATGCTGTGGTCTTGCCGAGCTCCGCCGAGGCGAGCAGCTTGGATTCGTGCCCATGGTGCGGTCGAGGCGGCCGCTTGCGCGGCAGTGCCATCCCGATCGCAACGTCATCCCCTCGGCCGGGCCGATGATCGGGAGTGCGGACCGCATCCGATCAGATCCGCACGCCGGCAGCGGTGCCCCAAGTCGCGCGCCACTTGGCCTTGACCAGCATCAGCCCGACGAGCGCGACGATCGCCAGCCCCGCGAAGACCAGAAAGCCGGGCGCAAAGCTGCCGGTCCACTGCTTTGCCAGCCCGAGCGACGAGGCGAGATAGAAGCCACCGATCCCGCCCGCCATCCCGACCAAACCGGTCATCACGCCGATCTCCGCCGCAAAACGCTGCGGCACCAGCTGGAACACCGAACCATTGCCGGTGCCGAGGGCGAGCATGCCGATCACAAACAGCATCAGCGCAGTGACGAAATCGTCCGCCAGCGCAATGCCGACCAGCGCGAAGGCGGCAAGGATGAACACGGCGGTCAGCGCCTTGACGCCGCCGATCGCATCGGCCAGCGCGCCGCCCATCGGCCGCACCAGCGACCCGGCGAACACGCACGCCGCGGTGGCATAGCCTGCCTGTATAGTCGTGAGCCCGAAGCGGTCGGTGAAATAGATCGGCAGGCTGGCGGCGAGCCCGACGAACCCGCCGAACGTCACCGAGTAAAAGCCCATCAGCCACCAGCTGTCCGCAGCCTTGAGCGGCTGGAAATAGTCCTTGAGCGACTTGGGCGCAGGGCGGCCCGGCGCATCCTTCGCCATGAACACATAGGCGACCAGCACGATCGAAAGCGGAATGCAGGCGAGACCCAGCACGTCGTTCCAGCCGAAGGTCTTGGCAAGGCCCGGCGCAAATAGGGCGGCGAGCACCGTGCCCGAATTGCCCATTCCGGCCAGACCCATCGCCTTGCCCTGATGCTTCGGCGGATACCAGCGGCTGGCGAGCGGGAGCGCGATCGCGAAGCTCGCCCCGGCAAAGCCAAGGATCACGCCCAGCGCGAGCGTGCCGGCAAAGCTGGTCACCCCCATCGCCCAAGCGGTGAACAGGCCTGCGATCACAATGATCTGGCTGATCGTCCCCGAATTTTTCGGCCCGATCCGGTCGACCAGCAGGCCGTTTACCACGCGGAGCAGCGCCCCGGCCAGCGTGGGGACAGCGACCATCAGCCCCTTTTCAGCGGGGGTCAGCGCCAGCGTCCTGGAAATCTCCGGCGCGAGGGGTCCGAGGATCACCCACACCATGAACGCGAGGTCAAAATAGAGGAACGCTGCGATCAGCGTCGGCCTGTGCCCGCTTGACCAGAAGCTCGATTGCGAAGTGGACGCCTCCGCGTTGAGAAAGCCTGTTGCCATCGTCTCAGTCCCCGAATGCGACCGGCACGAAAAAAGCCGCCAGAACGGCGACCATTCGGGCGCGTCCTGGCGGCTTCGTTGCCTGTTGAGGTTGAAGGAGCCTGCGCCCCGACCCGTTGCGGTCCGCTCCCTCCATTGGCAGCGACGCGCATCAATCTTTCCGGCATCTTTGCCGTACACGCAGAAAGCTGCATGATTCGCTTCGCCCGCGCAAGCCGAATCTTCGCAAGTGCAATATTTTCAGGTGCGGCGTATCAAGGAAGGCTGGCGAGATATCCGGCTATGTCCTCGGGATCGAACGACTTTCCATCGAAGAAGCGATCGGCGCCAAGGGTCAGCCGCCCCTGCACTGATCCCACCCCGACCGGCGAGTCCAGCCCGCCCTCCAGCTTTGAGCTGGCCCCCGGCAAGGGTGCGCCCGATCCCAACAGCGCCTGGCGATAGAGGTCCGGGCGGAACACCTGCGTCGCGGTCGCTGCGGCTGCGTCCGAATAGCCGGTCCCGTCCCATCGCGTCATCTGGGCGTAAAGCCACGCCGCCTGGCTGCGCCAGGGGAAGTTCGCCGCTTCGCGATACTGGAACATGAAATCGGGATAATGGACCGGCGCGCCTCCCCGGGTCAGCCGCAGCCGATCGGTGATCGCGCGCAGCACTGCATCGGGTGAGGCATCAAGATAGTCCCCGCGCGCGAGGACGGCGGCATTCGGCTCGGCGTTGGCCGGATCGACGAAATGCGCCGCAGCGGCGTGGAGCGCGCGGACTAGCCGCAGCACCGCATCGCGCCGCTCCTCTACGACGGCGCTGCGCATCGCGAGGACCTTCTCCACCCCGCGCCGCCAGATCTGCGCCGTCGCCAGCGCGATCCGCCCAACCCCGCGATCGACCGCGATCGAATTCCACGGCTCGCCGACACAGATGCCGTCGACCTCGCCCGCCGCCAGCGCATCGGCGGCGAAGGGCGGGCTGGTTACGATGATGTCGACATCGATGTCGGGACGGATGCCCACTCCCGCCAGCCAATAGCGGAGCATATAGTTGTGGCTGGAATAGCGATGCACGACGCCGAAACGCAGCCGCCGCCCGCGCGCGACCTGCTTCAGCGCTGCACCGATCGCCACTGGATCGCCCAGCGTATCGCTCAAGCCGACTGCATCGGCCAGCGCGGTCGACAGAGTCACGGCATTGCCGTTGAGCCCGAGCACGAACGGAACCGCCATCGGCACCGCCGGTCGCCCCCGCCCCAGCGCCGTCGCGATGGCGAGCGGCGCGACCATGTGAGCTGCATCGGTATGGCCGTAGAGCAGCCGGTCGCGTACCGTCGCCCACGTCATGTCGCGGACAAGTTCGAGCCGCAGCCCCTGCGCCTCAGCAAAGCCGAGCTCGTGCGCCAGAATCGGAAGCGCCGCATCGACCAGGGGCAGGAAGCCGATCCGCATCGTCTCGTCGGTCACGGCAAGTCCCCCATCAGTGCCTCGGCCGTGACGATCGCTTCCGCAATTTCCACGATCCGGCGGCTCGTCCGCATCGCCTGTCCGCGCAGCAGCGCATAGGCGGCGGGCTCGTCGATCCCGCGCTTCTTCATCAATATCGCCTTGGCGCGGTCGATCGCCGCGCGTTCGGCCAGCGCATTCTTGGCCGCATCGAGTTCGCGCTGGAGCCGCGAAAACGCCTGGAATCGTCGTACCGCCAGATCGACCACCGGCTTGATTCGCTGCTTCGAGAGCCCATCGACGACATAGGCGCTGACTCCGGCGTCGATCGCCGCGCCGGTCGCCTCGGCATCGCTCTGGTCGACGAACATCGCGATCGGCCGGTCGAGCGCGCGCGACATGGCGAAGCAGTCCTCGAGTTGGTCGCGGCTGGGGTTTTCGAGGTTGATCAGCACGACCTCGGGCTGCGCCGCCTCGATCTGCGCGGCAAGCGGCCCGTTCGGGTCGATGAGCACCAGATCGACCAGCCCCGCCTCCCGCAAGCCGTCGGAAATGATCGCGGCGCGCGTTGAGCTCGTGTCGATGATCGCGATCCGCATGCCGCGCTCATATGCAAGCGCGCACGACTGCACCAGATGGCTCCTCGCACCTACGCCTGTCCTCGCGCTCGTTCGGCCTGCTCAGATGGCCTTCATCGAAGATGAAGCCGTCAACAGCCGACGGGGATGCTCGACGCGACGGCGCGCTCGCTGATCGCCGTGATCCGAGACGCGGTGGGGCGGTATCTCGCGCCCGTCACGGCACTGTTCAGCCTGCCGGTCACCTTCCTAATGTCGAACCACGCTTATTATTTCGGCTTTGTGCCCGTCCCACTCAGGGCAGCGCCGAGACCGTCGTCGGCAGCGGCGGAGCGGTGAAGCCTCCGGCGATCGCGCCCGAACCACCGGTGGACACGTTGATCTTGGTGGGATCGTTGAAGCCGTTCGCATCGTCGAGCTCGGACCCGTTGTTCGCGCCGGTGGCAAGCATCTGAGTCAGCTGGATTTGGCCGTCCCGCACCCGCAGGCGCATGAACTGTCCATTGCCAGCCTGGCCAAGGATGTTGGCGAAGCCGTTGCCGGTCATGTTGACGCGGATCGTCGGGAACACGCCGCCCGAGACCTGGTTGTCCTGGATCTCGATCGCGCGGCTGTTGATGTCGGAAAACACGTTGTTGACGATCGTCAGGTTGGTCGTTCCGCCGCTGGTCGGGACGCCGGAAAGCCCCACGTTGACCGAGAGGCCCGGAGCGCCGGTCGCAGTCCCGCCGGAGCCTGTCCCCAGATTCCGGATCATGTTGCCGCTGATCAGATAGGTTGCGTTGACCGCACCCTCGTTGGAAATGCTGATGCCGTTCCCGGTAAGCGATCCCGACCCGGCGACGCCCGCTGCGCCGATGACGTTGTTGACGATCGTGCCGTTCACCGTGCGGCCGAACGGCCCGTTTCCATTCTGGAAGTCGCTGATCGCGTGCGAGCGGTGGCCGGTGAAGCTGTTCCCCGCCAGATTATAGGTCAGGCTGGACGAGCCGGGGCCGGTGGAAAGGCTGACGCCGGCATTGTTGTTGGTGAAGGTCGACCCCGTGACGATCGCGGTCGTGCTCACCCCCGTCGTATCGATGTGCAGTCCGGTGCCGGTAATCGTGGCCGGCGGCGTGGTCGGATTGAAGTTCCCGGTGAACGAGGTGTTCGTGACCGTCAGTCCCATCGTTGCCGACGCGCTGCCCAGGAAATTGAAGAGATTCCCGTGCGGCGTGTTGGTGACGGCGGCCGCACTCAGCGTGCTGTCGATCACCTGGAAGTTGGTCAGCGTGCCCGCGGTGTTCGAGATCTGAACCTCGAACTCGTAATTGTTTTGGATCGTCGAGTTGAGAATGCCGGTCGGCCGGGCACCGTTCGACGCACTGCCACTGAGATTGCTGATGTTGATGCCCGAATGGTCGACGGCGGCGTTGCTGCCGTTGCCGCTGATCAACATCCGGTCGATCAGGAAACCGTCGACGAGCGTGCCGCCGATGCCGTTCCCGTTGTTCCCGGTGATGTTCATATAGGACAGCCGCACGGCCGCCGTACCCAGCAGGGCGATGCCGTCACCCGTGCTGTTCGCGATGGTGCCGCCCGAGCCCGAGGTGGTCGTGCCGGTGACGGTCAGCCCGCCCGCTGTGCCGGTGTTGTTGAGGAAGATCCCGATCGACGCGCCGTTGGACGAGATGCTCTGGAAGGTGAGTCCCGCGGCGCCGATTTCCGTATTCGACACCTCGAGCGCGCGGCCGGTGGTGCTTGTGATCGAGTTGCCACTGCCTTCGATGGCAAGCGTTCCGCCTCCCGAGGCGATCAAACCCGCGCTGGCGGTAGTGTCGATATCCAGCCCGCCGTTGATGAAGCGCATCACCGTGCCGGCGTTGGTGGTCAGCAGCACCGCATTGTTCTGGTTGCCGGTGTTGATCGCCTTGCTCGCGCCGGAGAAGGTGAATGTGCCGCCGCCGTTGTTGAGGAGGTAGATGCCTCCGCCGGAGGCACCGACAAGTCGCGTCAGATTGCCGCTGAACGTAACATCGCCGCCGCTGTGCCCATTGCTCTGGACCAGCCAGCCGCCGCTGTCCTTGGTGATGCTGGCGGCGATATCGACCACCCCGGTGCCGCCGCTGATGTTCACGCCATTGAGGGTCGTATCGTTGACGCCGCCGATCGCGCCGCCGTTGATCGAGACGCTGTTCCCCGACGAGACGAGGTTCACCCCGTGCGCGGCGGTGTTGTTGATCGTGGCGCTGCCGAAGGTCACGGCGCCGTTGCCGGTCCCGTTCACTTCGATGCCATCGTTGCCGGTATTGGCGATCGTGGTGGCGCCGAAAGCGATTGTCGCCGCCGAATTGCCGCCGATGAAGATGCCGTCGGCAGTCGCGCCGGTGGTGCCGGCGATCGTGGTCGCGCCGGTCACCCGGAACGTGTCACCGTCGAGGTTGGTCAGGTTGATCGCGGTTCCGTTGGTCGCACCGCTGCTCGATAGCGTGGCGAAGGTGATGTCCGCGGCGCCTGCACTGAGACCGGTGATATCAAGGATGCGGCCGGTCGCCGTGGCGATGCTGTTGCCGGTCCCCTGCACCGTCAACGTGCCGCCAATGGTCGCAACGATCCCGGTGCCGCTGGTGGTCGTGATCGAGAGGCCGCCGCCGCCGCCTGCCGGGGCGAAGTTGATCGCGCCGGTGTTGTTGGTCAGCGTAACCGCAGCGTTCCCGCCGGTGTTCAGAGCGATCGTCTGGCCGGTGAAGTTGACCGTCCCCGCGCTGTTGCCGATCACGATCCCGCCGCTCGCGCCGTTCGCAGCGACGTTCCCGGCGAACGTGACGACGCCTGCGGTACGGCCGTTCACCGCAACGACGTTGCCGGCGTTGCTCTTGCTGAGCGCCGCGCCGATCGTGACCGCACCGGTGCCTCCCGAGATCGACACGAGGTCGCCGACCGCACCGCCGATCGATCCGCTGGTGATCGAGAGGCCGTTGGCCGCGCCGGCCATCCGGACACCGCTGCCGCCGGCAGCGCTGATCGCGACCGAGTCGAAGGCGATCGTGCCCGTTCCCGCGCCGGCGATATCGATGGCGTCTCCGCCGATGCCGCCTGCGGTGTAGGAGCCGAAGCTGAGGTTCGCGTCGGTTGCTCCGGCGACGGAGATGCCGTCATTGGCGGCGCTGGTGCCCGCAACGCTGGTCGAACCGGTCACCGCGAAGCTGGTGCCGCCGAAGTTGTTGAATCGCAGCGCCGCCGAACCGACCGTGCCGGTGCTCGCAAGCGTGGCGAAGTTGATGCCGCCGGTTCCGGCGGCCACCGTGTCGAGATCGACGATCCCCCCGGTGCCGGTCTGGATGCTGTTGTCGCTGCCGGTGACGATGATCGTCCCGCCACCAGAGGCGCTGAAGCCGGTGCCGCTCGTGGTGAAGATGTCGAGACCCGTGCCACCGCCAAGCGGCGCGAACCGGATGGTCGAGCCGGTGTTGCGGGCCAGTGTCACCGCGGCGTTCGCCCCGGTGCTCAGGCCGATGCTCTGCCCGGTGAAAGCGACCGTGCCACCGCTGTTGTCGGTGACGCTGATGCCCTGGCTCGTGTCGGAGATGTTTCCGGACAGGGTGGCGGTGCCGCCGGTCCGCCGGATCGCCTCGACCGAACGTGCCGTCGCTCCGCTCGTCGCGATCGAGCCGCCATAGGTGAAGTTCAGCGAGTCGCCGTCCAGCAGCACACCGCGGCTGGTGGCCGTAATCGCGCCGCTGCTCACTGCGATCGATCCGGTGATCGCGCCCGTCGAGCTGCGAACGACCTGGATGCCGTTCGTCCCCGAAACATTCCCCGCGATCGCTAGGCTGAGGTCGAGTACCGCATTGTCGGCCGTGGCGTTGTTCACGGCGATCACGGTGCCGCTGCCGGTCATGATGCGGTTGTTCGCACCCAGGATGCTGACCGTTCCGCCTCCGCTGATGTTCAGTCCGACACCGCTGGTGGTGCCAAGCTCGAGTCCCGCCGCGCCGGTATCGAACACGACCGAGGAGCCGCTGTTGTCGATCAGCGACAGCGCAGCCGCCGTTCCGGTGCTGAGCGAAACGGCACCGGTGAAGCGCACTTCGCCACCATGGCTGTTGGAGATCACGATGCCGCCGTTGAGCCCGTTGGTCGCGGTGATGCTGCCGGTCTGGAACAGGACGTTCCCGGCGTCGTGATTGTCGATGTACACGGCGTTGCCGCCGGCATTGGTGATCGACCCGCTGAAGGTAAGGTTGGCGTTGCTGTCGGCGAGATGAAGCCCGTTGCCGCTCGGCGCTGTGATCGACGTTCCCGTGCCGAAGGTGAAGCTTCCGTCCGAGCCGGAGAGGATGTCGATCCCCGCGTCGCCGCCGTTCAGCGTGCTGACGCCGGTGAAGCCGTAGGTGCCGTCGGCATTGCTGAAGCGCAGGCCGCTGCCGGAGGTTGCGGAAATCGTGCCGCCAAAGAGCAGGCTGCCGCTGGTGTGGTTGCCCGTCACGTCCACGGCAAAACCGCCGACGTTCTGTGTCAGCGAGCTGGCCGCGTCGAAGGTGAAGCTGGCCGTGCCGCCGTTGATGGCAAGTCCGGCGTTCGCGCTGCCGCTGATGTCGACGTTCGTCGCGACGATCGTTCCGCCAGCGGCGACAGCGGAAAGGCCCGTCGCCGCTCCACTGATGCCGATGTCGGCCAGCGTCGTCGTTCCCGAGACGCCATTGAGCAGGAGCGCGGTCGTCGCGCCGCTGCTGGTCAGGCTCCGAAGGGTGGCGTTCGTGCCGCCGACGAGGGTCAGATCGGTGGCATTGCCGCTGAAGACCAGATTCTCGATCAGCACGCCCGGCGCGTTCGTCAGGCTGATCGCCGAACCGGCAAAGCCCTGCATCGTCAGGTCGCGAAGGACCATGTTCGATGCGCCCACAACGCCCGAGACGACGCCGTTCGCGACGCTGTTGTTGCCTGCGAGGTTGAACCCGACGAGGCTGTTGCCGCCGCTGCCCAGCGTCACCACGCTCGCACCCGCTCCGCTGGTGAGCGTGGCCGCGCCGCCGCCCGGATCGGCGATCGTCAGCGATGTGCTGGCGAGCCGGATCGTCGACGGGATCGTGAGGTTCAGCGAGATCGCGCCTCCGCCGAAGCCACGGATGCTCGAACCGGCCAGAAGCGCGAAGCTGTTGTCGCCGTTGCTGCCCGCAGCGCTGATCGCGCTCCCGTTGTTGACGAGGAGGAAGGTGTCCCCGGCCAGCTGTGCCAGCTCGGCTGCGGCGAGTGTCATCGGATTTGCGGCGTCGGCGCCCGAGCCGTTACCGCCACCGACCGCGCCGTCGGAATCGATGAACACAGTCCGCCCGATACCGAAGCCGCGGCCCGGGCTGGCGGTGAACACAACGTCCTGGAAGTCGTAGGTGCCGGCCAGCGGAGCGGCACTGGCATCGATACCAACCGGCGCGGAGATGATCGCTCCGCCATCGGTGGCGGCCTCGCCATCCCCATAGACGAAGTTGGCGTTGCTGCCCGCATCAAGGAAGACGCCGGTGTTGACGCCGCTGATCGATGGCGACGCTCCGGCGACGGCGGAGGTGCCGAGCCGCACGCTTTGCCCGCCCGTGGTTCCGCGCAGATCGACGCCGATGCTGGTGCCGGGCGCCCCGGCGTTCGTCACGTCGAAATCGCCGACGCTGATCGCCGCTGCCAGCGCCGCGCCATTCAGATCGAATGCCGTCGCGCTACCGTCGCCGAGCGCAACGTCGAAATCGGCGATGTTGAGCGCAGCGCCAAGGCCGCCCTCGACGTCGATGCCGCGCGAAGTGATCCCCTGAAGCGTCACGGTGCCGAGATCGATCGTTCCGCCGCCGGTCGACAGCAGCGAGGCGAAGCGCAGACCGGTTACTGCGCCGGTGACGCTGATGGTGGAGAAGTTGAGGCCGCCAGCCCCGATCGTGGTGCCGTCGAGCAGCATCGCCGCACCGGTTCCGCTGACGATCCTGTTGCCGCTTCCGGCGGTGACAAGGATGCCGGTGCCGTTCCCGACGATGCCGGATCCGCTCGTCGTTTCGATGTCGAGACCGCCGCCCGTGAAGGCAAGTGTCCCGGTGCCGTTCATGACGACGGTGTTCGCGGCCCCGGTGTTGAATCGCTTCGATCCGCCGGAGAAGGTCAGCGTTCCGCTGCTCGTGCCGTTCACCGAGATTCCGGTGCCACCGGAGTGGTCGACCGCACCGGAAATCGTGTACGACCCATCGGCGTTGTCGAACGTGAACGCCCCCCCGCTGGTGGTCGACGTGATTGCGCCGGACAGCGTGATCGTGGCCGCGCTGTTCGTAACGGCGAGCACCGGGCTCGCGGCTGTGATGATCGATCCCGCATAGCTCAGCGCACCGCCCGAGGCGCCGTTCACGAGCACCGAGCTCACCGTCGATCCGGCGATGGCCGCGCTGCCGCCCCCGCCACCGATGGCGACCGTTCCGCTGCCGACACCGTTGAAAGCCAGACCGACTCCTGCGCCGTCGATCGTCAGGACCGAGCCTGCCGTGTCGGCGATGTTGATCGTCCCGAGCGTTCCACCGAATTCGAAGCCGGTGCCGCCGTCGATATCGATCCTGCCGGTGAGATTTACCGAGCCGGCACCGGACAGATTTGCGAAGGCCGCGCCCCCGCCCCCGCCCGACGCAGCGAGGTCGGCGATGTTCAGCGAACCGGCGAGCGACAGCGCTTGCAGCGTCATTGCGGCGTTGGTCGAGGAAGTCGTCGCGATCGAATCGAATGCCGCGCCCGCGGCGCCGATCGTCATTCCGTCAAGCGACAGCGCCTGCCCCGCACCGGTGACGATGCGGTTCGCGCCAACCGTCGGTTTGGCGATCACCAGCGTACCGCCACCGCTTGCAGATAAGCCTGCGCCGCTGGTGGTGGCGATGTCCAGCCCGCCAAGGAAGCTCACCGCCGCACCGCCATTGTTGGTGAGCATCACGCCGGCGCCACCGGTGTTCGCTACGGTGACCGCGCCCTGGAACATCACGTCGAGCGGGTCGGTCTGAGCGCTGTTGTTGCGGATCGCGATCGCCGCGGTGCTCGTCGCGCTGGCCTCCACGGCTCCGGTGACGGTGAAACGCCCCTCGACCTGGTCGAGCAGAATCCCGAACGCCCCACCCGAGGCACGCACGCTGTCGAGCGTCATGGCGATCGCGAGCGGGTCGAGATCGATTGCCGTACCGCCGGTCGTGTCGACCGTGCCGCCGGTGGTGCCGAGCAGGAAGTTGTTCGCCTTCGCATTCGCCACCAGCAGGCCGGTGCCGCTGTCGTTGGCGATGTTCAGATCGGTGAAGTTCAACGTACCCGTGACATCGGACAGGCTGAGCCCCACACCGGTGATCCGCGCTGCGCTGGTGCCCAGATTCAAAGCGCCGGCAGAGACGGGCTGCAGCCCGGGTGCGATCGTGGGATCGGCATCGAAGCGCACGCCGCTGAGTACGAACCCGCCCGTCTCGCTGCTGTGAGTCCCGGTCATGTTTGCGAATGCCGACAGAGTGAGCGACCCCGCGCCTCCACCGACCAGGTTGAGGATGTTGCCGCCGGCCGCAGCGAGCGTGAGATTGCTCAGGGCCAGCACCGTGTTGGCGGCGCCGCTCTGGACGTTGATCGCGCCCGCCGCACCTCCGCTGATCGTGCTGTTGCGGATGATGCTGGCGCCGCCGATCGCGTTGCCCCACACACCCGCACCCGTCCCCGAGTTGGTGATCACCAGTCCGTCGAGAATGTTCGAGCCGCCCAGCGTGACGGTCGGCGAAGCGCCGCTGCCCGTCAGCGTCGGCGCGCCCGAGCCGGCGAACGGGTTGGAGAGGACCCCGGTCTGAACGTTGTACAGCGTCACATTGGCCGGCGCGCCGCCGCCGACGTTGAAGCTGTCGGTGTCGCGGAAGCTGTAGAGGAATTGGCCGCCGTCGAGGATCAGCGATCCGCCCGCACCCGTGACGTCCAGAATATCGGCGCCGCCGGTGGGATCGTTGAGCAGGACGATATAGGTCGCATTGGAGGCCATCGCCCCGGCCAGCGATCCCGGATCGCTGCGCGCGCCGCTTCCGTTCGCACCCTGCTGAACGAAATAGGCCCTCACCGAAAATCCGGTGGTGTCGCCAACCAGATTCACGTCGGCGAAATCATAGCTGCCCCGACCGCCGTCCAGCCCGGCGATCACGAGCGGAGTCACCCCGCTGATCGTCGAAGCCGCTCCATCGGCGTCGGTGTTCGATCCGTCGCCATAGCGGAAGTTTCCTGCGATCGCGGCATTGGTGAGATCGATGCCGATGCCGACCCCGGTGATCGTTCCGCCCTGCAGCACGACAATGTTGCCGCTCGTCGAATTGCCGGTCAGGTCGATTCCGCGCGAGCCGGTGATCGAAGTGCCGGTGATATCCAGCGTCTCGAAACTGACGCTGCCGCCGACGCCGGTCAGGTCGACCGCTGTCGCGCTCGCGCCAAGACCGGTCACATCGACGTCGCCGAAGGTGAAACCGCCGGACGCGCCGTTGACGATCGCGATCCGCGCGCCGCCCGAAAGCGCCACACTCCCGAAGCGGTAGGCACCATCGGCATTATCGAACGTCAGACCGCTGCCGCCGGTCGCCGTGATCGCGGCGCCCGACAGGTCGAGCGTGCCCGTCGCATGCTTCGAAACGGCGATCGCCGCGCCGGTCGCTTGGCTGATCGTGCCGGTGTAGCTGACGTTGGCCGTCGAATTCTGAACGTCGAGCGCGGCGCCCGACGCGCCGCTGATGCTCGCGCTGCCAAAGGTAAAGCTGCCGCCCGAGCCTCCGGTGATCGCGATGCGCGCGCCGCCGGAGAGCGCGGTCGTACCGAACGTGTAGCTTCCGTCGGCATCGCTGAACGCCAGGCCGCTGCCGCCGGTCGCCGTAAGCGTCGCGCCCGAGAAATCGAGCGTACCGGTCGCATGCGCCGAGACGTCGATCGCCGCACCGCCAGCCTGGCCGATCGTGCCGGCGTAGCTGAGGCTGGCAGTCGAATTCCGCACTTCGACCGCAGCCGCGGCGGCGTCACTGATGCTTGCGTTGCCGAAGGTGAAGCTGCCGGCCGAGCCGCCCGCGATCGCTATGCCGCCGCCGCCCGAGAGCACGGTGGTGCCTGCGAAACTATAGGTGCCGTCGGCATCGGCGAAGGAGAGGCCACCCCCGCCCGTCGCCGACAGGCTGCTGCCTGCGGCGAAGGTCAGTGTGCCGGTGTGGCCGACCACGTCGAGCAGCGCAGCAGGCGCTGTCTGGACGACACTGCCGCCATAGTTCAGGTCAGCGGCTCCGCCGAGGGCGATGGCCGAGGCGCTGGTGCCGCTGATCGTCGATCCCGCGCCGAAAGCGAAGCTCCCCGCGCTTGCACCGGTGATGGCTATTCCGAAGGTTCCGCCGCTTGCCGATAGCGTGCCGATGTTCATCGCACGCCCGCCGGCGCCGATCCCCACGCCGTTCGTGACGCTTACGCCGCCTCCGGCACCCGAACGGATGACCGAGTCGAGAGTCAGGTCCAGGCGCGTATCCGCGATGTCGATCGCGGTGCCGTTCGACACGTCGATCGTTCCTGCCGCGCTCGCCAGATTCAGCGTCGGCGCATATGCCCGGAGCGCGGTGCCGCCGCTGTTGAAAATCGAGAGGTTCGTGAAGTTCAACGAGCCGGTCGCGCCGTCAAGATCAAGAGCGCTGCCCGTCACTCGCCCGCCCGCGCTCCCGATCCGCAGCGAGGAATCGACCGCCTGGAATCCGGCCGTCGCAAGATCTGCGTCGAACAGCACGGAAGCGAGCCGCGCGCCCGCGGTCTCGCCGTAGCCGCCGTCGATGGCGATGTTCGAGAATTGAGTCAGTGCGAAGCTGCCGCCGACGCCCGACACGAGCAGCGGCGTCCCGCCCGATGCGCGCAACTGGAGATTGGCCAGGGCCGCGCTCGCCGAACCGCCGCCCGCCAGCAGCTGAAGCGCGCCGTTCGCGCCGGAGAGAATGCTGTTGCGGATGATGATGTTGGCAGCGCCCGATCCGAACACGCCGACGCCGGTGCCGCCGTTCGCGATCCGCACGCCATCGATCAGGTTGTTGCCGGTGACGACCAGCGTAGCCGCGTTCCCACCCGCGCTGGTGGTCAGCGTCGGCGCGCCCGATCCGGCGAAGGGATTGGTGATGATCCCGGTCGCCACGTTGTAGAGCAGCACGTTCGCCGGAGCCCCGCCGGGCACTGCCAGCGAATCGCCGTTGAGGAACCCCAGCAGTTGCTGGCCGCTGCCGAGCGTGAAGGTGCCGCCGGTTCCGAAGACCAGATCGTTCGCGTCGAGGATATCGTTACCGCCCGCCGGATCGTTGAGCAGCAGGATGATGTCGGCTCCGGCGGCTGCTGCTCCTGCCAGGCTACCCGGATCGGATCGGGTCCCCGCGCCGCTTGCGCCGGCACGTACCCAGTAGAGCGAGGCGGAGCCGGCAAGGCCGCTCGTGTCGCCGACGAGATTCACGTCGCTGAAATCGTACCCGCCGGTGCTGCCGCTCAGGCCGGCGATCGCAAGCGGCGTGATCGCGCTGATCGTCGAGGCGGCGCCATCGGCATCGCTGCTCGATCCGTCGCCGTAGCGGAAGCTGCCGGTGATCGCCGCGTTGGTCAGGTCCACGCCCGTGCCGACGCCGGTGATCGTACCGCCCTGGGTCACTGCCACGGTGCCGCCATAGGTGGCGCCGGTCAGGTCGATGCCCCGCGTCCCGCTCGTGGAAGCGGCCGCGATGTCAAGCGTGGCGAAGCGCACCGTTCCTGACGCCGAACGTGCATCCAGGCCGGTGGCGTTCGCGCCTAGCGCCGTGATGTCGGTTTCGGCGAAGTCGATCGTGCCGCTGCTGCCCGCGCCGATCCGAATCCCCGCGCTTCCCGGGGCCGCGATCGAGACGGGACCAGTGAAGGTCGCCGATCCGTCGATGTCGGACAATAGGATGCCGGCCGTGCCGGCGCTCGAAACCGTTGCTCCCGCGGCCTTGAAGGCGCCCTGCAGCCCCTCCACGCGCACACCCGATCCCCCCACCCCGGCGATCGTCATTCCGCCGACCGTCACGTCGCCCGCGTTGCCGAGGATCTGAAGGCCGTCCGCGGCGGCACCGCTGATGGTGACGGTACCCAGATCGATTACCGCGCTGTTGCCGGCGAGCGTGATGCCCGAGCCGGCGCTGGTGCCGCCCACGGTGATACCGGTGAAGCCGAGCACACCGCTGCCGCCGATGCCGCTCAGCGACACTGCGTCGCCCGCGGCGGTAGCCGTCGAGACCGCGCCGAAGGAAAGCGCCCCGTTGAGCATGACGGTGTCGATCGCCAGCGCGCGCGCGGCGCCGGTTGCCGTCAGCACGATCCCCGAACCCTGGAGCCCGAGCGATCCGCCGCCCGCACCGGAGAGCGACAGCACCGTGCCGCCGCTCGAGGTCAGCGCAAGGTTTCGCAGAGTGGCCGACGCCGCTGCGCCCCCGCCGGTGAGGCGCACCGCGCCGAGCGCGCCCGAGATCTGCGAATTGGCGATGCTGACGTTCGACACGCCCGCACCGTCGATGCCGATCCCGGCACCTCCGATCAGCAGACCATCGAGTACGTTGTTGTTCGCCAACCGGACCGTCACCGCGCCCGTCGAAGTGAGCAGCGGCGCGCCCGATCCGGCATAGGGATTGGTGACGAGGCCAGGCGTGACCCCATGCAGCACGAGATTGGCGGGCGCACTGCCCCCCACCGCCTGCGTGTCACCATTAAGGAAGCTGATTAGGCGCTGACCCGCAAGAAGGTCGAACGAACCGACTCCCGATACACTGAGCTGATCCTGCCCCCCGGTCGGGTTGTTCAGAAGCACGACGACCTGCGCATTGGCGGCGAGCGCGGCCGCCAGGCTACCCGGATCGGCCTGGGTACCCGAGCCGGTACGGCCTGCCTCAACGAAGAACAGGCGCGCGCCGGTCGCCAGCGCACTGGTATCGCCGACCAGCGCCACGTCGGCGAAGTCGTACCGGCCAACGCCGGCGTTCAGCCCGGCGGCCGCGATCGGAGTGACGGCATTGATTGTCGAAGCGGCGCCATCGGCATCGCTGCTCGATCCGTCGCCGTAGCGGAAGCTGCCGGTGATCGCTGCGTTGGTCAGGTCCACGCCCGTGCCGACCCCGGTGATCGTACCGCCTTGCGCGACCGTCAGGCTGCCCGCAAAACTCGCGCCGGTGAGATCGATGCCGCGCGTCCCGCTGGCGGAGCTGCCGCTGATGTTCAGCGTTCCGAACGCGATTGCGCCACCCGCTCCCCGCGCATCGACACCCGTGCCGCCGGCACCAATGCCGCTGATCGAAACGTCGCCGAAAGACAGGTTGCCCGTGCTCCCGCCGGCCAACGAAATTCCCGCCGTTCCCGACCCGTTGATGCTGACCGCACCGAAGCTGGTCGTACCCGAGTTGCCCGCGCCGAACGCCAGCCCGGAGCCAACGGAATTCGCGATCGTCACCGCGCCGCCGAAGCGGACCGAGCCGACGATATCAGCGAGCAGTGCACCGGTCGCATTGCCGGTCAGCGCAAGGCTGCCGAGCGAGAGCGTGGCGCCGGTGTTGACCCCCTGAATCGAAAGCCCCGCACCCGCGGAACCGCCGATCGAACCGCTCGAAATGGAAACATCACCTCCAGCGCCCGCGATGCGCAGGCCCGCCCCGCCCGCGCTCAGGATGCTGAGCGAGCCAAGGGCGATCGGGCCGCTGTTGCCGCTCAACCACACGGCATCGCCCGCGCTGCCCATGACGTTCACGGCGCCTGCGGAGATGCCCGCGCTGCTGCCCGCAATGCTCAGCCCTGCGCCGGTCGCGGTTCCGCCGATGGTGACGGTGCCGAGCGAGACCGATGCGCCGGTCACTCCAGCAATCGACACCGCGGTGGTCGCCGACGCGCCGGTTGTGATCGCGTTGATCGCGATTCCGCTGCTTGCGACCGTGTCGAGCGAGAGACCCGCTGCGCCGCCGGTCGCCGCTATGCTCACGTCAGAGGCGGAGACGCTGAGCGTGCCGGCACCTGCGCCGCTGAGCGACAGGACCGTGCCACCGCTCGCCGAAAGGTCGAGGTTGCCCAGCGTCAGCGACGAAGTCGCTCCGCCGGCGGTGACGGCAATCGCGCCACCGCTGCCCGACACCGTCGAGTTGAGGATCGTCGCGCTGGTCAGTCCCTGCCCGAGAATTCCGACGCCGCCGCCGGTGTGGCCGATCTGGACGCCGTCCACCCGGCTGTCGTTGCCGAGCGTGAGCGTGGCCCCGCCCACAGCCGAACTGGTGAGAAGCGCCGCGCCGGAACCGGCGAACGGATTGGTGATCACGCCGGAACTGACTCCGGTGACGATCAGATTCTGGGGAGCCGCCGCGCCTCGCACCGAGAAGGAATCGGTGTCGCGGAAGCTGAGCAGCGCCTGACCGGATCCGAGGGTGAAGGTGCCGCCCGTCGTGATCGCGTCGATCACGTCCTGCCCGCCATCGGGATTGTTGAGTAGCACGATATACTGGGCGCCGGAGGCGAGCGCCCCCGCAAGGCTGCCAGGATCGTTGCTGCCGATGCCGCTTCCGGTCGCTCCGGCCATCACATAATAGGTCGTGAAGCTGCCGCCTGAGAGGTTGCTCGTGTCGCCGTTCAGCGTCGCATCGGAGAAGTCGTAGATCCCCGTGCCGGTGTTCATGCCGGCGATCACGATCACCGTATTCGCTGTGATGCTGCTGCCCGTGCCGTTGCTGGCATTGCCGTCGCCGAACCGGAAGGAGCCGGTCGCCGATGCGTTGGTGAGGTCGACACCAACGTCGACGCCGGAGATCGCGCTCGGTCCCGAGATGACGATCGCGCCACTGTTGGTCGTCCCGGTCAGATCGATGCCGGTCGAGCCCGCGATCGACGTGCCTGAGATCTGCAGCGTGCCAAAGCTGACATTGCCCTGGGTGCCGGTGAGATCGAGCCCGGTGCCGCTTCCCAGGCCGGTAATCGTCACATTGCCGAAGCTTGCCCCTCCGGCGACACTGCCGATGCGGATCGCATCGCCCATCGGATTGCTGATGGTGATCGGTCCGGAGAAGCCGACGCTACCCATCAGATTGTTCAACGATATCGCGGGCGTGCCAGCGCTCGTTCCAGTGAGCGTGATCGGGCCGGAGAGAGTGACCGTCGATCCTGCCAGCGTGTCCTCGATCACGACCGGGCCGGTTCCGGTGATCGCACCCGTGAAGTTGATCGCGCCGCCGGTGTTGGAAACATGGACAAGCGGGCCAGTGCCGCTGCCACTGATCGTTCCGCCGAAGTTAAGCCCGATCGTGCCGCCGCTGCCCGCGACGCCCGCTTCGCCGATCTGAACGCCAGCGCCGCCGCTTCCGGAGATCGAGCCGCCGCCAATGGTGACGAAACCGGTCGAACCGCCAGTCACGAGGAGGCCCTGCTGACCGGCACCGGTGATCGTGAGCGTCCCGATCGCCAGAGTGTTCCCGCCCGCTCCCGCGCCCGTCACATCGTCCAGCACCACGCCCGCACCCGCCGCGCCGGCCGACTGCACGGCAGTGAAGCGCAGGTCGAGAAGGAGCGGATCGAGATCGAGTGCGGTACCCGCCGCCGTGTCGACGCTGCCGTCGCCGGTGGCGAGCGTGAAGCTGCCCGCTTTGGTGTTGCGCACCAGCAGCCCGGTCCCGGTGCCGTTCGCGATGTCGAGGTCAGAGAAGCTCAATACTCCCTCGACCTCGGCCAGGCTCACCCCCGCTCCGTTCACGCGCGCATCCGCGGCGCCGATCTGCATGCGGCCCGCGTCCACGAGCTGGTTGCCCGCCGCGGTCGCATCGGCGTCGAAGCGCACTGACCGCGCAGCAAATCCGCCGCTTTCGCCGTTGCCGCCCGCGATCGTCAGCCCCGCGAGCCCAGCGACCGTGACCGACCCGGCGCCCGAGCCGTCGATGTCGAGCACCGTGCCACCGGTTGCGGAAAGGGCGAGATTGGAAAGCGCCACCGTGAGCGCCGCGCCGCCATCGTCGATGTCGATGGCGCCGGCACCGCCTGCGATCGCACTGTCGCGCAGCGTGACGCTGCTGCCGCCGCGCACCAGAACACCCGCGCCAGCCGCGCCCCGAACGGTCAGCCCGTCGAGCACCACCGGACCGAGCGTGTTGGCGAGGGTGAGGCCGACACCGCCGGTATTCTGGATGAAGACTCGCTCCAGCGCGAAGGCCCCGACTCCGCTCGCCACGACGCCGGCACCGCTGCCGGAAATGGTGACGTCACGCACGACGGATCCCTGCCCGAGCGTCACCGCCGCGCCGGCAGCGTTGGTGCCCACGATCGACCCGTTGGTGCCTCCGAACGAGAATGGCGTCACCGCGCCATTGGCGCGGCGGACCATCACCGAACCCGCCCCGCCGACAAGATACTGGTCGGTCGCCAGCGTCACGCCGCCGGTCGCGATCGGTCCGCCCTCGCCAAGCGCGACGACGACGCCGTTCACACCCGCGCGACTGACCGCGTCCTCGATCGTGGTCGGACTCACGTTCGTCCCTGCGCCGGCCGCGGTCGCCGCGCCGCTGGTGTAATAGATGCCGCCGAACTCAGCCCCGGTGCGCGCGTCGATCGCCAGGGTCGTGCTGGAGAGATCGGAAGCGCGCGTGCCGACTGCCGCCACATAGTCGCGGCGGACCCGCTCCCCCATCTGGCGCTCGAGCCGGGTCTGCGCCTGGCGCCTTCCACCGCTCGACGAACCCAGCGGGATCGTCAGCCGAACCGTCGCGCTGGCGTGCGTGCCGAAGCGATTGTCGTCCTCGATCTGCGCGCCCAGCCGGAACCGGCTGCCGGCGCCGAGCGGATCCTCGATATAGAGCTCGAGCGAACCGCGGAAGCCGTGGAACGATTCGTCCGCCCAGCGATCGCGATAGTCGAAAGCGCCTGCCGCGGCGCGCACGCTCAGATTGCGGGTCAGCGGAGCACGCGCGCCGATCTCGCCGTTCACCCCGTGCAGCGGCACTTCCTCGAGCCGGAAGCCGGTGCGACGTTCGATCAGCCGGTTGTCTTCGACTGTGAGAACACCGTCGGGGGCCAGATCGGGGTCCGCGAACAGAATCGTCCGTCGGTCGGTCGTCGGAAGGCGATAGTTCACGTGCACGTCGAACACCGACGTGAAGCCTTCGAGGCCGAACGAGACGGCGGTCTGCGCATTCGACGTGAGGTTCGACCGATAGAAGTCGGCGCCGACGTTGACGCCGATCGCAAGGTCGTCGCCCACCCGCCCGCGGCCACCGAAGGTCACCGAGCCGCTGCGATCGTACAGCTCGTCATAGGCGATCCGTCCCGCGACGAAGAGCAGATTGGCCTCGTTCTGCGCCAACGGCGCCAGCAATTCGAATGCGACCTCGGCACCGGGCTCGCCTGCCCGCGCCTCCGCATCGGCCTGCGGCTGCCACACCGGCTGCGCATCCTGCGCGCGAACGCTGGGGGCCAGCGCGAGCGCAGCGCCGGTAAGACCCGTCGACAGCAGCAAGCGAGCACGATGCAGAGTATTCACAGAAGAGCCCCCTCTATTCCGCGTCGATGGCCCTAAGTTTCTGTGCGGGCACGACGGAAGTGATATGGCGATACTTGGATCGGCGTAAACGGACAATCCGCTTCTTGACGGCCATCGCCGGAGATTGTCAGGCGGCGGGACGCGACAGGACGCATTCACCCGCCCCGTTCGCGGCTCGTCGGCGCCAAAGACGCTGGATCACTCCCGCGCATTAGGCTAGTCGGCGGTAACACTGGGGGAGTAAGCGGCTTGGCGGAACCGTTTCTGTCGGAAATTCGGCTGTTTTCGTTCAACTTCGCGCCCAAGGGCTGGGCGCTGTGCAACGGCCAGCTTCTGCCGATCAACCAGAACCAGGCGCTTTTCTCGCTGCTCGGCACCACCTTTGGCGGCGACGGCCGAGTCAATTTCGCGCTGCCCGACCTGCGTGGGCGGGTGCCCATTCACGTCGGCACCGGCCACATCCTGGGAGAACGCGGCGGGGAGCAGGCGCATAGGATATCGTTCAGCGAAATGCCCCAGCATACGCATAGTCTGCATGCCTCGGCGGCAACCGGGGATTCGCAATATCCGGCATTCGGGCCCGCAGAACATGTTCTCGCGGCGGAACCGGGCAATCTGTACGCGCCGGGGGTAACGACAGGCGCTGTCACGATGCATGCGGAGACGGTGAGCTTCGTAGGCCAGACGCAGACGCACCTGAACATGCAGCCGTTTCTGACCACGAATTTCTGCATCGCCCTTCAGGGCATTTTCCCTTCGCCCACCTGAGGACGTTCCATGGCACAACCCTATCTCGGCGAGATCCGGATGTTCGCGGGCAACTTCGCGCCGGCCGGCTGGATGCTCTGCGAGGGGCAACTGATCCCGATTTCGGAGAACGAGACGCTCTTTCAGCTGATCGGAACCACCTATGGCGGCGACGGCCAATCCACCTTCCAGCTGCCCGACCTGCGCGGGCGGGTGCCGATCCACATGGGCGACGGCTTCATCCTCGCAGAAACCGGCGGGGCGGAGGAAGTAACGCTGACGGCGAGCCAGATCCCGATGCATACCCATAACCTGGTCGGATCCAGCGGCAACGGATCGCAGAGCAGTCCGCTCAACAACTATCTGGCGAGTTCCACGCTCGTGCGGCCCTATGCGAGCGAAACGCCGGACACTTTGCTGGCGGCAACGAGCATCGGCGCCACCGGTGGCAGCCAGCCGCACACGAACATGCAGCCCTATCTCTGCATCAACTTCATCATTTCGCTGTTCGGATTATTCCCCAGCCCTACCTAGGAGTCGTCCGTGGCCGATCCCTTTGTCGCCGAGATCCGGATTTTTCCGTTCAACTTCGCACCCAAGTTCTGGGCTTGGTGCGATGGGCAGCTATTGCCGATTGCCCAGAATACCGCGCTCTTCTCGCTGCTGGGAACTACCTATGGCGGGAACGGCAAGAGCAACTTCGCCCTTCCCGATCTGCAGGGCCGGGCGCCGATGCAGCCAGGTCAGGGGCCGGGCCTCTCGCTCCACGATCTTGGCGAGGCCTCGGGCGTCGAAACCGTGACGCTGCTCGAAAGCGAAATCCCCAGGCACAACCACCGCTTGTCGGCGACGGTGGAGAACGGGACCCAAGGGACGCTCACGCCGAATACGACGCTCGCGACCGCGGTGGGCGGCACTCCCTATCAAACCAACACGGCCAGCAACCTCACGACGATGTCGCCGTCCGCTCTCGCCACGACCGGCGGCTCCGCTCCGCACAACAACATGCAGCCCTATCTCACCTTCTACTTCTGCATTGCGCTGACGGGTGTATTCCCGCCTCGCCCCTGAAGCGGATAGCTGTCCCGCGCCGATGCCGCCGCCCCTTCGCCACGCCGCGCACCTCGATCTCTCGTATCGGCCCCTCGCCTCCGAAGATTATGGGTTCACCGAGGCGCTGTACCTGTCGACGCGCGCGGAGGAGCTTGCCTTCAGCGGCTGGCCCGAAGCACAGCGCCGCGAGTTTCTGATGCAGCAGCACCGCGCCCAGCATCTCCATTATCAGCGCCACTATCCCGATGCGGAGTGGCTGGTCGTCGAGCGCGCCGGCACACCGGTGGGCCGGCTGTACATCGAGGAATGGCGCGATCAGTTCAGGATCATCGACATTTCGCTGATGCCGGCAGCGCGCGGCGGAGGGATCGGGACCGCGATCCTGCGCGACACGCTGGACTGGGCGAAAGCGCACGCAAAAAGCGCATCGATCCACGTCGAAAAGGGGAACCCTGCGCGCGCACTGTACGAGCGGCTCGGGTTCACTCTCGTCGAGGACAAGGGCGTCTATGATCTAATGAAATGGTCTCCGCCGGCAAGCAGCGCATAGCGTCGTACGCTGGCGCGAGCGGCCGAACGAGCCGTGCCGCCGCGCTAGAAGAAGATCGCCTCGTACCGCATTTCCCCCTCCGGATGGTGGCCGAGCGGTACAATGAAGATGTCGTGGGTCGCGCCGTCGATGGCAAAGGCATAGACCGCCTGCGGCAGGAACTGCTCGGGCGCCCCGAGGAATTCGAGCCGGAATCCGCCACCTTCGCGCACCGCCCCCGGGAGCGGCTCCGCCCGCGCCAGTCGCAGTTCCTGGCTGCCGTTCGCACTCGTTACAGCAAAACGATTCCCGATGCGGGACGAAAAGCTGTCGATCTTGAGCGGGGCGGATGTTCCCGGCGTTCCGGGATCTTCGGCGGCGTGCTGCATCGAATTCCTCTCGAGGCGCGAACTGGGCACCCACCGGCGCCGATACTCCAACGACGCAGACTCCAGCAATCCCTCGCAAAATCCGATAGTGTTGCGCCGCCGCGAGTGATAGGCGGATGCGGTCGGGCCGCTATGGTGAGGCGACTCCTCGGGGGAAGAGATTTCGATGACCGCTCTAAGATCGCGACGTGAGTTCGTGGTGGGAGGGTGCGCCACCATCGCCGCGGCCGCGCTTACCGGCTGCGACGGCGGCAGCAGCGCGGGAACCGTCGTTCTTCCGTCCGAACCCGCGCCCGTCCCGGCCGGCCCGGCGCTGATCATGAGCGAAGTCGACAGCTGGGAGGCGCTGGTCGGAACCAGCTTTACCATCGCTGGCGAAAAGGGCGACGTGGTCTCCACCCTGTCCGTGGTCACCCGTGCGGACGAAGACGCCAATCGCCCTGCGGATCTGGCGCGCCATCGCGGCTTCTTCGTCTTCTTCGAGATGGATCCCGCCCGAGTGCCCGAAGGCGGCAAGTCCTATCGCGTCTCGCATGCGACCAAGGGCAGCTTCGACCTGTTTCTGGGTCATCCCGGCGAAGTGCTCGGCAAGGGCATTCTGCACGCCGTGTTGAATTAAGCCGATCGAGTCGGCGCAGCGCGCGGAAGGGAGTCGACGTCTGCGCCCGGCGACCACCGGCATCACCAGCTGCTATCCCGCCGCGTCCGCTATCGAGCCGAATCGAATGTACCGTGACGTGTACGGTGATAACATACGCATTCGCGAGGTGGAGCAGGGGCCGGGTGGCGCGATATACCTGCTGACCAATGCGGTGGGCGACGCTGCGGGAGCGGTTTGGCGCCTCGAGCCGATCGAGGTGCGTCCCCCCTCGGCCGATGGTGGACGCAGCGGCCCCGGATCCTAGTCGGGGGACGCCGCTCGACTGCAGGACCCTTCCGGCGCCTGGCGTTCCGGCGCCACTTCTTTGAGCGCTGCGTCGTCGGGAATCGCCTCGGCAGCACCCGCTTCAGCTGCGCTCCGTTCCCTTACGCGCCTGCGACACGTCCACGCCGCCCTATACCATCTTCCGTTTGGCGTCGGACTGACACCATGCTTGCGGCGAACCTCTGCAGTATCGGTTCGCAGACCCGTTAGCCCGCAACGCGCGCACGCGAGGCTCCGCCGATCGCCGAAAGGTGCTCGCCCCCCCACGGCGCAATGCCGATGCCGGGTGGGCGGCCCTCGCCCGACGTTCTGCTCTGAAGGAACAAATCTCAGTCTGTATCGTACGCACTGAAACAAGCGACGGCCACTGGGGCGGCGTCGTGGTTCAGGGGTCGGCATGCCGGAAAACGACGCTGCAAGGCGTGGCTTCATCGAAGCAATGGGGCACATCTTCGAGACGGACGGACTCGCGCGGATCACTGGTCAGCTCCTCGCCCTGCTCGTGCTTGAGGAAGCGCCCCTCTCCGGCAGCCGGATCGCCGAGATCCTGCAGGTCAGCCGTGCCAGCGTGAGCACCAACGTGCGCCTGCTCGAGAGCCTCGGCATCGTCGAGAAGCGCTCGAAGCCCCGCGAGAGGCAAGCTTTCTACGGAGTGCGGAAGGACGCCTATGCCAACTATATCCGCCAGACCGCCCTCCGACAGATCGGCAATGCCGAGCGCATCGCGGCAAGTGCGCGGGCGATGGAGAGCGGCCCGGCGCAGGCGCGCGTCCTCACGCTGGTGCACTTCTATCGCAGCATCGCGGATCATCTTGGCGCGGCCGCCGATCATCTGGCGGAGAACGGGCCGGGCCCATGCTGAGACGGACCGCCCTCCTCGTCGCGCTGCTTCTCGGCGGCTGCACGGTCGGCACGCCCGCGGCTCCGGAACTCGGCGCAATCGTCGCCGATCCGCGGGAGCGATTCGTCGCGGCCGAACCCGGAGATTCGGCGCCGATCGTGGATGCCTGGTGGACCCGCTTCGAAGACCCGCTCCTGAGCGGATATGTCGAGCGGGCGGGTGTTCATAACCCTTCGATCCTGCAGGCCGTGGCGCGGGTCGAACAGGCGCGGGCGCAGGCGCGAGTGGCGCGCGCCGACCTCTATCCACAGATCAGCGGCCGCTTCAACGCTTCTCGCCAGCGCCAGAATCTCGCCGGCCTCGGCTTCAGCGAGATCCTGCCGACGGCGCCCGGTGGCGAAACTCCCGATGGCGGCGGAGAAGATGAAGTCGCGAGCTTCGTTACCGACAGCTTCTCGCTGAATGCGAATGTCAGCTGGGAACTTGATCTCTGGGGTCGGATCAGCGCGCAGAGCGCGGCGGCGCGCGCCGATTTCCTCGCCAGCGCCGAGAATCTGCGAGCCGTGCGGCAATCGATCGCAGCGCAGGTGGCGCGATCCTACTTCAATCTGGTCGAAGCGCGGCAGCAGGTTGAAGTCTCGCGCGAAATGGTCGCGGCTCTGGCCGAAATCGCGCGCCAGGTCGGCAATCGAGTCGATGTCGGAGTGGCGCCGCCGGGCGACAAGGCGCTCGCCTTCGCCAATCTCGATCAGGCGCGCGCGGGTCTGTCGCAGCGGCGCGAAGCAGTCGAGCGCGCCACCCGCGGGTTCGACGCGCTGATCCGCGCCTATCCCGACGGCGAAGTGGCAACCGCCGATGCGCTTCCCGAGGTTCCGCCGCCGCCGCCCGCCGGACTTCCCGCCGGGCTGCTGGCGCGCCGACCCGATATTCGCGCCGCGCGGCTGAACCTGATCGCCGCCGGATACCGCGAAGCGGCCGCCGAGCGCGCGCTGCTGCCCGGGATCAATCTCACCGGGTCAGCGGGCACCAGCAGCAGCGAGCTTTCGAACCTTCTCGACGGGAATTTCTTCGTCTGGAGCATTGCCGGCGCGATCCTCCAGCCGATCTTCCAGGGCGGACGGCTGCGCGCCCGGGTCGAGGCGGCGGAAGGGCGGCAGGCCGAGGCAGTCGAAGCCTATGCCGAAACGGTGTTGCAGGCGCTGTCGGAAGTCGAGACGGCGCTGGCCGTCGAGGAAGAGCTCGCGACCCGGCAAGTGGCGCTGAGAGCCGCAGCCGAAGCGGCGGAAAGTGCCGTGGCGATCTCGTTCAATCGCTATCTGGCGGGGCTCGAACCGTTCATCACCGTGCTGCAGAGCCAGCAGACGGCGCTCGACGCGAGCAGCGCCTATCTCGCCGCGCGCCGGGCGCGAATGGAGAACCGCATCGACCTGCATCTCGCCCTGGGCGGCGGGTTCGAGGATGCCGCGACCGCCCCCATGCAACCGGAGCCGCTGCCGCAATGAGACTGCATCTGATATCCGCGCTCGCGCTGTTTCTCGCCGGTTGCGGCGGCGGAAGCGACGAAGAGGAAGCGAACGAGAGCGTCACCGCGGCGGTGAGCGTGCGGGTCGTCCAGGTGCAGGAAGCGCCGGTGCAATCCTGGGTCTATGCGCAGGGAACCGCACGCGCGGCGCGGCGCGAATTCCTCACCTTCCAGAACAGCGGCCGCGTGGCCTATGTCGCTCCCGGGCTCGAGGTCGGCCGCCCGGTCCGGCGAGGCCAGGTCATCGCCTATCTCGAGCGCGATCGTACCGAGGCCGAACTGACCGGCGCCCGCGTCGATCTTGCCAATGCTCGCGCGCAGGTCACCGTGGCGGAAGCGGCGCTGGTCGAGGCTGCGGCGACGCTGGAACTGGCGCGGGAGACCTTCGCCCGTTTCGCCACACTGCTCGAACTCAACTCGGCCTCGCAGCAGGAATATGACGAAGCCGAGGCGCAACTGGAGCAGGCCCGCGCCGCCTATGCGCGAGCGCAGGCGCAGCTCGCCGCCAACCGTGCGCAGGTGAACGCCGCCCAGGCGCAGGTCAACGTCGCGCAGGTCACGGCGTCCGAATCGCGGATCGTCGCACCGATCTCAGGCGTGATCGCGCGGCTCAACATCGAGGAAGGGCGCTATTTCACGCCGCAGCTCGTCCAGTCGCAGAACGAGCAGACCGCGCTCGACACCGTGCCGGTCGTGATCGTCGACCCCTCCAGCTACGAAATCTCGGTCGATCTTCCATCCTACACCAGCCGCGAAGTCGATACCGGGTCCGAAGCGCTGATCCGGCCGAGCGAGGCCCCCGCGCCCGCCGCGCGCCAGCGGCCCGCGCAGGCCGGCAGCACCGGCAATGCGCCGCCGATCCCGGTCGATCAGTTCCGCATCTTCGGCAGGGTCTATGCCGTCAGCCCCGCGCTCGATCCGGAGAGCCGGACCTATGAGGCACTGATCCGGACCACCAGCGGCGCGCGCCTGCTGCAGGATGGCGAATTCGTCTCCGCCTGGATCCGCGGCCCCCGCGCCGAAGAAGTGCCCGCGGTTCCGTTCGATGCGATCGGCTTCGCCTCGGGGGAGCCCTTCGTCTATGTCGTCGATCCCGAGACCCGACGGGTCGAGCGCCGCGCGGTCGAGCTCGGACTGACCGGCAACGAGGTGCGCGCGGTCGTCTCTGGAGTGCGCACCGGCGAATATGTGGTTACCGACGGCAGAAGCGCCTTGAGCGACGGCGATCTGGTCCGGGTGATCGGGCGCGAGCCGCTGGGCGCGCGCGATACCGCCGATGAGTGAGTCGACGGCACCGGCCCCGGATGCGCAGGCCCCGCAGGAAAGCGAGGAAGTGCGCGGAGCATCGCGATTCCAGCGCTTCTTCTTCCTCAAGACGACCTTCGGCATCCTGCTCACGCTGCTGCTCACCGTCGGCGGGGTCATGGCCTATACCCAACTGGTCAAGGAGGCGCTGCCCGACCTCGAAATCCCGCAGGCCACGATCACCACCCAGTGGCCGGGCGCCGATCCGGAGACGATCGAGGAGCAGATCACGACCGAGATCGAGGACGAGATCACGACGCTTTCCGGCGTGAAAGCGGTGAACAGCTCGTCGTTCGACAGCTATTCGATCATCATGGTCGAGTTCGAGGCGAGCGCGAGCGCCTCTGACGCGATGCAGCGATTGCGCGCCGCCGTCAGCACTGCGGAGGCTCAGCTTCCCGCCGAGGCGGACTCGCCGGAGGTCGAGCAGATCTCGGTCGACGATCGGCCGATCATCACGATCACGATGTATGGCGGCGCGGGCACGGCGGCGCTGAGCCGCCTCGGCGAGGAGGTACAGGAGCGCCTCGAATCGATCCCCGGAGTCAATGAGGCCGAGCTCGGCGGCAATCGCGAGGAGATCATCCAGATCCTGCTGCAGCCCGAGCGGCTGCTGGCGCTCGGCCTTTCTCCCACCGAGGTTCAGGACGCGATCCGCACGGCCAATCTCGAACAGCCGTTCGGCGAGATCGACAGCGAAGAAATCGGCGCCGTCGTGCGGCTGGAGGGCCAGTTCCGCGATGTCGACGATCTACGGTCGCTGCCCGTGCGTCGTGCGGGCGGCGACCGCGCCGGGCCGCCCGTCCGGCTAGACGAGGTGGCGGTCGTCCAGCGCACGCTGGAGGCGGAGGATTCGACCACCGCCTATGCCGACGCCGGCGAGCCCTATCGCAGCTCGATCGAAGTCTCGGTGCGCAAGACCCCGGGTGCGGACACGATCGAGACGATCGGCGCGATCCGCGAGGAACTGCAGGCGATGGAGGAGAGCCCCGTCTGGGAGGAAGGGGTGCGCTACGACATCGTCCAGAACGACGCCGATCAGATCCGCGATTCGCTGAGCGACGTCTTCGTCAACGGGCTCCAGGCGATGGCGGCGGTGTTCGTGATCCTGTTCCTCGTCCTCACCTGGCGCGAAGGACTGATCGCCGGACTCGCCATCCCGGTGACTTTCGCGGGCGCGCTGATCGTCATTCTGTTGCTCGGCTATTCGCTCAACGAGCTGGTGATCATCGGCATGGTGCTGGCGCTCGGCCTGATGGTCGACGTCTTCATCCTGATGATGGAAGGCATGCACGACGAGATCTATGTGCAGAAGAAGAGCTTCGGCCAGGCCGCGCTTGCGACGATCGGCAACTATGCGATGCCGGCCTTCGCCGGGCAGCTGACGACGATCCTCGCGATGGCGCCGCTGATGGCGATCGGCGGCGTGGCGGGCAAGTTCATCCGCGTCCTGCCGGTCACGGCGATCACGTGCCTCGTCATTGCGTTCATCGTCGCCCTGCTCGCGGCCGTGCCGCTGTCGCGGTATCTGCTCGGTCCGGTCGCGCGCCATCAGGCGGAAGAGAAGAAGAACCGGGCCGATGTGCTCACCGAAAAGGCGGCGCATTGGCTCAATCGCTTCATCTGCGACAAGGTGGTGGACAGCCGCAAGCACGCCTGGACCTGGGTAGGCGGCGCGGCTGCTGGGTTCGTCCTGGCGCTCCTCGCCTTTTCGCAGATTCCGACCGTGCTATACCCGAAGACCGATGGCGAGCGGCTCGGGATCAATATCGAGCTGCCGCCGGCAACGCAGCTCGATCACACGCAGCGCGTCGCCGACGCGGTCGGCGAGATTCTGCGCGAGAAGCCCTATTTCGACAGCGTCATCAAGATTGCCGGCCGCAAGAGCCCGTTCGCGCTCGTGTCGCCCGAATCGCGGCTGCAACCCACCGAAGGCGAGAATTTCATCGGCTTCTCCGCGACGTTCGTCGAGCGCGGCGAACGCGATGCCGCGGGCTATGAAATCGCGGAGGATCTGCGCGAGGAACTCGACGCATATCTCTCGGCCAACGTCGCCGGCGCCTCGCTGCTCGTGGTGCCGGAAACCAACCAGCCGAGTACCGGCGATCCGATCGAGATCACGCTTTCGGGCCCGGATATGGACCAGCTCCGGGAGATGTCGCAACAGGTACAGCGACTGCTGCAAGGCACCGAGGGCGTGGCCAACATCCGCGACAATCTGGGCAATCTGAGTGCGGAGATCGCGCTGCGCCCGAACCGCGAGGCGCTCAGCTTCTACGGCATCTCGCAGCAGAATCTGGCGGCGCAGGCCCGGTTCGCGCTCGGCGCGCAAACAATCGGAACCTATGCCATTCCGGGCCCCGAGGATGATCTCGAAATCCGCATGGGAACGAACTGGCCGAGCCGCGCGGGCGATCCGGGCGGGCCCCGACGCATCGACGAGCTCGACCTGGTTCGCGCATTCACGCCGGAGGGCGAGAGCATTCCGATGCTGTCGCTGCTCGACCCCGTTCAGGGTGAAGCCGCACTTTCCGTCGCCCATGAGGGCGGCCGTCGCGCGCTCACCGTTCTGGCCAGCAATCGGGAGCGGCCGGTGACCGAGATCGTCGAGGAAATCCGCCCGCAACTGGAGGAGCTGCAGAGCGAATGGCCCTCAGGCTACAGCTTCGCTATCGGAGGCGAGGCCGAGGAAACCGCCGAGACGTTCGGCTCGGCCGGGATCGCGCTGGTGATCGCACTGATCATGGTCTTCGGCGTGCTGGTGATCGTGTTCGACAGCTTCCCGCAGGCGTTCATCCTGCTCGCCACCATGCCGCTGGCGCTGATCGGATCGTTCTTCGGCTTCTTCGTCTTCGGGATGCAGTTCTCCTTCTTCGCGATGATCGGGGTGATCTCGCTGATCGGGATCGTCGCCAACGACGGGATCGTCATGGTCGACACGATGAACCGCCGGCTCGCCGAAGGCATCAACAAGGCACAGGCGGCGGCACGGGGCGCGGCGGAGCGCCTGCGGCCGATCCTGACCACTTCGGTCACCACCATGGCAGGTCTCATCCCGCTGGCGATCGGCAATCCGATGTACCGGCCGCTGTGCTTCATGATCATCTTCGGCCTGTTCTCCGCGACGATCATGCAGCTGTTCGTGATCCCGGCGCTCTACCACCTGCTCACGCGCAAACAGGGCGACGGACAGGAAATGCTCGACTGAGCGGGCGAGCCGGCGGGGGCGGCGCGCCGGCTCGGTCCCCGCGTTAGCCGGCAGGCGTTCCGCCTTCGCAACCGGGCGCCCCGGTGCGCTCCCACTGCGGGACCAGCACGGTTTCGCCGCGCGGCAGATAGGCGATCGTGCGCGTTTCGCCGTCGCGGCGGATCTCCAGCGTGAGCACCGCCGCCTGATCGCCCTGCATCGCATCCTGCGGAAAGCGATTGAGGATCTCGTCGCCTTCGCGCAGGCCGGCTTGCGCCGCGCTGGATCCTGCGATGAGGCCGCGAACCCGGCGCGGACTCGCCAGCAGCGTCTCGGGATCGAACCCGAGCTCGAACCGCCGCAGCGGCCGCTCGATGCGCCGGAAGCACGGTCCGAAGGCACCGCCAGGCAGCATGACCACCTCGCCCGCAAGCATGGCGCGAAAGCCGGCGAGGCCTTCATCGCCGAGTTCGGCGTGGAGCAGCCGTTCCCAAAGCGCCTGGTCCATCGGCTCTCCGGCACGGCGCGCCGCCAGCATCGCGCGGACGATATCATCGAGCGAGCGCGCACCGCCCGAAGCCACGCGAATCTGCGCGTCGACTTTCGCGAAATACAGCGAGCCGCGGTCATAGGGCAGCACGCGGATCCGCGTATCGCGCCAGAAACCGCCGGGGATTTCCGCATTCGGCGTGCCGATCAGGGCGTTGGTATAGTAGCGGCCGGCGGTGGTGTTGAGATCGTCGAGGAACGCAGCGGCCGAGCTCAGCCCGGCGCGATACGGCAGCAACCGCTGATAATGCACCGCCAGCCCCTCGCCGAACCAGGACGCAGCCAGCCCGCCCGGCGCGTCCATCGTCTCGCCCAGCGAGCGCACCCATGCATGCAGCATCTCATGTGCCAGCAGGCCGCGCAGATCCGCCTCGGTCGACTCGGCGTTGAAGGTGAAGGCGAAACTGTCGGTCAGGCCGATGCCGCTTCCCGGATTGAGCCGATTGGTGCGGCCGAATACGCCGAATTGCTCGGGTCGCTCGTCGAAGAAATCGCCGTAGAAGGACTGGAGCTCGGCCGCCCAGCGCATCAGCGATTCGCCGGAAAAGGGCAGTTCTCCCTGCCAGGCGCCGAAGAAGCGCCCGTCCGTGGACCGGAACAGCCCGGGGCGCCCCGCCATGTAATAGGCGCCGTTCAACCGCTCGGGGGGATAGCGCTCGCGGGTCTCCACATCGCCGACTCCGAAGCTTGAGATGCCGACCGCGCCGCTTTCCATCGCCGCCAGATCCCAACGCACCCGCACGCGACGCGCGACCGTGTCCCGCGGCAGGAGCAGGAAGGCAGTTGCAGCACCCGAAACCGTGCCGTCCTCGGTCCGCAGCTCATATTGCGGCGCGGCAAGCGGCGGCCGCGCCGGGTCGATCGGAACGCGATAGGCGACGCGGAGCGCGCCCGAGATCGCTCGCGGCGCAAGCCAGAGCCGGTCGCGGTTCGCGTCGTCCTGCGCGACGTCGCGGGTCGGTGCCTCGAAGGCGCCCTGCGCGTCTCGGAAGCGCAGGCCCTCGATCCGGTCGGCCGCGGTCTCGACGGTGTTGGCGACGATCGGCAGGCGCAGCATCGGAGCCCCCGCAGCCGCCGCGATCCCATCGATCTCCAGCGTCACGTCGATCGCGCGGATCGCGCCATCGGCATCGGGCGCTACCGGCGCGAGCGTCACCGCAAACAGCGGCGGCCCGGGCTCCGCGGCCGCGCCGGCCGCTCCCCACAAGCCGAGCAACAGCGCCAACAGGAGCATTCGTCCGCTTCGCATCATGCCCTCGCCTCCCTCGCGTCGCTCCAGTGTAGCGAGGCGCGATCGGCTAACGATTGCGCAGACGCGGGCCAACGCGCCCGACATGCATCATCTATGCGCGCGGAAGCGGAAGACGATGCGTGCACTTCATTTCCGAAAGCGTCGCGGTCGAGCGGATGTCCTCGACGCCGGGGAGGCGCAGCAGCGTACGGAAGGTGAAATTCTGATACCAGCCGATGTTGGGCGCGAGCACCTTGATCATCACGTCCATCTCGCCGAACAACGTATAGGCTTCGGTGATCTCCGGAATCTCCTCGATCGCGCGGATGAACGAATCGCGCGCCTCGTCGCTGAGCCGCGACATCTTCAGCTGGGCGAAGATGTACATGCTCTCGCCGAACTTCTCGCGGTCGAGGATCGCGACCTGTTCCTTGATATAGCCCTCGTCCTTCAGCCGCTGCATGCGGCGCCAGCAGGGCGACTGGGACAGCCCCACTCGATCGGCGATCTCGCTCGACGATTCCGATGCGTCGATTTGCAGGCGGTCCAGGATCTTCAAATCGAGCCGGTCGAGTTCAGCGGCCATTTCTATGCTCCCGATGACGTCTTTTCGTATAGCTGATGCACAATCCTAAGCCCCCTATCGAAAATCGACAAGCATCTGCCCCTGCCCTGCGCCTAGAATAAAGGCGGAAGGGCAAAAGGAACGGCCGTGCGGCGCGACGAGTTGACGATTTTCGATGGTGCGGCGGTCCGGAACAACCTGGATTACCGCAGCTGCATCGCCGTAGTCCGGATCGCGATGCAGGCGCTGTCCGCCGGAACGACGCGCCAGTTGCTCCGCACGATGATCCACATGGGCGAAGGCCGCACCTTCGCACAGATGCCCGGCGCGCTGGGCGACGCCGACATGTTCGGCGCCAAGATAATCAGCGTGTTCGCCGACCCCGATCATGCCGGCACGCGCCGTCATCGGGGGCTCGTCCTGCTGTTCGAGCCGGAAGAGGGCCGCCCGGTCTGCATCGCAGACGCCGAACAGATCACGCACATCCGCACCGCCGCGGCCACCGCCGTCGCCACCGATGCGCTCGCCAGGCCCGACGCCGCGACGCTGCTGCTGATCGGGACCGGCGGCCAGGCGCGCACCCATCTTCATGCGCTGCCGCTGGTCCGCACCTTCGACCGCATCCTGATCTGGGGACGCGACCCAGCGAAGGCGCGGGCGCTCGCCGAAGAGGCGCGCGCATCGCTGGGTCTGCCCGCCGAAGCGGCGGTCGACCTTCCGGCGGCCACGGGGCAGGCCGACGTGATCTGCACGCTCACCGGAGCGCGCGAGCCGGTGCTGCTGGGCGAGTGGGTGCGCCCGGGCACCCACGTCAATCTGGTGGGATCGAGCGGGCCGGGCCCGGTCGAGGTCGACACCGCGCTGGTGGCGCGCGCGCGCTATATCGCCGACAGCCGCGCCTCCGCGCTGGACGCTGCCGCCGAGTTCCTCGTCGCGCGGGAAGAAGGCGCAGTGACCGACGCGCACATCGTCGGCGAGATCGGCGAAGTTCTGCTCGGCCGGATCGAGGGCCGACGGAGCGCGGAGGAAATCACGCTCTACAAGTCGCTCGGCCATGCCGTGCAGGATCTCGCCGCGGCCGCGCATCTCTATCAGAATTGCGAAGCGATATGATGCGACCGGGATGGCGCCCCGCCCTCGCCCTGCTCGCGCTGTCCGCCGCCGCGCCGGCGCTGGCGCAGACCGAGCGGATGGTGGTGATCGCCAATGACGAGCAGGTCGGCTTCCTCGAAGCCGAACGGACCGGCGAAACCGTGGCCGTTCACTACGACGTGAAGAACAACGGGCGCGGCCCCACTACCGACGAGACGATCCGGCTCGGTCCGGAGGGGCTGCCGGTGGCGTGGACGATCAGCGGGACCGCAACGTTCGGCAGCGACGTCGACGAACGCTTCGTCGCCGGCGGCGGAGTGGCGCGCTGGACCGATTCCACCGGAAGCCAGGAAGCGCCCGATAGCGGCGGTCGCCTCTACATCGCGCAGAACGCCAGTCCCTGGGCGCTGGGGCTCTACGCGCGCGCACTGCTGGCGGACTCAGATCGGCGGATCGAGGCACTGCCGGGCGGCGCGCTGGCGCTGGAGCCGATGGAGCCGGTGCATCTGGCCGGCGGCGGCAGCTATTCGGCCTATCTGATCACCGGCATCGATCTTTCGCCCGAGATGGTGCTGCTCGACGCCGACGGTGCGCTCTTCGCGACGCTCTCGCCGCGCGGCGTGACAGTGCGCGAGGGACACGCCGAGGCGGCGCCCGAGCTGCAGCGGATCGCGACCGAGCGGACCAGCGCGCGCTTCGAAGCGATCCAGCGCGAAGTCGAGCATCGTTTCGACGCGCCGGTGCGGCTGCGCGACGTGCGGATATTCGATCCCGCGTCCGGTATGCTCGGCGAGCCCGTTTCGGTGCTGGTGTTCCGCGATCGGATCGCAGCGGTCGAACCGCTCGACAGTCCGACCACCCCGGGCGAAGTCGTGATCGACGGCGCGGGCGGAACCGTAGTGCCCGGGCTGCACGACATGCACGCCCATGTCTCGCTGCAATCGGCGCTGCTCTACATCGCCTCGGGCGTCACGTCGGTGCGCGACATGGGCAACGACAATGGCTTCCTGCTCGACCTCACGCGGCGGATCGACGCGGGCGAGATCGTCGGCCCGCGGATCGTCCGCAACGGCTTCCTCGAAGGGCGCAGCGACTACAGCTCGCGCAACGGCATCATCGTCGACAGCGAGGCGGCGGCGGTGGAGGCGGTGCGCTGGTACGCCGCGCGCGGCTATTGGCAGATCAAGATCTACAACAGCATGAATCCCGTGTGGGTGCCGGCGATCGTCCGCGAGGCGCGCAGGCTCGGCATGGGCGTGACCGGGCACATCCCCGCCTTCACCAATGCCGACAGCATGATCTCCGCCGGCTATGACGAAGTGACTCACGTCAACCAGCTGATGCTCGGCTGGGTGCTGCGGCCCGACGAAGACACGCGCACGCCGTTGCGCCTCACCGCGATGCGCCGCACCGCCGGGCTAGATTTTGAGGCGCCAGAGGTTCGCCGCACGATCGATGCGATGGCCGAGCGCGACATCGCGCTCGATCCGACCGCAGTGACGCTGGAGCTGCTCATGCTCAGCCGCGACGGAGCGGTCAGTCCGGCCGTCGCCAGCTATATCGACCATTTGCCGATCGGCCTCCAGCGCCGCCGCCGCCAGGGCATTGCGCCGATCGAGAGCGCGGCTGACGACGCGGCCTATCGCGGCGCCTTCGAGTCGATCAAGGCGCTGCTGCAAACGCTCCACGCGCGCGGCGTGACGCTGTTGCCCGGTACCGACGACGCGACCGGACTGTCGCTGCACCGCGAACTGCAACTCTATGGCGAGGCCGGCATTCCGCCCGCGGACGTACTGCGCATCGCCACGCTCGGCGCCGAACGCTATCTCGGCCGCGACCAGCGCCTGGGAAGCGTCGAGGGCGGCAAGCTGGCCGACTTTCTGCTGATCGACGGCAATCCGCTCCAAGACCTGCGGGCGCTGCACCGGATCCGCATGGTCGCGAAGGACGGCGCCTTCTACTTCCCCTCGGAAATCTGGGAGCGAGTGGGTGTCGCCCCCTTCGCAGCGCCCCCCGAGGTGACGCTGCCGCCCGCGCATCGTCCCGCCGATGCCGAGCCTGCCGCGCCGCACGATCACGCCGAAACCCACCAATAACCCCTGGGTCGCACCACGGGAAGGCCGGCGCCGCACCAGCGGCGCCGGCCTCTTTCTTTCACCGCCTGCGGAAGAAGTAATAGAGGGCGCCCAGCAGGCCCCAGCCGATCAGCAGCGCATAGGGCCGCCAGTCTGCCTCGATCCCGACGAACACCAGCCCGGCCGCACAAAGCGCCCCGGTATAGGCGAGGACGAGCATCTTGCGCCGCGAGAAACGGAAACCGGCATTCTCGTAGAGATCCGGATGCTTCCGCACGACCTGCGCGGCGGCAAGACAGACGCTGCCGTACTTCACCAGGTTGGGGATGTTCACGGCGAGGAACAGAAAAGTCAGCTCCATCGGCAGGAACAGGCCGACGCAGCCGATCGCGAAGACGGCAAGCAGCGCGATGTGCGGCACTTTCCAGCGCGGATGCACGCGGGCGAGCGCGCCGGGCATCAGCCCGGCCTCGGCCATCGCGAAGAGGCTGCGGCTGAACAGCGTGAAGATCGCATTGATGCTGGTGCCGATCGCGGCCACCGCCGCCCAGACGATCAGCGGCGCGCCGAGCAGATCCATGAACCGCTGCGCCGCATCGAGGATCGGCGCCTCGCTCGTCGCCAGCGCCTCGGGACCGAGCACGCCCAGCGTGACGATGCCCACCGCAAGGTACAGCGCCGTAGCCGAGCCGATCGCGATCGCGATTCCCAGCGGGATCGTGCGCCGGCTGTCGGCGACTTCGGCGCCCGCCTCGGTTGCCGCCTCGATGCCGAAGAACAGGCCCATCAGCAACGGCGCGGCGGCGAGCACGCCCGAAACGCCCTCGGGCGCGAGCGGCGTGAACGCAGCCGGATCGAACGCAGTCGCGCCGCCCCACAGGACATAGACGAGGAACAGCAGCAGCAGAAACGCCATCAGCCACGTCTGGAGGCGCGCCGCGGTCCGCACTCCGAAGAGGTTGGCGAGCAGCGCCAGCAGCAACAGCGCGAACATCGCCGGGCGCGTGGGCAGCGGCACGATCGTCGACAGATAGCGCACCAGCACCAGCGCGAGCACGACCAGCGCGCCCATGTTCGCGATGATCCGCATCCAGGCGATAAAGAAGCCCAGCGCGGGATGCAGGAACCGCGACGGCCATACGAACGACGCGCCCGAGACCGGCACCGCCGAGCCGAGGAAGGCATAGCTGATCGCGATCAGATACATCGGAAAAGCCGCGATCAGCACCGAAACCAGTATCGCCGGCCCGGCGAGCGCGGTCGCGGGCGCGATCGCCGAGAAGATCGAAACGCCGACCGCGGTGCCGAGCCCCAGCGAGACGACTCCCCACAGATCGATACCCCGAACCAGCCGCGAATCACCTTCGGGCACGCTGGGCTCAGTCATGCGGTGCAGCGGCGGTCAGGAACGATCGCAGGTCGCCGACCAGCTTGCGCCAGCTCGCGTCGTCCGAATAGGCGACATGGCCCGCGGGATAGCGTTCGAGCCGGTACCGGTCGGGCGCGATGCTCGACTGGGCGATCAGATAGTCCGCCGCGCCGATCGTCGTCGTCAGATCGAAGATGCCGGTGCCGACGAACAGCCGCAGCGCCGGCTCGCGCGCCATCGCGCGTTCGACGCTCTCCATGAACGGCCAGTCGGCAAAAGGCGTGTCGCCGCCGCCATAGGCCCAACTGCCTTCGGGAATGGCGATCACCTTATAGGCATCGGCATCGGCAAGCCCCAGATCGCGCGCTAGATAGGCGCGCATCGCCCCTTCGTAGAGCGCGGAAACCGCCGAGAAGGCGTCGGGGCCAACCACGGCGCCGGCATCGGCGGGGCGCGGCGCCACATAGCGCGCGTCGTAGCGGCCGACGACGAGACCTTCGTCGCGCAGCAGCTCGACGCGGAACCGCTCCTTGCTGATCCGCAGATCATTGGCGAGATAATAGTCCGCCGAAATGCCGCTCAATTGCTCGAGCCGTTCCGCCACGCGGCGCTTTTCGTCGGCGGCGATCGCGCTCCCCTGGAACAGCGCGCGCAGATACTCGGTGCCGGCGAACCGGGCGGCGGTGCGGCTGATCGCATCGGGCTCGCACGGCTGCACGGCCTTGCCGTGATAGCAGGCGATCGCCGCCAGGCTGGGCAGCGAGACGACATAGCTCAGGATGTTGTCGGGCCGCTGCGAGGTCTCGATCATGTTCAGCGCCTGACCGAGCAGCACCACGCCTTCCACTCGCAATTCGGGTCGGCGCTCCGCCAGCGCATCGAGCATCGCGACGGCACGGATCGTGCCATAGCTTTCTCCGAGCAGGAAAACCGGTGCCGTGGCTCGGCCATGCGCATCGAGCCACTGCGCGACCAGCTGAGCCGCGGCGTCGGCATCGCCCGCTACCGAATTGTAGAAGCCTGCGTCCGCATCCGGCGCCCGCTCGGAAAAGCCGGTGCCGGGCGGATCGATGAACACCAGATCGGCAAGGTCGAGCAGCGTCTGCGGATCGGTTTCGATCGCCGCGGCATCGGGCAGCGGCGCCCGCGGATCCTGCGGCACCCGGGCACGAACCGGACCCAGCGCGCCCATATGCAGATAGGAGGCCGACGCACCGGGGCCGCCGTTGAAAATGAACAGCACCGGCCGCTCGGAAGGCGCGTCGGCGAGGCTGTAGGAAAGATAGCCGGCGGTCGCGTCGCGAACGCCCGGCGCGCTCTCGATCGCCACCAGCCCCATCTCGGTCGTGACCGTCACCGGCCCCTGCCCGGTTGCTGCCGACCGATCGGATCGGACGAGCGGCTCGGTCTGCGCGACAGCGGGGGCGGCGGCGGCGGCAAGCGCGATTGCCAACAGCGGGAGCCAGAAGCCCGGTTTCGCGCGTCCGCCGCCGTTCATCGCATCCCTTCCCTCTTCATTTCGCCGCTGCGGGGACTTCCCTGCGCGCGGGCGGCAGCTCGTGCCAACTCGTCAACCCGTCGGTAAGCGCCTGTAGCCCGTAATCGAGCTTTCCGGGCGCGATTCCGAAGCCCAGGCGAATATGCCCCGCCCGCCCGAAATACTCGCCCGGCGCCACCACGACGCCGCCGCGATCGGCAAGCCATTCCGAAAAGGCGATCGTATCGTCGATCCCCACGAGACGCGGAAACGCCACGCAGCCCGCCGCCGGCAGTGCTCCCGAAACGAGGCCCCGATCGACCCAGTGCGCATGGTACGCGTCGATGATCGGCCGCGCCTTCTGGAGCACCTCGTTCGAGTAGCGCAGGAAGCGGTCGCTGCGTTCGAGCACCAGCGCCGCCATCGCATGCGCCAGATTGGAAATGCCGAACTCGACCTCATCGTGCAGCGCACGGACGGTCCGCATCACCGAAGGATCGCCGACGATCCAGCCGCAGCGCAACGTACTGAGCCCGAAAATCTTGGTCAGGCTGTTGATCGAGATGATGCTGGGCGACAGATGCGCCGCGGGCCCGGGCCGCGTCTCCGCGTCCGCATAGCGGCCGTAGACTTCATCGACGATCACCGTAAACCCGCGTGCTTCGGCGATCCGGCCGATCGCCGTCAGCGTCTCGGTGGAAACCGGCATGCCCGAGGGATTGTGGAGGTTCGACAGCACGACCACGCGGGTCTTGGACCCGATCGCCGCCGCCACTTCGTCGGGATCGATCGTGAAGCCCTCGCCGCGCCGTTCGAAGCGGTCGACGCCCAGCCCATGCGCATGGGCAAGCGTGTGGAATACGTCGAAGCAGGGATTTTCGATCAGGACCCGCTCGCCCGGCTTCACGAGCGCGCGGTATAGCAGCGACAATGCGCCGGTCGCCCCCGTCGTGCACAGGATATGCTCGGACGTGAGGCCATAGCGGTCGGCCAGATGCTGTACGACGAACGGATTGCCGTCCGAAAAGGCGCTGGTGTAGCGCGACGTGATCGGCTCGCCGAAGCCTTCCAGCAGCAGCTCGCGCATCAGCCCGGTCGGCTCGGGAACCGAGCTTTCGAACAGGCTCACCAGCAGCTGCCGGTCCGAGCGCACGCGGGCGATCACCCGTCGCACCCATTGCGCGTACGAAGCGCGTCCGGGGCTCTCGTGACCCTGCGCCATGCTGTTGCACTCCTCCGGAACCTTCGAGCCCGGATGCGCCTCTAGCTCGCGGGGAACGGCCATTTTATTCCAAGATCCTGCCGCAAGACATCGGTTTGCATAGATAATTCCCGCCGAAAGAAGCCATGCACGCGCGCCGCGCCGTGCGACGCGCGTGCATTTCGGCCCGGCTCAGCGGAACCGCAGCTTGGCGCCGACCCAGAAGCGCCGTCCAAGAATGTCGCCATAGGCGATCTGCGGGTATGACGGCTCCTCGTCGGTGAAGTTGTCCACCCCGGCGCGGAAGGTCATCGCGCCGGCGTCGACCCGCGCCGAGATGCTGTGCGTCAGGTTGCTGTCGAGGATCGGGTTCGGATTGTTCTCGATCGTCGCATCGGCAGCGGCCTTGGTCTCGTCGAGATAATAGGCCTGGTAGCTGAGCCGGAACGGGCCGCTCGCATAATCGATGTTGAGCTTCCCTTCCCACTCAGGCTTCAGATAGGTGTTGTCGGTCCGGGTGAAGGTCTCGCCGGTCACCGAAGTGGTCAGCAGGTCGTTGTGCGTGGCCGAAAGGCGTATGCCGAACTGGCCGAGATTGCCCGGTTCGAAGCGATAGTCGATCATATAGACTTCGCCGCGATAGCGGACGACGCCGGCGTTGAAGGTCGTCGTTGTGCCCGTCACGATCGTGCCGCCGGGGCTCACGCCGTCCGACGCGGCGAGCCGAGTAAAGGCATCGCACACCGCCGGATCGGGATCGGTATTGTCGTAGCAGGCGGCCGTGAAATCCTCGGTCGTGAACGGCGAGAGTCCGTCCTCCAGGTCGATCTCGATGCGATCGGCACTGATCGTCAGCCCCGGCACGAACGCCGGCTGGAGCACGATGCCATAGGTCCAGGTGTCCGAGATCTCGTTGCGCAGATCGGCGTTGCCGCCGGCCGTGATCGTTGCGCGGTTGAAGTTCTCGGCGGGATCCTGGAAGTTCGCGAGCCGCTGCGCCGCGCTGCGCCCGGCGTTGGTGCCGTCGGCCTCGACGCCGTAGCCCGGATTGGCTTCGAACGCGGCAAGGCAGTTGGCGTAGCGCACCTCGGGGTTGGGACCGCTGGTGATCCGGTCGGCATCGCAGGGGTCGCGTCCGACCGCACCGAGCGTGTCGCTCGCCGGCGTGAACAGCTGTGCCAGCGTCGGCGCGCGGAAGTTGCGGCTGCGCGATCCGCGCAGCGTCACGCCGTCGACGGGCTGCCAGCGCAGGCCGAGATCCCAGACATTCTCGCTGCCCGCGATCGAATTGTCGACCAGCCGGCCGGCAGCGCTCAACTCGAGCGTGCGGATCAGCGGCACGCCCATGTCGCGCCCGACGATCGGGATCAGCAGTTCGCCGGAAAGCTCGTCGGTATTATAGCCGCCCGATTGCGGCTGCTCGCGCGTGCCGCCGGCGAACAGGCCCTGTTGGTTGGCTTCGAGCGGAGTGAAGGCGACGCTCTCGTCGCGATGCTCATAGGCGATGCTGAACTTGGCCGTTCCGCCCGGCAGCATCACCACGTCGCCGCCCAGCGTGGCGAGCAGGTCGACCTGCTCGTTCACATAGTCGAGACCGGCGCGAACGCTGACATAGTCGCGCGCCTCCGCACTGACGTTGCCGTCGCCGAACGGATTGATCGGCGCGCAGGCGGGGTCGTCGTTCGCGGTGCTGGCGTCGGCGTTGATCGCACAGACGATCGAGCCGCCCGAGCGGACCGCGTTGATCGCGTTGTTGTATCGCGCGTTGCTGACCTCCCAGCGGCGCTGCGCACCCTCGACCCGAGCATAGCTGCCCGAGACCGACCAGTAGAAGTTCCGCCAGCCCAGATCGAAGTCGCCGTCCAGCCCGGCGACCGCGCGATAGGTGTCGGTTCGGGTCGTCTGGGTGTTCGAGGGCGTGAGATCGTAGAAATATTTCGAGAGGAACAGCGGCGCTCCGGCGCCGAAGCCGGGATTTGCGGCGCTGAGGATCGACCGCGCCTGATCGGTGAGGAACGGATTGTTGATCGTGAAGATCACCGGCCCGGCGTAGGTGCCGAAGTTCAGGATCGTCCGGCTCTGCCCCTGCGGGATCTCCTCGCCCTCGGTGCGGGCATAGAGCAGTTCGGTCGAGAAGCGGATCCGGTCGGTCAGTTCGTAGCTGCCGATCACCGTCCCGGTGAAGCGCTCGACACCGGTCCGCAGCCCGACCAGATCGGAGTAGCGGAAGCCATCGCCACCACTCGCGAAGGGAATGCCGACGTTGGTACCCGGGTCGAAGGGAACCGGCGTGCCATCGGCCCCGAACTGGAGCGGGGTACCGTTCAGGCTGGTGAGGAAGCGCGTGAACGGCGCAGGCGTGTTGAAGATCACGCCGTTGCGGTTGAACTCCCAGAAATGCGCGTCGAGCAGCTCGCGAACCGAAGGGATGCCGTCGTTCGGCCCGGTGTCGTCCGGATTGCTGACGGTAAGCCGCGCGAGGTTCGACAGCGGCCGATCCGCGAAGCGCAGCACCGGCGACTGCGACCAGCCGATATCGGCGGCGATGTTGCCGCGACCGTCGCCGAAATTGCTGCCGACGGTGGCGCGCAGGCTGTAGGTGCCATAGTCGCCGCGCGACGAGATGCCGCTCTGCGCGTCGAGCTCGATGCCTTCGAAGTCGGTCTTGAGAACATAGTTCACGACGCCCGCGATCGCATCGGAGCCATAGACCGCAGCGCCGCCGCCCTGAACTACCTCGACGCGTTCGAGCAGCCCGAGCGGGATGATGTTCGCGTCGACCTGCGCGTCGCCGAGCCCCGAGGAACTGGTAACCATGCGGCGTCCGTTGACCAGCGTCAGCGTGCGCCCCGAACCCAGCCCGAACAAATTGGGGAACTGCTGTCCGGACCCGCTCGATTCGCCGCTCGCATCGGCCTGGCCGAGCTGCGGCGAGTTGGAAGTGAGCTCGTTGAGTGCCTGAGCCGCGTTCAGATAGCCGCGATCCTCGACCACCTGCTCGTCGACGACGAGCCGCGGCGCCGTCTCGTCCGAAGGATCGCGGCGGATGCGCGACCCGGTCACGACGATCTCGTCGCTCGCGGGGATCGGTTCGGCCTGCGCCGGCAGCGGCTCGGCGGTCTGCGCCAGCGCCGGCGCGGCACCCGCGAACAGCGTCAGCAACGCCGTCGATGCCATCCAGCGCCCGAAGTTGCCCGTCCCCCGGTCGATCATCGCTTATCCCTTTCGCGCTCGTATTGTCGCCCTGCCGCACCCCCGGTCCGGCACCAACCACGATAGCCGGACCTCGGGAGATTTCGTTGCGAATATTCTACAGATAAGGTGGCGCTCGGCATGAATGATGCGTCACGAAGTAAATCGGCGCATTGCTGCATCATCCGGCTAGTCGGTTCACGGATCGGAGCTCTCGGGGGCCAGAAACGCCGAGAGTTCGCTGCCGAATCGTTCGGCCTGCCCTTCGGCGTCGTACATCATATGTCCGCCGGGATAGCAGCGCAGCGTGATGCGCGCCGCAATATCCGCCGGCAATGCCGCAACCGTCGCAGCGTTCGCGGCGCAGCTGTTCAGCGAATCGTACAGCCCCGCGGCGACCCAGGTCCGAAGCGCCGGCGCCTTCCGCATCGCGCGCAGCGTCCAGGGCTGCGACGGGCTGGGCGGCCCCTCTCCCGCGATCGCACGGGCGAGCGATTCCTCGGTGATCGGCGCCTGATCATAGCCCCATTCCGCGCCCACCGGCAGCGGATCGACTTCGATCCCGGCATAGGCGCCGTCGCGAACCCCCAGCGTCTCACGATAATAGGCGATCACCGCGCGCTCCTCCGCCGCTTGCGCGGCCGCATCCTCCGCGCGCGTCTCGCGCATGTCGAAGATGTCGAGCGTCGCACCGCGTTCGGCGAGGAGGCCGGTACGAAAGTCGCGCGGCGAGATCCACAGCGTCTCGGCATCGATCCGCTCGGGCGGCAGGCCGTGATAGCGCGCCAGCCCCGCGATCACTTCGGCCCGCGCGTCGCTCGAAAGCGCCGCCGGATCGCGCAGCGCCGGATACCAGACCGCGCTGGCCCAGCGTTCGGCCGCTGCCAGCGTCGCTTCGGGCTCCGCCTGCAGCGCCGGGTCGAGCCGGCCGAGCGCGAGCGCCGTCGCGGTGCGATTGGGCAGCGAAAGTGCGCGCATCAGCGGCCGGTCGCTCTCCTCGCCCAAGGGGATCCCGCCCGAGATCAGCGCCATGCCCGCCACGTCAACGCCGTCGTCGATCAGCATTTCGGCCACTCCGGCGGCGCGCCAGGTGCCGAAGCTCTCACCGATCAGATAGAGCGGCGCCGCCTCGCGGCCATAGGCCTCACGGAAGGCGCGGATGAAGGCAGCTGTCGCGGCGAGATCGCCCGTCGTCGAATAGAGCCGGGCGGCGGCGGCATCGGACGCCGGACGGCTGAAACCTGTTCCCGCCGGGTCGAGGAATACCAGGTCGCTCGCGGCGAGCGGGCTGGCGGAATTGTCCGCAAGCGCACCGTCCTCGAGCGTCTTCGGGCCCAGCGCGTGAAAATGCAGCAACCGCGAATCCGCGCCGGGTCCGCCGTTCCAGACGAAGCTGATCGGCCGCGTGTGCCCGGCTTTCGGGGTCGCAAGATAGGCGGTGTAGAAAAGCTCGGCGAGCAGCACCCCCGCTGCGTCGCGCACCGCCAGCGTACCGGCACAGACGCGGTATGCCATTTCGCTGCCGCCGATCGCCGCGGTCTGGCGTGTGCCCACCGCCCCGGAGGCACATTCCGGGAGCGCCGCCGCTGCAGCTGCCGACTGCGGCTCGGTCCGCGCCGTGGTGCAGCCCGCCAGCGCAAGTCCCGCCGCCATCGTCAGACCCAAGCCTCGCATCGCCGTCTCCTCCATTGCCGGCACGCAGCCTAGAGGAAGGCGGAGGGCATTTTTATGCGCATGGCGCGCCCGGCTGCGTGCAGGAACCGCGCGACCGGCGCGGGACTACAAATCAATCGCGTGCAAATGCGCAAAATCTATTCAGCGCGCTTGCGCTAGCCTGACGAAATGTTCTCGTCCGTCCTCTCCGCAACGCATCGGTCTCGATGAGCGGCGGATTCTCCCGTCGCACCCTGCTCGCGGGCGCGGGCACGCTCCCCGTCGCGCTGGGCGCAGGCGCGCGGCTCGGCGGCCAGGCGCTCCCGGACAAGACAAGCTTCGCGCCGATGCCGGGCGTATATCTCGATTCGGGCACGATGCACCCGGTGCCGCTCGGCGCACGCCAGGCGGTCCAGGCCTATCACGACGCGCGCGCTGCGGCCCGCTCCTATCCGACTCACGAGGCGGAAGAACGCGCAAAGGCCAGCTTCGCGCAGCTGATCAACGCCACGCCTGCCGAAATCGCGTTCGTTCAGAGCACCACCGCCGGCGAGCAGCTGGTGATCGACGCGCTCGGCATTCCCGCATCGGGCGGCCGGATCGTCACCGACACGCTGCACTTCTTCGGCTCCTTCTACCTCTATCAGGAGCTGGCGAAGCGCGGCATGGACGTCGCCTGGCTGCGCCCCGTCGACGGCCGCATCGACGTGGCGGCCTATGAGCGCGCGATCACGCACGACACGCGACTGGTGAGCCTGTCGCTGGTCTCCACCTATAACGGCTTCGAGCACGATCTCGCAGCAATCTGCGCGATCGCCCATGCGCGTGGTGCGCGCGTCTATGCCGACATCATCCATGCCGCCGGCACCGTGCCGATCGACGTGCGCGCGAGCGGCGTCGATTTCGCCGCGAGCGCCAGCTACAAATGGCTGATGGGCGATTTCGGCCTGGGCTTCCTCTATGCCCGCGCCGACCGGCTGGCCGAGATCCAGCGCCCGCGCTTCGGCTATTATCAGGTCGCGCGTTTCGAGCCGCACGTCTATCCGTTCGATCCGCCCGGCGAGACGATCGCCGACATCGCGCCGCGCGACGACGCGCAGGGACATTTCGCAATGGGCACCCATTCGCATGCGGTGGCGGTTCAGCTCGACTGGTCGCTGCGGCACCTGCTCGCGCTGGGGATCGAGCGGATCGTGGCGCATCGCATGCCGATGCTCGCCCGGCTGCACGAAGCACTGCCGCGCAAGGGTTATCGCGTGGCGACACCGCCGGAATGCCGCGCGCCGCTGTTCACCTGCGTTCTCGAGGGAGCCCATGCGCGCCTCTCCGAGCCGCTCGAGCAGGCGAGCGTGAAGATCACGCTGTCGCGCAATCGCTTCCGCGTCTGCCCGTCGCATTTCAACGACATGGACGACATCGAACGCCTGATCGACGCGCTGCCGAGCGTGTGATGGCGGACGCAACAAGGGGAGATTTCATGCCGCTTCGCATCGCCACACGCCTGTTGCCGCTCGCGCTCGCCGCAGCCGCGATCCAGCCCGCCGCCGCGCAGGACCCCAACCTGCCGATGCCGCCCGCCTTCCTGCGCGCGATGGAGCCGATGGTGCCGCGCGCCGAGGCCACCGCCAGCGTCGTGACGACGCAGCACCGCGGCGTCTTCAACGGAACGCCGGTCGCCTATGACGCAATCGTCACCGAACAGCCGATCGCGAACGCGCAGGGCGTGCCGGCGGCGGTGGCGGTCAGCTTCGGCTATGTCGCGCGCGACGTGCCGAACCGCGTCGAGCGCCCGGTCGTGTTCATCTTCAACGGCGGCCCCGGCGCGTCCTCCTCGCCGCTGCACATGAACGCGTTCGGCCCGCGCCGCATCGTCGGCGAGGGCGAGGCGGCGGCGCTGGCGGACAATCCCTACAGTCTTCTCGACGTGGCCGATCTCGTCTTCATCGACCCGCCGGGCACGGGCGTCAGCATGCCGGTGGAGGGCGCGGACGCGAGCAGCCTGTTCGGCGTGAGCGGCGACGCCGCCGCGGTGACGACGATGATCCAGCAGTGGCTCGAAGCCAATGGCCGGACGCAATCGCCGGTGGTGCTGGTAGGCGAAAGCTACGGCACCGCGCGCGCCCTTGCCGTGCTCAACGCGCAGATGGAGGCGGGGCAGCCCTTGCCCCAGGGCGTCGCGCTCCTCTCGCTTGCGATCGGCGGCTCGTCAGGCCCGCTCGCGTCCGAGCTGGTGCTCTTTCCCACGCTGGCGGCGGTCGCCTGGTATCACGAGGCGATCGACCGGCGCGGCCGCACCGCGCAGGAGCATTTCGCCGAGGCGCTCGAGTTCGCGCGTACCGAATATCTCCCTGCGCTCGCGCGCGGAGTGGACCTGCCCGATGCCGAGCGGCAGCGCGTCGCCGAGGGCATGTCGGCGCTGATCGGCATTCCGGCCGAGCAGCTGGCGCAGGCGGGACTGCAACTCGACAAGCAGCGCTTCATGCTAGAGCTGCTCGGCGAGCGCGGATTGCGCACCGGCCAGCTCGACGCCCGCGTGACCCGGGCGATCGCCGAGTCCAACTTCCACCCGCCGTTCGACGACCCGTCGATGACCCTCGGCACCGAAACCGGCCGGCTGATCGCCCGCTATCTGGAGGACGAGCTCGGCTATCCGCTTGCCAGCGAATACCGAAGCCTCAATCTCGGCATCAATTTCAAATGGGACTGGAGCGGCGTCGGCGGCTCCTACCAGTTGGCGGATTTCGCGCCGTTTCTGGTGCGTGCGATGGCGGAGAAGCCGACGTTGCGGGTGTTCACCGGCGGCGGCATCTACGACATCACGACGCCGCCGCAAGCGGGCATCTTCGCGCTCGATCAGGCGGGCGTTCCGCGCGACCGGCGCAGCACGCACCTCTATGCCGCGGGACATTCGGTGTTCGAGGACGAGGCCGGGCTGGAGGCGCTGAGCACCGATCTGCGCCGCTTTCTTCGGGAGCTCGACTGACTGCGGCGCATACACGCTCTCGCCCGGCGGGGAATCCTCGGCTAGGCGCGGACCGCCATGACGAACCGGCTATCCGAGGAGGTCGCGGACCTGATCCGCGCAGTTGCGGCGCGCGAGATCGCGCCCCGGTACCGCGCGCTGCACGCGCACGAGATCGAGGAAAAGGGCCCGGGCGACCTCGTGACCGCGGCCGATCACGCCGTTGAAGCAGCGCTAGCCGACGGGCTGCTGGCGCTGGTGCCTGAGGCGCTGTTCGTCGGCGAGGAACGCTGCGCGCGTGCGCCGGAACTGCTCGATCGGCTGGGCGAGGGATTGGTCTGGGTCGTCGATCCGGTCGACGGCACCGGCAATTTCGCCGCCGGGCGCGCGCCCTTCGCAGTGATGGTCGCGCTGCTCCGCGACGGCATCACGATCGCTTCGTGGATTCACGATCCGCTGAGCGGCCGAATGATGGTCGCCGAGCGCGGCGGTGGAGCATGGTGCGACGGGCAACGGCTCGACTCCGCCGCTGCTGCCCGTGCGGACCCGGCCGAGCTCGCCGGCATCGTCAGCAGCTTCGCCATGCCCGAGGCGAAGCGAGATGCGGTAGCTGCGCTCACCGCCGGCGTCGCAGAGATCGTTCCGACGCTGCGCTGCGCAGGGCACGAATACCCGCTGGTGGCGCTGGGCGAGCGCGACTTCGCGCTCTACTGGCGCACGCTCGTCTGGGATCATGCGGCCGGAGCTTTACTGCTCGAAGAAGCCGGCGGCGTGGTCGAGCGGCTCGACGGAACCACCTATCGCCCGGGCTCCACCGAAACCGGCATTCTCCTCGCGCGCAGTCGTGCCGTTGCCGACGCGGTGCACCTGCTCCTGCGCCGCGGCCAGGCCGCGCGCTGAACCGAGCGGCGCTCAGGCCGCCTGCTTGACGAGGCCGTCGAACGCCTTGAGCTGGCGCAGCAGCGCCGGCATGTCGCGCAGCGGGACCATGTTGGGCCCGTCGCTCGGGGCGCTGTCGGGATCCTGATGCGTCTCGATGAACACCGCAGCCACGCCCACCGCGACGGCGGCGCGCGCGAGCGGCGCCACGAATTCGCGCTGGCCGCCCGAGCTGGTCCCCTGCCCGCCCGGCTGCTGTACCGAGTGGGTGGCGTCGAACATCACCGGATAGCCGGTTTCCGCCAGGATCGGCAGCGCCCGCATGTCGCTCACCAGCGTGTTGTAGCCGAAGCTCGCTCCCCGCTCGCACAGGATGATGTTCTCGTTGCCCGATGCGGCGATCTTGTCGGCGACATGCTTCATGTCCCACGGCGCGAGGAACTGCCCCTTCTTGACGTTGATCGCCCGGCCGGTGTGCGCGGCCGCAACCAGCAGGTCGGTCTGGCGGCACAGGAAGGCGGGAATCTGCAGCACGTCGACCGCCTCGGCGACGACGGCGCACTGCCCCGCTTCGTGCACGTCGGTGAGGACCGGACATCCGTAGCGCGCACGCAGTTCGGCAAACACGTCCAACGCGGGCGCCATTCCGATACCGCGCGGCGCATCGATCGACGTCCGGTTGCCCTTGTCGAACGAGCTCTTGTAGATCAGCCCGATCTCCAGCTCGGCGCACATGCCGGTCAGCGCATCGGCCATTTCGAACGCATGCGCGCGGCTTTCCATCGCGCACGGACCGGCGACGAGCACGAACGGCCTGTCGTTGGCGATTTCGATCGCGCCCAGCTTCACGGTCTTCATCATGGCTTCCTCAAAACAGCCCGCATTCGTCGAGAATCGCGTTCACGTCCCGCCCCCGCGCGGCCTGCATGCGGATGCGCGCCTCGTTCGAGAGCATCTCCCACGCGGCTTCCTCGATCGCGGGCCAGTCGGCGCGGGGAATGACGATCACGCCGTCCTCGTCGGCGAACACGACATCGTCGTTGCAGATACGGATTCCGCCCATGGTGATCGGCCGGTTCATCGCCTTGACCGTGCCTTCATATTTGATGTCGTCGCAGGTCTGGTTGCGCGCGAAGACCGGCAGGCCCAGCGCCCGCACATCGGCTGTGTCGCGAGTCGAACCGTCGATCACCGCCCCCACCGCGCCCGAACGGATCGCGAGATTGGCGTTGAGATCGCCGAAATAGGCATGTTCGGGAACGTCGGTGGCGACCATGATGACGTCCCCCGGCCGCACGAAGCGATAGGATTGCAGCGCATCGTAGATCCCGTTCCATGCGCCTCCTGGTGCGCGGTCGGGCCGCTGCGCGAGCGCCGTCAGCTCGAGCGTCTTGGCGCGCCCCAGCAGCTTGCCGCCGCTCGTCGGCCGGAGCGCCGAGGGGAGCACCACCCGCATGCCGCGCTCCTTCGAGATGTCCGACAGGATCGACGAGCTGAGATGCGAGCGCATCGCGCGGAAACGTGTCACTTCGGCGGCGCGCAGCCCCGCAGCGACCGTCTCGGCGATCGCGAGATCGCTGTCATGGTCGATGTCGATCTGCTCGAGCGGGTCGAGATCGAACAGGATCGGTTTGGTGCCGAAGCGGCGAGTAGCGGGTGCGTTGCCGGTGCGCCGCACGATGTAGAGGCTCATCGCCTCGATCACCGTGGCGGGAAGATCGACGCTGTTGGGGACCCGGCCGGTGCCATAGGCGGGTGTCTGGCCGTTCCAGCAATATTGCTTCGCCCTGCTCACTCCGACGAGGCTGTCGGCCTGCGGATCGGCGAGCAGCGCAGCGATCGCGCGCGCGATGGTGTCGGAAGTGATGAAGGGAGCGGTGCACAGCAGCTGCACCCACAGATCGGCGTCGGGCCGCTGCGCGCACTCCCACGCGAACAGCGCATGGCCGTCGGTGGCGTTGGTGGCGAGCTCCGCCGGGCGAACCAGCCGCGAAACAGGCAGATCGCTGGCGAGCTCGGCCAGTGCGTCGCTTTCGGTGTCGAGGCACACTTCGCTGATCGCCGGGCAGTCGAGCGCCTGGCGCAGCTTGCGCTTGAAGAGATGCTCGCCGTCGAGGACGCGCGTGTTCTTTCCGGCGACGCGCTCGCTGGTTCCCTTGGCGGGAATGAAGGCAACGATGTTCATGGGCTCAACCGTTCAGGATGTCGTGCGCGTGGAGCATGCCGTGCAGCTGCCCCTCGGAATCGGTCACCGGCAGGACGAGGAGCCCGCCGCCGCCACGCTCGCGCAGCATCAGGATCGCGTCGCCGAGCGTCGCCCCGATGTCAATCACCTGCGGCGCGCGCTGCATCAGCGCATGCGCCTGGGTGTCGTACACGTCGTGCCGGGCCTGGAAATGGCGTCGGATGTCGCCGTCGACGACAAGACCGAGAAGTCGGTTGGCATGATCGACGACGCAGGCGGCGCCCATCCGGCGGCCCGACATCACGGCGAGCAGTTCCGCCACGGAAGCCGAGGGGAGCACCGTCGGCAAGGCGGCACCGGTTCGCATCAGGGTACGCACCGGGATCATCTGCCGGCCGAGAAGGCCCGCCGGATGGTGGCGCAGGAAATCCTCGCGGGTAAACGCCCGCGCCCGGCTGGCGGCAACGGCCAGCCCGTCGCCGATCGCCATCTGGAGAGTCGTGCTGGCGGTCGGCGCCATGCCGATATGGTCCGCCTCGCGCTCGATCATTGCCGGGATCAGATGATCGACCGCGCGGCCGAGCGGCGAATCCGTCTGTCCGACGACGCCGATCAGAATGCATTCGCGCGCGCGCAGCAGCGGCAGGATGCGGCAGATCTCCTCGGTCGTTCCGCTGTTCGAGAAGAGCAGAACGACATTGCCTTCCTGCACCGCTCCCAGATCGCCGTGCGCGGCCTCGGCGGCATTGAGGAAGAAGGCCGGCGTGCCGAGGCTCGAGAAGGTCGCCGCGACTTTCGCCGCGACTAATCCCGATTTCCCCACGCCGACGCAGGTGAGCGGACGTTCCTGCGCAGCGATCCGTTCGACCGCGGCGGCGACGCTGGCCGGGACCCCGCGTTCGAGCTGTTCGAGCGCGCGCCGTTCGCCGGCGATGACTTCGGCGAACCAGTCGCAGGCGGCGTGCGCGGCGAGCGGGCTCGGCCGGACGATTGCGGGAGCGATCAATGGAGATACTCCGGCTTCACTGCGCGAATTCGCCCGATGCCAGCCGGCCAGCGCTCGGGATTCACCGGCCGCAGCGCCCGGTCGATCAGCTCCGATCCCGTCAGATCGGGGTCCCGCGAATAAAAGGCTTCGTTCGCAAAGTGATAGGCAAACCAGAGCCGCGTGTCTTCCTCGGACGGGGCCCGGGCCTCGCCCGAACGAGCGGCGGCGACGAACCGGCCGAGATCGGTTTCCGCGTTGAGCCAGCTGGCGCTGGTGAAACGCGAGCGGCGCAGGATCGGGACGCCGAAAGCGGCAGCCATACCAAAGCTTTTCGAATCACCCAGCAACATGCCGTCGGCATGGACCGCAAGCGTGAGCGTGGCGGGAAAGCCCAGAATGGTCGGCTCGGCAAGAATCACGCGTTTTCCGAGTTGGGCAATCGTGTCGCGAAGGCCCCGCCGATCGAGATGCCGCGCATTCAGCGGATGATCGGTCACCACCAGCGTGCATTTGCCTGCAAGCTGCTTTGCGGTCTTCGTGACCAGCGCGCGGTTGCTGACCTGCGGAACGCGATGCTGGAGGAAGAAATTCTCCTCATGCTCATATTCGAGCGGCAGGAGCAGCATCGGCCTGTCCTCGGGAATGCCGGCCTGCCGGAACACCGCACCGCGATCGGGAATCGCGCGCTGCCAGTGAGCGCGCATCTCGGCCCAGAGCGGAGCGATCAGGGCGTCGAGCGTTGCGCGATCGGAGGCACCCAGCTCCGGCATTGCGCCGTTGACGAACGGCTGGTCGGTGATCGTGAGCGCGGCGTCGAAGTGGAACGGCGCAGCGGCGCCCTCCATCAGGAACCGCACGGTCCCGGGAAACTTGCGGGCGGTCTCGAAGTCGGCGGTTCGGCACAGAGTGAGGTCGGGCGCCAGATCCCGCACATGCGCCACCAGCTCGGCCGTATCGCCTCCCCCCGTGCGAAGGCTCGCAGAGTCCGCGCCGTCGATGATTTGCCACTTGACCGTTTCGAGGCCGAGGCACTGGCCGAGCTGGTCGGGCCCGATGCCGGTGTTTCGCCAGGGAGTCGGCGCGAGCACATGCACCTCGGCAAGTGCGGCGATCCTGTGCAGGATCGGAGCAATCTTGTTCTCGAACCACCAGGGGGTGACGACCGGAAGATAGAACAGGATCCGCATCAACGCCGTCCGTGCGACACGGCGCCGGTCGCGTTGTCGAACAGGGCGGGCAAATCGCGCATCGGCACTCCAGAACGGGACAAATCGGTAGTTGCGATCCCTCCAATTATAGAAGCGCCGCATTGCCGTCGGGGCCGACTAGGAAATAATTTCCTACCCCGCCGTCCCTCCGGACCGGATCGGGCTAGAATGAAGAGGATCGGTGCCGAGCCGGCACTGCGCCCGTTCGAAAGGCTCGCCATGCCCTATCTTCCCGCACCTGCCGAAGCGGCCGCCGAGGCCGAGAACACCTTCTACCTGCGCGGGCAGGTCGGCCGCATGGGCAAGCTGCTAGCCCATCTGGAGCTCTATCGGGAAATTCAGGGGCTTCCGGGCGCGTTGGTCGAGCTTGGCGTGTACAAGGGTGCGTCGCTGATGCGCTTCGCGATGTACCGGGCGCTGCTCGAGCATGAGGGAAGCCGCGAAATTCACGGGCTCGACGCGTTCGGAGCGTTCCCGCGCGACGGCGTGGACGATGCCAGCGACCGCGACTTCATCGAACGCTTCGAGGGGGAGCGCGGCGAGGGAATCGCACGCGCGACGCTCGCGCAGCTCTTTGCCGAGAAGGCAATCGGCAACGTGCACCTGCATGAGGGGAATGTGTTCGAAACCTTGCCCGATCTGCTCGCGCGCAAGCCCGAGCTGCGCGTGGCGCTGCTGCATCTAGACATGGACGTGTACGAACCCACCGCCTTCGCAATCGAGCAGCTTTTCCCGCACATGGTGCCGGGCGGGCTGATCTTGTTCGACGATTATGGCCTCGTTGCCGGTGCGACGCGCGCCGCGGAGGAGCTGGTCGCGCGCGAAGGCCTGAAGCTCGAGAAGCTGCCCTATCATGTGGCACCCAGCTTCGTACGTCTTCCGGGCTGACACGGCTCCCGATGGCCCCCGCCGGTCAGTTCAGCCGGTCTGGCTTCCGGCGTTCGGATTACCGCCGTCTTCGATTTCCTCGTCGCCGAGCTGCTCGGGCCCGTGATAGCCCATCGTCGACTGGCCACCATGTTTTCCGAATGGCTTGCGGTCTCCCGCACCGCCCGCGCCGCGCGGCGTCGGATAGCTGTCGCCCTGGCTCGCTCCGCCCGAGGCCGTGCTCGACACTCCATCCGGCGCACCCTTCCGGCCGTCGCGACCGTCCGCCGGCATCGGCTTCTTTGCGTCCTTTTCGTCTGACATGATCGTCTCCGCTGTTCGCATTTCTTTCGGAGCCAACGCCTTGGCGGTGCCGAGGATGCATCCGGGCGGCAGCTATTGCGGCCCCTCGGTTCGTTCGCGCGAGACGATCTTCGCGTCGTACCAGCGCGCAAGCAGCGCCAGCCAGCATGCCGCCAGCACCAGCAGCCCGGCAAAGACCGCCCAGTCCGCGGGCCCATCGGGAAGCATCGGACCCGCGATCCAGAGGCCATGCAGCAGATAAGCCACTAGAAGCGCCACTGACGCTCCCAGCATCGTGCGCTTGCTCCGCCGGGCCAGCAACACCAGCACACCGGTGATTTGCAAGCCGATCGCCGCCGGCAGCAGCCAGGGGAGTGCGCCTCCGCGGACCTGATACCAGGCGGCCGCGGCGGGCAGATTGCCATACCAGGCGACTAGATACTGGACGAAACCGATCCACAGCCCGAGCAGCGCCAGCGTAAGCAGCGCGGCAGCGACGCTGGCCAGCGCCGCGTGATCGGTCTTCTCGCGCTGGACGATGTTGAACACGAAGGCGAGCGCGAGCGCTCCGGTAAGCTGGTTCACCACGAAGCCGATCGGCTGCAGCGCCGTCCACCATAACGGAGCGCGCATCACGATCCAGTCGATTGCGGCGAGCGCGAACAGCGCCGCGAATGCCGGCAAGCCGAGCGCCGAGATCTTCCGCCGCGCCCGCGTCCACCAGGTCATCGCCGCCGCCAGCGCTGCTCCTGCCGCGACGAACAGCACGAACCGCAGCGCCATCGCCCCGGGCGCGAACCACCAGGCGCGCTGGGGCGTCAGCCCCTCGGACGCGAAGAGAGTGCCCGGGTCCGGTGCCGCAACCGAAAGGAAGGGGAGCACCAGCACCGCGGCAAGCAGCAGCAGCGCGCCGCCCGGAAGCAACTCGTCCTCGAGCACTTCAAGCCACTCGCGCCCGAGCAGCCGGCCGATCATCGCGAGCAGCACCGAGCCTCCGCCCAATCCCGCGATCACCGTGACCGCCTGCCGCCATCCGCTCAGCGGCGGCGCCACGAATCCGAGCGCAGCCGCTGCCGCCGTCGCCAGCAGCACGATGCTCCAGGCCCAGCGGGGCGGCGCGCTCCGGATCATTCCTCGACCACCACGATGCTGCTTGGCCTAGCCTCGCCGATCAACACTTCGGCCTCGCCGTGCTCCTCCTTGGGGCACGCGACCGAAAGCAGGACACAGCCACGATAGAGCGCATCGCGCGCTTCGCTCGCGAGAAAAGGGTGATGCAATCGGGGCAAGCCGCTCGCCACCAGAAAGGCGACGAATGCCGCCGCCGCACTCCAAAGCATCGCGAGCGCGATCGCCGCCGGCACATAGCTGCCCCAGGCTGGGCTCGGGCGGCCGCCGATGTCGAGCGGATAGGCGATGGTGGCGGTCCACCATTGCACCGCGACGGCAATCGCCGCGCCGGCCACCGCGCCTGCCGCCGCGGCCCGGGCGATGATCCGACCGAGGCGTTGCTCCTCGCCTGAGTGCTCGAGCGGCGTTCCGCTCTCCAGCACCGCCGGCCAACGCCCCCCGATCCGGTTCAGGGCATGCCGCGCCGCATCCTCGCGCTCGAACACCGCAACGATCATTCGGGCACCTCTTCGCCGCGGACATGGTAGCGGGCGATCAGCGGCACGATCCGGGCGGCGAGCAGCAGCAGGAGCGCGAACAGGCCGATCGTGCCGGCCAGCAGCGCGACCTCCGCCCAATTCGGCCGATAGAGGTTCGGCGGGGCGATCAGCCGGTCCTCCGACAGGCCAAGCACGATCACCACGAAATGGTCGATCCAGACGCCGGCGGCGATGCCGAGGCCGATCAGCGCGGCGAACAGGCGGCTGCGGCGCACCGGCTCGAACCAGAGGAGCTGCGGAACCAGCGTCACAAGGCCGACGCTCGCCCAGGTGAGCCAGGCACCGGTCCCGCTGGTCCACCGCCGGACGGTGCCCGAGCCTTCCGGGCCGAGCCATTCGATGAGCGTGGTCAGCGCGATCACGAAGGCGGCGATCAGGGCCGTCGCGAGGACCAGGCGACCGAGCCGGTCGAGCACGCCGTCGCGGCCACCCTCGGTCACCTGCAGGGTGCGGCCGAAGGTGGCAGAGACGAACAGCACCATGCCGAGGCCCGACGCGAAGCCGTTCACCACCATGCGCACCGGCAGCCCGGTATCGTGCCAGTCGGGAACGATGGTGATGGCGAGTTCCAGCGAGACGATCGTCTGCATCACGAACAGGAAGGGGATCACCGACAGGGCGATAACGCGGTACGCGCGCTGCTGCAGCGCCCATTGCCGCTGCGACCCGTACCAGCCGAGCGCGGCAACGCCGTAGAGCCGGGCCGTCCGCCGGGTGCGTGCCTGATCGCGCAGCCGCGCCAGATCGGGCAGCATGCCGATATACCAGAACAGCGCGATGGTGCTGAGATAGGCGAGGATCGCCCAGAAATCCCAGGTTAGCGGGCTCATCGGCTGCGGCCACAGCCCCGTCTGCTGCGGCACCGGTGCCATCCACCAGGCGAGCCAAGGCTTGCCGAGATGGAAGACCGGATAGAGGCCGGCACATACCGCAGCGGCCAGCGCCAGCGTTTCGGCCAGCCGATTGGTCGCGACCCGCAGCGGCGCCCGCCAGAGCACGAGCAGCGCCGCGAACAGCGCCGCCCCGTTCGCGATGCCGATCCACCAACCATAATTGGCGAGATCGAAGCCCCAGACGAAGGGAATGTTGTTTCCCCACACGCCGATCCCGGCGACCAGCGGCAGGCCGAGGCCGGGGATCAGCAGCAGCGTGCACAGCCCCGCGGCAGCGATGGCCAGCCGCCACCGCCACCCATAGCGTTCCGCCAGCGGCATCGACGCAAGCGCATCGGCCCTGCGCACATGGATCCGATCCTCAGTCACCGGCCTTCACGCGGGCGAGATAGGTCGTGCGCGGCTGAAGATTCAGCCCGTCGAGCAGCGCGTAATTGCGCGGACTGCGCCGCGCCTCCGCCACCGCGCTTTCGGGATCGGAGATGTCGCCGAAGACGATCGCGCGGGTCGGGCACGCCTGCTGGCACGCGGTCACCGGCGGCCCCTCCGCGTCTCCGGTGCGCACCGCTTCGATCCGCTGCACGCAATAGGTGCATTTCTCCATCACGCCCCGTTCGCGAACGTGGACGCGGGGATTCTGCCCGCGTTCGGGCATCGGCGCGTCGGCGGCATAGTCGAACCAGTTGAAGCGCCGGACTTTGTAGGGGCAGTTGTTCGAGCAGGAGCGCGTGCCGATGCAGCGCTGATAGGTCATCTGGTTGAGACCCTCGCTCGAATGAGTCGTCGCCTCGACCGGGCAAACGGGCTCGCAGGGCGCCGTTTCGCAATGCATGCAGGGAACCGGCTGATGCGCGCTCGCGGGGTTGCCGCCGTCGCCGGATTCGTGCCGATCGACACGGATCCAGTGCATCACACGGCCCATCGCCACTTCCTCCGGCCCTACGACGGGGATGTTGTTTTCCGCCTGACAGGCGATCGTGCAGGCGTTGCAGCCGATGCAGGCATCGAGATCGATCGCCATGCCCCACTGCTTCGCCGCCTGCGGCCGCGGTGTCGCGAAACCGGGCGTGTCTTCGGCCGCGGCGACCGCCTCGCCCGGGGCGACCCAGCGCACCGGGTCGTTCTCGCCGGTGCGGAAGGGTTCATTGGGATAGATCAGCCGCGCGGTGCCGCCTGCCCTGCGCAGCCGCACGCCCTCGCGCACCAGCCCGTTCCCGGCGAGCGCGAAGCCGTTGACGCCGACATCCGCGCCAAGGCCGGTGAGGCGGCCATAGCCGAGCGCGAGACCGACGGTGCCGCGCGCCTGCCCTGCCAGCCGCTTGGCGGGCGCGGTCACGCTGGCCGATCCGGCCGCGAGTTCGATCAGCTCGCCGTCGGCGATGCCCCACGCCTCCGCATCCTCGGGTGCCAGCGTCGCGGCATTTCCCCAGGCAACGCCCGTGATCGGATCGGGAAGCTCCTGCGCCCAGGCATTTCCGGACAGGCTCCCGTCCCACAGATTGGCGCTTGGTCGCAGGACGAGCGCGACGGTGCCGGGCGCGACCGGAGGCGTCGGTGCCGGAACAGGCGGCGCGACGATCCCTGGCGCGGGAGCGGCACCCGGGATCAGGATACCGCCCGGCAGGGCATCGAGCTCGGCGCTGTCCAGGCCGTGCGTGGCACGCACCAGCGCCTCGCCATCGGGTGCGCGTCCGGCAAGCGCCGCCAGCAGCTCGATCGCGGTCAGCCCCGCCTCGCGCACGACAGGTCGCACCAGCGAGACGGTCCCGTCGAATGCACTCAGGTCGCCCCACCGCCCCAGTGCGCTCTTGGACGGCAGCCGGTGGCGGCAGGCAACCGCCGTCTCGTTCGCCTCGCTGCCGAGATACAGGCTCGTTCCCGCGCGCCGCAGCCGCTCGGCAATTCGCAGGTCGGGCGGCGCATCGTAGAGCGGATTGCCGCCGAGGATGAGAAGCGTCCGGACGTTCCCGGCCGCGAGCGCCTCGGCGAGCATCGGCAAGGGCTGCAGGGCAGCGCCTTCCAGCACAGGCGCGGGGTCGCCGTCGCCGCTCGTTCGCAGCGCCGCGCGCACCGCCGCCGGCGCCTCCTGCCCCGCCACCAGCTCGACGCGTCCGGCATTTGCAAGACTGGCGCCGAGCGCGGGCGGCAGACGATCGAGCGAGCGCTCGGCCAGCGCCGCGGCGAGCGCGGTCATCTCGGACGGGCTCGCCGCGATGCGCAGATCGGCGCGCGCGCCGGTCAGCGAGGGCACGCTTTCGATCACCACCAGCCGAGATGTGCGTCCGGTGGCCCGGGCGCGGCGACGTGCGGCGATCCAGGCGGCGGCATTGGCGACCTGCGCCGGACCCGGACCCAGGAAATCGCATCCGAGCGAAACGATCACATCCACGCCGAAATCCGGCTGCGGCGTGAGGGCAAGCGGCAGCGCGCGGTGGCGGTAGAAATGCGCACGCGGCAGCGCCGCCTGCGCCTCCCCCACCATTTGTTCGAGCGTCGGCGAGGCGGCGGGCTCGATCAGGATGTGCAGCCCCGCGCCTCCATCCTCGCGCAGCCCAGCGAGCAACCGCTGCACGGCATCCCATCCGGCCTCGCGGCCGTCGAGCACCGGCCGGCGCAGCCGCTCCGGATCATAGTGCGTCAGCAGCGCGGCCTGCGCGAAGACATTGCTGCGGCCAAGGCTCGCGGGATGCTCGGGATGGCCTTCGATCTTCACCGGATGGCCGTCGACGGTTTCGACGGTGACGCCGAAGCCGAGGCCGTTCTGCTCCAGTGTGGTCGGCACGGTCGCGCGCGATCCTCCGGCGGCAAGGGTGCGCCGCTCGCCCGGCCCGGTACAGCCGCTCGCCGCCGCCAGCGCGGCCGATGCCGCCATCAGCTTCAGCGCCATGCGCCGGTCGACCAGCGCCGCTTCCGCCAGCTCCGGATAGGCCGCCCGTGCGACGTCGAGAGCCGGGTCGCGCGCCATCAATAATGGCACACCGAACAATCGGTGAGGTCGCGATGCCATTCCGAAATCGGCCGGATCGCACTGTCGGAGGCCGGATCCTGCACCTCGCGATGACATTCGACGCACCACTGCATCGTCAGCGGCTTGGCCTTGGTCGTGGTCTCCATCGTCGCAACGTCGCCGTGGCATGCGGCGCAGGGCACGCCCGAGCGCACGTGCATCCCATGATGAAAGCGTGCGACCTCCGGCAGGTTCGTCACGGCGTTCCAGGCGATCTGCCGGTTCGACTGCGCCGCCTCGTGCAGCGGCTGGAGCGCGCGGGTGCCCCGGAACAGGTCGTCGTGGCAGGCAAGGCAAGTCTCGGTCCCGGGCATGCCCGCCTCGGCGGCCGTATCCGCCGTTTCGTGGCAGGTGGCGCAATCGAGCCCCAGCGAGACATGCTGGCGATGGCTGAACGGGATCGGCTGCGGCACCGGCTTGCCGACGTCGCCTGCCGCCGCGCCGCTCGTCCGCATCATCCCCCATGCGAACAGCAGCACCGCCAGTGCCAGAACCGCCAGCGCGATCCGGCGCAGCCGACGGTCCGCGCGCTGGCTGAAGAGCTGCCCCATGCAGCCACAAACCTCCAGCGCCGCTCGCGTTCCCGAATTCCGGACGATTTTCGGAAGCGAAACGAGTTGAGCCGCAACCATTGGCGGACCGAGGCATTCAGGCTCTCGGGAGGAGCAGCCACATGCCAGGAGCGACCGGGCAGTGACCGAAGGCGCCGCGCTCGTGCTGGAAAGCGCAGGCCCCGCCGCGCATCCGGTGGCGGTGCTCAGCTGGGCACTGTTCATCGGCGGCGGCCTGATCCTGCTGCTCGTGCTCGCTTTCCTCTGGATTGCTCTGCGCGGCTCGGAAAGACTGAAGACGCGGCTGGCCAACGAGCGCACGGTGCTGGCGCTCGGCTTCTTCTTCCCGATCGGCGTGCTCACCGTGCTGCTGGTAATCGGGCTGACCATGACAGCCTCGCTCGCGAGCAGTGAGCGGCGTCCGGGTGCGCTCGACGTGCGCATCACCGGCGAGCGCTGGTGGTGGCGCATCAACTATCCCGGTTTCGAGACGGCGAACGAGCTGGTGATCCCGGTCGGTCGCCCGGTGCACCTCGAGCTGCGTTCGACCAATGTGATCCACAGCTTCTGGGTGCCCCAGCTGGGCGGCAAGCGCGACATGGTGCCCGGCCGGATCAATCATCTGAACCTTCAGGCCGACCGTCCGGGCATCTATTTCGGGATCTGCGCCGAATATTGCGGCGGCCCGCACGCGCTGATGCAGTTCCGCGTCCGTGCGCTGCCGCCCGCCGACTATGCGGCCTGGGAAGCCAATCAGCAGCTTCCTATTCCGCCCGCGCTGGCCAATGCGCCGGGCGCCCGCCGCTTCGACGCGCTGGGCTGCGGCAGCTGCCATCGCGTGCGCGGCATGATCGCGGGCGGCATCACCGGGCCCGAACTCACCCACCTGGCCACCCGCACCACCATCGCCGCCGGCATCCTGCCGAACACGACCGAGAATCTCACGCGCTGGACGCGTCATGCCGAGGAAGTGAAGCCCGGAAACCTCATGCCCGCCTATCCCTATTTGTCCGAAGCCGAGGCGCATGAAGTCTCGCAATGGCTCTCGATGCTCGAATGACCGACGCAGAGGAATGCGAGGCCTTCGAGCGGGCGAAGGCCCGGCTGCCCGACCGCTCCGAGCGGCCCGAGGGCGAGCTCGAGCTGCTGGAGAAGGTCTGGGAGAAACCCGGCGGCTGGCGCGTGCTCACCGTCGTCAACAACGATTATGTCGGCAGTTGGTATGTCGGCGCGGCGCTGCTGTTCTTCGTGCTGGGCGGCATCCTGGCGGTGCTGATGCGGCTTCAGCTCGCGATGCCGCTGAACGAGTTCATGGGGCAGGAGACCTACAACCAGGTCTTCACCATGCACGGCACGATCATGATGTTCCTGTTCGCCGTGCCCGCGGTGGAGGCAATGGGGGTGCTGCTTCTGCCGCAGATGTTCGCGGCGCGCGACCTGCCCTTCCCGCGCCTGTCCGCCTTCGCTTTCTGGGCCTATCTGATCGGCGGCCTCGTGTTCTTCACGTCGCTGTTCTGGGGCGTGGCGCCCGATGGCGGCTGGTTCATGTATCCGCCGCACACCAGCTACACTTTTTCGCCCGACGGCAATCAGGACTGGTGGCTGCTCGGCATCGGCTTCATCGAGATCAGCGCCATCGCCGGCGCGATCGAAATCGTCGTCGGCGTGCTGCGCACCCGCTCGCCGGGAATGACGCTCGACAAGCTGCCGATCTTCGGCTGGGCGATGCTGGTCTTCGCGGGCATGATCATCGTCGGCTTCCCCGCGGTCATCCTCTCGACGATCCTGCTCGAGCTCGAGCGCGCGTTCCACTGGCCCTTCTTCCTCGCCGAGGCGGGCGGCGATCCGCTGTTGTGGCAGCATCTCTTCTGGTTCTTCGGCCATCCGGAGGTGTACATCATCTTCCTGCCGGCGGCGGGGCTGACGTCGATGATCGTGCCGGTCGTCGCGCGCAAATCGCTCGTCGGGCACCGGCTGGTCGTCTTCGCCCTGATCGCCACCGGGTTCATCAGCTTCGGCGTGTGGGCGCATCACATGTTCGCGGCGGGCATTCCCGACATCTCGGTGAGCTTCTTCTCCGCCGCGTCGATGGCGGTGTCGATCCCCGCGGGGGTTCAGGTGTTCGCGTGGATCGCCACGCTGATGCTGGCGAAGAAGATCGAGCTCAACGTACCCGCGCTGTTCGTGATCGGCGCGATCGTGATCTTCGTGATGGGCGGGCTCACCGGGGTGATGGTCGCGATGGTGCCGTTCGACTGGCAGGCGCACGACAGCTATTTCGTCGTTGCCCACCTCCATTACGTGCTGATCGGCGGGATGGTGTTCCCGCTGTTCGCCGCCATCTATTACTGGACGCCGATGGTGAGCGTGAACGCGCTGTCGGAGAAGCGCGGGAAGGTGGCCTTCTGGCTGATGTTCATCGGCATGAACGGCACCTTCCTCATCATGCACTGGACGGGGCTGATGGGCATGCCGCGCCGCGTCTACACCTATCTGCCCGATCAGGGGCTCGGCTTCGTCAACATGGTCTCCACCATCGGCGCGCTGATCCTCGCCGCGGGCGTCGCGATCGTCGTCTTCGACCTGATCCAGAAGTTTCGCTTCGGCGAGCCGCCGGCGGGCAACGTGTACAAGGGCGGCACGCTCGAATGGCTGCCGCAGGGCGATTACGCGGCGCGCTCGCTGCCGGTGATCGACAGCCGGGAGCCGCTGTGGACCAACCCCGACCTTTCGGACGAAGTCGAGAAGGGGCAGTGGTTCCTTCCGGATGCGCCGACCGGGCGCCGCGAAACGATCGTCACCAGCCCGATCAACGCGACGCCGCAATATCTGATGACGATCCCCGGCCCCAGCGTGTGGCATCTGTTCACTGCGATCGGTACCGCCGGATTCTTCCTCTCGCTGACCGTGAAGATCCTGTGGCTGGCAGCGATATTCGGCGTCGGCGCGATCTATTCCGCCTGCCGCTGGCTGTGGGAGCTGGATGGCGAGCCGGGCGAGCCGGTCCATGTCGGCGGGGGGCTGATGCTGCCGCGCTACGTCTCGGGCACGAAGAACCACGGCTTCTGGTCCACCTCGGTGCTGGTGGTCGTCTTCGGGATGATCTTCGCCTGCCTGGTGTTCGGCTGGTTCTTCCTCTGGGGCGGACGGCCGGGGGCATGGCCTCCACCGGGAATCGAACCGCCGCTGCTCTGGTCGCAGCTCGTCTCGTCCGCGCTGGTCGGTCTCAGCGCACTGACGCTCTGGGCCTCGAGCGCCACCTTGCCCGCGCGCGGCGCGCCGAAGGGCAAATATCTGTTCTGGCTGCTGCTGTCGGTCGTGCTGCTGCTCGCCGCCTTCGCGGTCGAACTGGCGGGCAAGTGGCACATCGTGCCGAGCGCTACCAGCTATGGCGCGATGGTCTACACGTTCAGCTTCCTCAACGGCCAGCTGATCGTCGCCGTCACCATCTATGCGCTGTTCATGGCGGTGGCGGCGATGCGCGAGCGCGTGTACCGCGAGAAGCGCGTGGGGCAGCAATGCCTGCGCCTGCTCTGGACGGCGCTGCTGACGCCGCAGATGATCGCAGCCCATGCGCTGATCGGCGGCTGGTCGAGGCTGGTCGGGTGAGCGGCCCCATCCACACCCTCGCCACCTGGCTGCTGCTGCTCACGCCGCCGAGTGCCTGGTTCGCGCATTTCCTGTTCGTCTATGGCGCGGCGAGCGTCGGCATCGTGCTGAACGGCGAGGCGGGGGCGTCGTCGCGCGTCGCCATCGGCGTCGCCACGCTGGTGGTGCTGATACTGTTGTTGCTCTGCTGGTTCCTGGTCGGCAGGATCACACCGAACGACGCCGACAGCCGCAAGCTGTGGATCGTTTCGGTCCGCCTGCTGGTGATCGTTTCGGTCGCCGGCGTGCTGTACCAGACCGTCCCCGCGCTGCTGGTCCCCTAGATGAAGCGCGACAGCAGGAAGAGACCTGAGCCGAACACCAGCAGGACGATTGCCGAATCATGGCCCATGCGCAGGATCGTCTTGTCGCGCCGCTCGAGAAGCCCAAGCACGAACACCCCGGTCATGATCGTCGCCATTCCCGCGGCGACGACTTCGAAGGTGCCGGCATTCGCCAGCACCGGCCCGTCACGATAGACCAGATCGGCGAGCAGCAGCAGCTGGACGTTGAACAGGTTCGTTCCGAAGATGTCGCCGATCGCCATCTCGTAGCGCCGCAGCCGCAAGGCCGCGAAGATCGAGCTCAGCTCGGGAAGCGACGTTCCCAGCCCGACAAGGGCAAAGCCGACCATCGAAGCGCCTAGTCCGGTCTTCTGCGCAATGGCGTCGCCGGTGAGCGAAAGCACCGATCCGGCGACCAGAATGGACACCGCAGCTACCACCAGCCACAGGATCACTCGGCCGGTGGGGCGCTCGTCCTTTTCGCGCTCGCCCTTCCGGTTTTCGGGTTGGTTGACCACTTCCCACACATGTTCGCGCTCGAACCGCGCCGAGATGCGAAGCGCCTGGATACAGCCGAACGCCAGCACCAGCGTGCCGATCCCAGTGCCGAGATACGGCACCTCGAAATCGCCGGTCACGCAGGCGATCGCGACACCGGAAAGCAGCACCATTCCGAACGTGCCCTGCATCAGCGTCGCGGGCCGCGCCGCGCGCGAGGTGAGCGCATCCTTGCCGAACACCAGATCGGCGATCGCCAGCAGCAGGATGTTGATCGAGGCACTGCCGAGCAGATTGTTGACAGCGAGCGCCGGATTGCCGGTTGCCGAGGCGGTGCCGACCGTCGCCACTTCGGGAAGCGAAGTGATACCGCCCAGCAATAGCATTCCGGCGAAGGCCTGGCCGAGTCCGGTTCGCTCCGCGAAGGTATCGACCAGCCGCGTCATTCGCGTTCCGGCTTGCCAGACGACCACCCCCGCGCCGACGAAGATCGCCAGGAGCAGCACCAGCGAAAGCGACGCGAGATCGACAGGCATCAGGGGGCGTGCGGCGCTGCGTCCGCAGAAAACACGGCGTCGACAGTTCGTTTCGCGGCGACCAGAAAGAAGATCAGCCCCGGCACCCACATCAGCAGTCCGCCGAGCTGCTGATCGGTGAGCGGCGAGAGCCCCCAGGCCGCGGTTGTCGCGTAATGCACGGGGAACATCGCACCCGCGCCGAAGGTGAGGATCGCGCCGAGCAGCCCCATCTGAACGCTGGTGAGGCCACCCAGCGCCAGCACTGAAAAGGTGCCGCCGACGCGGTGCTGGACCAAGTCGCGCCACAGCAGCACTGCGCTTCCGAACAGCGTGGCGTGCATCGTCCAGTAGATCAGATCGGAGCGGAAGGTGGCGGCATAGGGCGCCGGCATGTGCCACAGCCACAGCGCCGCCGCGAACGCCGCTCCGCTCGCCAGCATCGCGCCGGCCGATGCCTCGCGGCTGCGGGGAAGGCCGAGCGCGATCAGCGGCGCGGCGATCAGCGCGAGGATCATGTGCTGCCCCACGCGCGCGGAAAACAGCGAGACCGACAGCGCGCAGAGCGGCGAGAGCAGCGCTGCCGCCGTCACTGCCCATCCGACCGCCACCGCCCCCGTCGGGCCACCGCTGCGCGCCACGCGCCGCAAGTGCAGCCCCGCGATCAACAGAAGCACGGCGATCAGCACCGGATCGGCGTTGAATCGGCCGAGCAGCTCGGCGGGAACCGGTGGCGTGCCGCAATAGGGGATCTGCATTGGCGCTGCTCCTTCGCTCCCCCCGTCAACGCATCGGCGGCAAAGGGTTCCCACCCGCGGCCCCTTTCTACTGCGCCGCCCTGCCTGCTCGTACCTCTACGTATTTCTGAGGACCGGGTGCTCTTCATACAGGAACGCCACGGGCCGGAAGCCGAGCATCGGCGAATTTGATCGCGATCAAATCGCTGCGGCCATCCCGCCCCGAAGAGCGCAGCCCACAAAGGGCGAAGATAGGGGCCGAACATGGACGATGTCGTCACCAGGGGTTTTGCCTGGTTATTCCTCGCGATCCTGGCGTTGCTTGCCGCCGCCGCCACAGCGGATCCTGCATTCGCCGTGCACATGGCGATCTTCGCGGGCGCGGGCCTGATCGCCGCCTATGCGGCAATGACGCACGCCAGCAAGGACGCGCCGCCCAAGCGCGTCGCTCGCGAATATGACGACGAAGTCGTGCGATGGGGCACGATCGCGACGGTCTTCTGGGGCGTTGTCGGCTTTCTGGTCGGGCTCTACATCGCGCTCCAGCTCGCCTTTCCGGCGCTCAACCTCGGCATCGAATACACCAGCTTCGGGCGCCTGCGCCCGCTCCACACCTCGGCGGTGATCTTCGCTTTCGGCGGCAATGCGCTGATCGCGACGAGCTTCTACGTGGTCCAGCGGACGTGTCGCGCGCGGCTGGCGCTCCCCGGCCTCGCCCGCTTCGTCTTCTGGGGATATCAGCTCTTCATCGTCCTCGCCGCCACCGGCTACGTCATGGGCGTCACGGCCGCGCGCGAATATGCCGAGCCCGAATGGTATGTCGATCTGTGGCTCACGATCGTCTGGGTCGCCTATCTCGCCGTCTTCGTCGCGACGATCCTGAAGCGCCACGAGCCGCACATCTACGTCGCCAACTGGTTCTATCTCGGGTTCATCGTCACCGTGGCGATGCTTCACGTCGTCAACAATCTGGCGGTCCCGGTCAGCTTCCTCGGCACGAAGAGCTATTCCGCCTTCTCGGGCGTGCAGGATGCGCTGACCCAATGGTGGTACGGCCACAACGCCGTCGGCTTCTTCCTCACCGCCGGCTTCCTGGGCATGATGTACTATTTCGTGCCCAAGCAGGCCGAGCGTCCGATCTACAGCTACCGGCTGTCGATCATCCACTTCTGGTCGTTGATCTTCCTCTACATCTGGGCGGGTCCGCACCACCTTCACTATACCGCGCTGCCCGACTGGGCGCAGACGCTGGGCATGGTCTTCTCGGTCATGCTGTGGATGCCGAGCTGGGGCGGCATGATCAACGGCCTGATGACGCTCCAGGGCGCGTGGGACAAGATCCGCACCGATCCGATCATCCGCATGATGGTGCTCGCGCTCGCCTTCTACGGCATGGCGACCTTCGAAGGCCCGCTGATGTCGATCAAGAGCGTCAACTCGCTCAGCCACTACACCGACTGGACGATCGGCCATGTCCATTCCGGCGCGCTCGGCTGGAACGGAATGATCACCTTCGCCGCGGTCTATTTCATGGTCCCACGCCTGTGGAACCGTGAGCGGCTCTACTCGCTGCGCATGGTCAACTGGCACTTCTGGGCGGCGACGCTGGGCATCGTGCTCTACGCCTCCTCGATGTGGGTGGCGGGCATCATGCAGGGGCTGATGTGGCGCGAATACGGGCCCGACGGCTATCTGGTCTACAGCTTCGCCGAAGTCGTCGTCGCGATGCAGCCCTATTATCTGATCCGCGCCGCGGGCGGCGGGCTCTACCTGCTGGGCGCCCTGTTCATGGTCTACAACGTCTGGATGACCGTGCGCGGCAAGCTCCGCGACGAAAAGCCGCTCACCGACGCGCACTATGATCCGGCGGCAGACAAGCCGCTTCCCGCCGGGGCGCCGCCCGCCACCAAGCCCAAGATGCTGGCCGCCGAATAAGGACGATAGATCAATGGCAAAGCTCCTCGACCACGGCCGCATCGAGCGCAACGTCACGCTGCTGCTCGTGCTCGCCCTCATCACCGTGGCGATCGGCGGGATCGTCGAAATCGCCCCGCTCTTCTGGATCCGCTCGACCGTCGCGAAAGTGGAGGGGATACGCCCCTACACTCCGCTCGAACAGGCGGGTCGCGACATCTACATCCGCGAAGGCTGCTACAACTGCCACAGTCAGATGATCCGTCCGTTCCGCGACGAAGTGGAGCGCTACGGCCATTACAGCCTGGCTGCGGAAAGCATGTACGATCACCCGTTCCAATGGGGATCGAAGCGCACCGGGCCGGACCTCGCGCGCGTCGGCGGCCGCTATTCGGACGAATGGCACGTCCAGCATCTGATCGACCCGCGCTCGGTGGTGCCCGAATCGATCATGCCCGACTACGCCTTCCTCGCCGAGCGCCGGCTGCGAGCCGAAGGGATCGACGCCAATCTGCGGGCGCTGCGCGCCGTCGGCGTTCCCTATAGCGACGAGGACATCGCCCAGGCCGAAGCCGACCTGATCCTCCAGGCGACGAACGACGCCGACGCCGAGGATTTCCTGCAGCGCTATCCCAAGGCGCAGGTCCGCGATTTCGACGGCAACCCCGATCAGGTGACCGAGATGGATGCCGTCGTCGCCTATCTCCAGATGCTCGGCACGCTGGTCGATACCGATGCCGTCGAGGCGCAGGAGGTGGTGACCCAATGAGCACTTACGACACGCTGCGCCACTTCGCCGACAGCTGGGGACTGCTCTTCCTGTTCGGCGTGTTCCTCTTCGCCGTGTGGCGCGCGCTGCGGCCCTCCGCCCGCGCGCACATGGAAGAGGCCCGCACCATCCCGCTCCGCGACGAGGAACCCGGTCAATGAGCACCGACCACGAAGACAAGCAGATCGACGCCGCCACCGGCACCGAGTTCAAGGGCCACGAGTGGGACGGCATCCAGGAGCTCAACACGCCGCTGCCCCGCTGGTGGCTGTGGACCTTCTATGCCACCATCATCTTCGCGATCGGCTACTGCATCGCCTATCCGGCCATTCCGCTGCTCGACCGCGCGACCGCGGGCGTGCTCAACTGGTCGAGCCGCGGCCAGCTCGAAAAGGACGTGGCGGCTGCCGAGGCCGAGCGCGCCTCGGTGACCGAGGAGCTCGCGCGCATCCCGATCGAGCGGCTCGATCCGGAATCGCCGCTGATGCGCGCCGCGATCGCCGGTGGCGCCGCCGCCTTCCGCGTGAACTGCGTCCAGTGCCACGGTTCGGGGGCGGCGGGCAGCAAGGGCTATCCCAACCTCAACGACGACGAGTGGCTATGGGGCGGCGATCTCAGCGCGATCCACTACACGATCGCGCACGGCATCCGCCAGCCGGGTGACGAGGATACGCGCATGTCGCTGATGCCGGCGTTCGGCCGCGACGGGATCCTGAGCTCGGAAGAGATCGAAGACGTCGTCTCCTATGTCCGCGTGATCTCGCGTCAGGAGCAGCCGAGCCAGTCGGCCCGGCGCGGCGCCACGATCTTCGCGAACAACTGCGCCGCCTGCCATGGCGCGGACGGCACCGGCTCGCGCGCGTTCGGGGCGCCCAACCTCACCGATCCGATCTGGCTCTACGGCGGCGACCGGGCCACGCTGAACGAAACGGTCACCAACTCGCGCCGCGGCATGATGCCGGCCTGGGACGGCCGCCTCGATCCAGTCACGATCAAGATGCTCGCGGCCTATGTCCACTCGCTGGGCGGCGGCGAGCAGTCCGCCAATGTGGGCGATCCGGTCACCTCTCCCGACGCGCCCGTCGCCGGGGAAACGGAAGCCGAATAATGTCGACGCATTCCGACCGCACCGGCAAGGCACAGAAGGGCGGCGGGCTCTACGCCCGCCGCGCCGACGTCTTTCCGCGTGCGGTCAACGGCTTTTACCGGCGGCTGAAGTGGGCGATCCTGGGCGTGACGCTCGCGATCTACTACATCACGCCGTGGCTGCGATGGGATCGCGGGCCCTATGCGCCGGATCAGGCGGTGCTGGTCGATCTCGCCAACCGGCGCTTCTACTTCTTCTCGATCGAGATCTGGCCGCACGAATTCTATTATGTCGCGGGCCTGCTGGTGATGGCGGGTGTCGGCCTGTTCCTGCTGACCTCCACTGTCGGGCGCGCCTGGTGCGGCTATGCCTGCCCGCAGACGGTCTGGACCGACCTCTATCTCCATATCGAGCGGTTCATCGACGGCGACCGCAATGCCCAGCTGCGTCTCAAGAAGGCGCCGCTCGGGCCGAAGAAGATCTTCAAGCGAGTCACCAAGCACGCCGCCTTCCTGATCGTTGCGGTCCTCACGGGCGGCGCCTGGGTCTTCTACTTCGCCGACGCGCCGACGCTCGCACGTGACCTCGTTTCCGGCGACGCCGCGACCGTCGCCTATCTGACGATCGGCGTGCTCACCTTCACCACCTATTGGCTCGGCGGTTGGATGCGCGAGCAGGTGTGCATCTACATGTGCCCCTGGCCGCGCATCCAGTCGGCGATGCTCGACGAGCGTTCGCTGATCGTCACCTACAAGGACTGGCGCGGCGAACCGCGCAGCCGCGGAACCAAGCGCCAGAGCGACGATCCTGTCGGCGACTGCATCGACTGCAACGCCTGTGTTGCGGTGTGCCCCACCGGGATCGACATCCGTGAGGGGCCGCAGATCGGCTGCATCACCTGCGCGCTGTGCATCGATGCCTGCGACGAGATGATGGCGAAGGTCGATCGTCCGCGCGGGCTGATCGACTATGCGACGCTCGAGGATTGCGACGCGGAGCGCAAGGGCGCCGCGCCGGTCCCGGTCCGCCGCACCATCTTCCGCTCGCGCACCTTCCTCTATTTCGGCCTCTGGGCGGCAGTGGGCCTCGGCATGTTGTTCATGCTCGGCCAGCGCACTCGGCTCGACCTTTCGGTGGGGCAGGAGCGCAACCCGCTCTACGTCCAGCTCTCCGGCGGCGAGGTGCGCAACGCCTATACGGTCAAGATCCGCAACATGGAGACGCGGCCCCGCCCGGTCCGGGTCTCGATCGAAGGGCTGCCCGGCGCGGTGATGTGGGATTCGCTGGGCAGCGACGACAGCGCCGCGGCAGCGCTCGAAATCGAAGTGGGGCCCGATCAGGTCGAACGGCGGCGCATCTACGTTCGCGCGCCGCGCGAAGGCGAAGCGCCCGCCGAATTCCGCTTCCGCCTGACCAGCCTCGACGGAACGCCGGCAGAGGACGTCGACAGCGTCCGCTTCGACCGGCCGGGAGAAAACTGATGCTGCGACGCTTTACGGGCTGGCACATGCTGGCGGCGATGATCGGCTTCTTCGGCGTCATCATCGGAGTCAACGTGACGATGGCGACGTTCGCGACGCGCACCTTCGGCGGCGTAGTGGTGAAGAACAGCTATGTCGCCAGCCAGAAGTTCAACGGCTGGCTCGCCGATGCGCGTGCGCAGGAACGGCTCGGCTGGTCGACCCGGGTGCAGGTGATCGACCGGCGGCTCGTCGTCATCGCCGATGCCGCGGGACCTCTCGCGGGCGCGACGATGCGCGCGACGGCCACGCATCCGCTGGGCCGACTTCCCGAAGTGCCGCTCACCTTCCACGAAGCCGAGCCGGGGCGCTACGTCGCCAACACCCGCCTGCCCGTAGGGCGCTGGCGCCTGCGTCTCGGCGTCGAGCGCGGGCCCGATCGCGCCGCCTTCGTCGAGGAAGTGACGGCGTGACCACTGCCGAAGCCCATAGCGCCTTCAGCGTTCCTGGCATCCGCTGCGCGAGCTGCATTGCGAAGATCGAGCGCGAGCTGACGCCGCTGCCCGGCGTCCGCTCGGCGCGCGTGAACGTCACCAGCAAGCGCGTGCTCGTCAATCACGACGGCAGCATCGACGCGGGCGCGCTGCGCGAAGCGCTCGCGCGCATCGGCTTCGACGCCGAGCCGATCGGCGCCGCGGCGCCGGCACAGCCCGGCGAGACGCGCGGCCTCGTGCGGGCGCTCGCCGTCGCCGGCTTCGCGGCGATGAACGTTATGCTGCTGTCGGTCTCGGTCTGGTCGGGGGCCGAGGGTGAGACGCGCGAGCTGTTCCACTGGCTCTCCGCGCTGATCGCCATGCCCGCCATCGCCTATGCGGGGCAGCCCTTTTTCCGCTCGGCATGGGCCGCGCTCAAGCGCGGGCGCACCAACATGGACGTGCCGATCTCGATCGGGGTGGTGCTGGCGACGGCGCTCAGCCTGTTCGAGACCGCCACCGGCGGTGCGCACGCCTATTTCGACAGCGCGATCATGCTGCTTTTCTTCCTGCTGTGCGGGCGTTTCCTCGACAGCGTGATGCGCGATCGCGCGCGCACCGGCGTCGAAACACTGCTGCGCCAGACCGCACCCGGCGGCACGGTGATCCTGCCCGACGGCGGCACTGCCTGGCTGAAGGCCGACGCGATCGAGCCGGGCATGCGGCTGATCGTCGCGGCGGGCGAGCGGCTTGCGGCGGACGGTGTGGTCGAAAGCGGCAGCAGCAGCCTCGACCTCTCGCTCATCACCGGCGAGAGCCGGCCCGAGCCGGTGGCGCCCGGCGCCCGTGCCGTCGCAGGCACGCTCAATCTCGACGCGCCGATCACGGTGCGCGTCACTGCCGCGGGCGAACTCACCACCATCGCCGAAATCGCGCGGATGATGGATGCGGCGGGGCAGAGCCGATCGCGCTACCTTCGCATCGCCGATCGGGCCGCGCGCTTCTATGCGCCTGCAGTCCATGCGCTGGCGGCGCTTTCGTTCCTGGGCTGGATGCTGGTGGGCGCTGGCTGGCACGACGCGCTGCTGATCGCAGTCGCCGTGCTCATCATCACCTGCCCCTGCGCGCTCGGTCTGGCGGTCCCCGCGGCGCAGGTTGTCGCCGCCGGCGCGCTGATGCGGCGCGGGATCCTGGTGAAGGACGGGTCGGCGATCGAGCGGCTGGCCGAGGCCGATACGGCGCGCTTCGACAAGACCGGGACGCTCACGCTCGGTCGTCCCGCTGCGCAGCGGCCGCTGGCGCTCGATTCCGCGGAGGCACCGGTCGCGCTCGCACTCGCCCGCGCGAGCCGCCACCCCCTTGCCCGCGCGCTGGCGCAGGCGCTCGAAGCCGACGGCGCGCGCGCCGCCGATGTTTCGGAGCTGCACGAGGTGCCCGGGCGCGGCATCGAGGCAGTGCTCGCCGACGGTCGGCGCGTCCGGCTAGGCGCTCCGGACTGGGTCGGCGTCGCCGCGCCCGAGGCGAGCCTCGCCACTGCTTTCCGCCTGGGCGATGCGCCGCCGCGCCTGTTGCGCTTCGCCGACGCGCTTCGCCCCGGCGCCGCGCAGGCGCTGGCCGAGCTGCGCGCGATCGGGATCGATTCCGCTATCCTGTCGGGTGATCGAGCCGAAGCGGTCAATTCGGTCGCCCGGGAACTCGGGATTCCCGCTGCGGCGCAGCTGACGCCGGACGCCAAGCTCGAACGGATCGAAGCGCTACGCAGCGAGGGCCAACACGTGCTGATGGTCGGCGATGGCCTCAACGACGGCCCCGCGCTCGCCGCCGGGCACGTATCGATGGCCCCCGCCTCGGCAAGCGACGTCGGCCAGACCGCGGCCGATCTCGTCTTCCTCGGAGACGGTCTCGAGCCCGTGCCGGTCGCGGTGCGCGCCGCGCGCCGAACGCTGCGGGTCGTCCGGCAGAATTTCGCGCTGGCGATCGGCTACAACGTGTTCGCCGTGCCGCTGGCGATCGCCGGGCAGGTGACTCCGCTTATCGCCGCGCTGGCGATGTCCGGGTCGTCACTGATCGTCGTCGCCAATTCGCTGCGCCTGCGGGGATCGGCGCGATGAACGGCCTCGCCTTCCTCATCCCCGCCGCGCTGCTGCTCGGCCTCGGCGGCCTTGTCGCCTTTCTCTGGTCGCTGAATTCGGGGCAGTATGACGACCTCGACGGCGCGGGAATGCGCATCCTGATCGACGAGGACGAGGGCGAGGAACCTCGGCAATGAACCGGCGGCTGTTGCTCCTGCTGCCACCGCTCACGCTGGCGGCGCCGCCCGCCCCGGCGCAATCGTCCGACTCGTTCTCGGTCGCGATCTGCGGCGGCATCGGCAGCATCGACATCCCGCTGAACCCCGGCAAGCCGCACCCGCGACGCGAGGGGCCCTGTGCGGTCGCCTGCCATGCGATGGTCTGCGAACGGAGGGGTGGCAAGCCGGGCCGCTGACTCGGCCACGGCGGGCTTCCGGCGTCGACCGGCAGGCGGTTTCACACCGCAGCTCCGCTCGGCGATCGCGCTCAGGCACAAAAATGGCCGGCCGGGGCAATTCCCGGTCCGGCTGCTAGCGCCGATCTCCAGCTGTCGCACGGAGGAACGGAGGGAGAGCGCCGGCAGGCGCCCTCCCCGTTCGATCAGAAGCGGATACCGAGGCCGATCGCGGCGACGACCGGATCGATGCTCACGTCCACCGTGTTCACGGCGGCGCCGGTGCGCAACGTCGCGGTGGTGTCGATGTCGATATATTTCACGTCCGCATTCACGAACACGGTGTCGGAAATATCGAAGTCGATCCCGGCCTGAAGCGCATATCCGAAGCTGTCGTCCATCTCGATCGAGGTGGCACCGATCGCGGCTTCCAGCGCGTCGCTGGCATTGGTCGAATAAAAGATCGTGTAGTTCACGCCCGCGCCGAGATAGGGATGCACACGTCCCTCGGGCAGGAAGTGGTATTGCATCGTCAGCGTCGGCGGCAGCACCCAGGTATCGGCGAGTTCGCCCACCGGCTCGAGCGACCCCCGACCCGTCACCTCATGATTGGTGGTGGCGAGGATCAATTCGAAACCTAGGTTCGGAGTCGCCATATAGGTGAAATCGACTTCGGGCATGAAGCTGTCGCTGACGCCGACCTCGCTGCCGGGGAAGCCGGGTGTGACGGGCCCGGAGTCTTCGGTCGGCGAGACGAGGATGCCGCGGAGCCGGACGAGCCAGTCGCCCCCTTCACGGGCGGTCTGCGCCTGCGCGGGGACCGCAATGGCACTGCCGGCCAATGCTGCGAGAAGTAGAGCGGAACGCATGTTGTGCCTCCTGTTGTTCAGGCGGCCGGGCTACGCCCACGGTCGTTGCGCAGAGTTGATCCAGCGCAAATCTCCGCCTGCGTATTGTACCGGAGAGGATCGTTACGCAGGCGGCATGGAACGGCGGGCGATCACTCGAATTCGAGGATCGCCGCATCGACGGCCAGGCTGTCGCCGGGCGTGTAATTCGCCGCCTTGACGGTTCCGGCCCGCTCGGCGCGCAGGATGTTCTCCATCTTCATCGCCTCTACGACTGCGAGCGGCTGCCCCGCTTCCACCGTGTCGCCCGGGCCGACGTGCAGCGTCGTCAGCAACCCCGGCATCGGACAGAGCAGGAACTTGCTCATGTCCGGCGGCACCTTCTCGATCATGTGTCGCCGGTAGCGCGCGACATGCGGCGGCAGCACCTCGACACTGTGGGAGGCGCCATGCGCGGTCAGCCGCCAGCCACTGCGGGTCCGGGCGACTCCGACCGTGATCGGTTCGTCGTCGACTCTCGCCGCGAACAGCGGCTCGCCCGGACGCCAGTGTCCTACAACGTCGAGCGGCGGCTCATCCTCGTCATAGTTGACCAGAAGGCCGCCGTCATAGCCGTCGATCGAGAGCTCGAAACGATCGCCATCGACGGTCACGACACGATCGGGCGACAGAGGTGGATGATCGGTCAGCTGGCCCGAGATCCTGGCGTCGCGTTCGGCACGGGCCAGATCGATCACCGTCGCCAGCGCGGCAAGCTTGCGCCGCAGCGTCGCGTCCGTCGGCGCGCCCTGGAATCCCTCGGGATACTCTTCGGCGATGAAGCCGGTGGTCAGCGCCCCCTCGCGAAAGCGGGGGTGCTGCATGATCGCCGACAGGAAATCGACATTGTGGCCGATGCCCTCGATGCGGAACCGGTCGAGCGCAGCGACCTGCCGTTCGGCCGCTTCGTCGCGCGTCGGCGCCCAGGTGACGAGCTTGGCGATCATCGGATCGTAGAACATCGAGATTTCCGAGCCTTCGACCACGCCATCATCGACGCGGGTATATCCGCCACCGCGGCTTCCCGGCCCGTTCGAAGTCGAGACACTAGCCGCGCCGTCCGCGGCACGTCCCTCGACTTCGCTCGGGACGAACGGGTGGCTATAATCAGTCTCGCGGGACGCAGGCGGCAGATAGCGGACCAGCCGCCCGGTCGACGGCAGGAAGCCGCGATACGGATCCTCGGCATAGACGCGGTTCTCGATCGCCCAGCCATTCAGCCGCACGTCTTCCTGCCCGAACGCCAGCTTCTCGCCCGCCGCGACACGGATCATCTGCTCGACGAGATCGAGCCCGGTCACGGCTTCGGTCACCGGATGCTCCACCTGGAGCCGCGTGTTCATTTCGAGAAAGTAGAAGCTCTCGCCCGTCGTATCGGCGCCCGAGACGATCAGCTCGACCGTGCCGGCGCTGTAGTAGCCGACGGCGCGGGCGAGCGCGACCGCCTGCTCGCCCATCGCCTTGCGCATGTCAGGCGTGACGAAGGGCGACGGCGCTTCCTCGACCACCTTCTGGTGGCGGCGCTGTATCGAACATTCGCGCTCGCCCAGATAGACGATGTTGCCGTGCTGGTCGCCGAGCACCTGGATCTCGATATGCCGGGGGCTCTCGATGAACTTCTCGATGAAGACGCGGTCGTCGCCGAAGCTCGCCAGCCCTTCGCGCTTGGTCGCCTCGAACCCGTCGCGGACATCCTGTTCGGACCAGGCGAGCCGCATCCCCTTGCCGCCACCGCCCGCCGAGGCCTTCATCATCACCGGATAGCCGATGTCCCCCGCGATCTTCACCGCCGCGTCGGTATCGGCGATCTCGCCCAGGAAACCGGGGACGACGTTCACCCCCGCTTCCTTGGCGAGCTTCTTCGATTCGATCTTGTCGCCCATCGCCGCGATGGCGTTCGGCGGCGGGCCGATGAACGCCACGCCGGCATCGGCGCACGCTTTGGCGAAGCTCTCGCGCTCCGACAGGAAGCCATAGCCGGGGTGGATCGCATCGGCGCCGGTCGCCTTCGCGGCCTCAAGAATCTTGTCGGCGAGCAGATAGCTCTCGCTCGCGGGCGGCGGGCCGAGCCGCACTGCCTCATCGGCCATCTGAACGTGCGGCGCGCGCGCATCGGCATCCGAATAGACCGCGACGGTGGCGATCCCCATGCGCTTTGCCGTCCGCATGACGCGGCACGCGATTTCGCCGCGATTGGCGACCAGGATTTTCTTGAACATCAATTCGCCTTCACATCGTCATCGAGTGGAGCAGTTCGCGCAGCTGCCGGGTGCGCGTGCGCGTCAGCATCGCCTTGCAACTGGCGACCAGCATCGGCTGCATCGATCCGCCGCGCGCGACATAGCCTTCGGTCCGGCAGTGCGTGTCGCGGAAGCGGAGCCACGCCCGCTGCGCCGCGATCAGCGCATCGACATAGCCCGGCGCGTCGCCGGCCGAAGTCCCATGTCCGTCCGCATCGCGCGCGCGCATCGCGGCGAGCGTCTCGTTCCATTGCGCGTTCAGCGCGACGTCGGCCTGCTCGAACTCCGCGCCGGCGCAGGCGGTCATCGCGCTCTGGGTCTGCGGATCGGAACAGTCGCGCGACGGCGCATCCTGCAGGGCCACAGCGAGCGTCAGCAATAGCCAGGCCGTCATTCCGCTTCTCCTTCGGTCGGGTCGGCATAGGACCAGCGCAACGCGTCGAGTGCCGCGCCATGGTAGATGGTCGAATGCGCTTCATCGGGCCGCGGCACATAGGTCCAGCGCAATCCCTCCGGTGCCCGCTGCCGAAGCGCCGCGACCAGCAGGTCCATGCCGAGCTGGTGCAGCCCGCCTTCGTCGGCGACGGTGAGGTAAAGCCGCCGCTCGGCGCCGTCCTGCGCGTCGAGCGCGGCCCGCGCGGTGCGGCCGACCGCCACGCGATCCCACCACAGGCTGGGGCTGATCGCGAGATAGCGATCGAACAGATCCGGCTGCGTCAGAAAGGTGTCGACGATGAAGAGTCCCGCGAGCGACTCCCCGATCACCGCGCGCTCGCCCGCCAGATTGTAGCGCGCCTCGACGAAAGGGATCACTTCGTCGGCGAGGTGGCGGCGGAACCGCTCGGCATGGCCCGCGGTGGGATACTCCGCCAGTATCTCCGGGTCGCTGGCCGTAGGCGCAAGCTCGTTCACCCGGTCCCCGGTCTCGACCCCGACGACGACCATCGCCGGGTACATGCCGGAGAGGGCGCCGAGATGCGAGAGGCCGGCGATATGATACCAGTCCTGCGCCAGCCCGCCGTCGATAACGTAGAGCGCCGGGCAGGCGCTTTCGGCATCGCATCCGGGCGGCGCCCAGACGTTCACCGTCCGCTCGGCATCCATCGTCGTCGAGGCGAGCCGATAGCTGGTCCCGAAGCCGATTTGCTGGCCAGCCGTCGCATCCTGCGCAGCGGCAGGCGTCGCCGCCACTGCTGCCGCCAAAACGAAAAGCCCGCGCATCCTCATTCCGCAGCGGCTTCCATCCGGCACGCCCGCATCGGCTCTTCGCCGGTCATCGGCTTCAACCCCAGCTTCGCCAGCATCGCGCTATCGGCGTCATCGCCCGCGTTCGCTGCCGTGAGCAGCTTGTCGCCGGTGAAGATGCTGTTCGCGCCCGCCAGGAAGCACAAAGCCTGTGTCGCCTCGCTCATGCTCTCGCGCCCGGCGGAAAGGCGCACCATGCTCATCGGCATGGTGATCCGCGCCACCGCCACGGTACGCACAAATTCGATGTCGTCGATCTTCGCGAGCGGCGTGTCGGCAAGCATATCGCCCAGCACAGTGCCCTTCACCGGCACCAGCGCGTTGATCGGCACGCTTTCGGGATGCCGCTCCAGCGTCGCCAGCGCATGGAGGAAGCCGACGCGGTCGCCGCGCTGCTCGCCCATGCCGACGATCCCGCCCGAGCAGACGTTGATGCCGGCGTTGCGGACATTGTCGAGCGTTTCGACGCGCTCCTCGAAGCTGCGCGTCGAGATGACGTTCGCGTAATTCTCGGGCGCGGTATCGATGTTGTGGTTGTAATAGTCGAGCCCCGCATCCTTCAGCATCGCCGCTTGCTTGGGCGTCAGCATGCCGAGCGTCATGCAGGTTTCCATTCCCATCGCGCGCACGCCGCTGACGATCTCGACGATCGCGGGCATGTCGCGGTCCTTGGGATTGCGCCACGCCGCGCCCATGCAGAAGCGCTGCGAGCCATTGTCCTTCGCCTGCGCCGCGCGCTGGAGCACTTCGCGCGGGTCCATCAGCTTGGTCGCCTTCACGCCGCTGTCGGCATGCACGCTCTGCGAGCAATAGCCGCAATCCTCCGGGCAGCCGCCGGTCTTGATCGACAGCAGCGTACACAGCTGAACCTCGTCCGCTGCGTGATGCGCACGATGCACCTCGGACGCACGGAACAGCAGTTCGGTGAACGGCAGGTCGAACAGTGCGGCGATCTCATCGCGGGTCCAGTCGGTACGCGGCGTCAAAACAATACTCCCAACCAGATAAACGAAAAGGCGCCGACGCCGGCGCCGAGCCCCGCCACCGCAGCGGTGTGCATCCACCAGGCACGCCGGGGCAGCGGCGTTTCCTTGCGGCGCGCTGTGATGACTTCGGCGATCGCCGAAATCGAGGAAAAGCCGCTGATCGCCAGCGATACCAGCACCACGACGAGGGTCGCCGGCTTGATCGCCTCCGCCTTGTCACTGCCCGACAGCGTCAGCACGCCGCCGAAGGCGAGCAGCGTCGTCGTCAGCAGGAACTTGGAATAGTCATACAGCAGGATGTCCGTGTCAGGACCCGGATCGACCAGCTTCGCTGGGGTGACGGTTTCCTCGTCGCTCATTCGGCGGCCTCCTCGGCAGGCGGCATATTGTGGCCCAGCAGCTTGAGCACCTCGGCCGCGGCGGTCACGAGATTCGTGCCGGGCCCGAAGATCGCCTGCACCCCCGCCTCGCGGAGGAACTCATAATCCTGCGACGGGATCACGCCCCCGGCGACCACCTTGATGTCGGGCCGCCCCGCCTCCCGCAGCCGCCGGATCAGCTCGGGGACCAGCGTCTTGTGCCCTGCCGCCAGGCTCGATGCGCCGACCACGTCGACCTCGCGCTCGATCGCGAGCCGCGCGGCTTCCTCGGGCGTCTGGAACAGCGGTCCCGAGACGACATCGAAGCCCAGATCGGCGAACGCCGATGCGACCACGTTCGCGCCGCGATCATGCCCGTCCTGCCCCATCTTGGCGACCAGGATGCGCGGGCGGCGGCCCAACCGCCGTTCGAGCGCGGCCACGCCTTCCTCGGCGCGCGCCCAGCCCGCATCCTCGGCATGGGCCGGGCCATAGACGCCGCGGATCGGGGTGACGCTCACCCCGTGCCGATCGAACACCGCCTCCATCGCCGCCGACATTTCGCCGAGCGTGCAGCGCGCGCGCGCCGCCTCGACGCACAGGCCGAGGAGATTGGCGTCGCCCGCCGCTCCCTGCCGCAGTGCCCCCAGCGCGGCCTGCGCCGCCTTCTCGTCACGCTCGGCGCGGACGCGCTCGATTCGGCGAATCTGGTCGGCGCGCACCTTGGCATTGTCGATGTCGAGGATGTCGATTTCGTCGGCTTGCGCCGGACGATATTTGTTCACGCCGACGATCACGTCCTCGCCGCGGTCGATCCGCGCCTGCCGCGCCGCCGCGGCCCGCTCGATATGCTCCTTGGGGATACCCTTGGCGACCGCGTCGGTCATCCCGCCGGCGGCTTCGACTTCCTCGATCAGCGCCCAGGCCTTGTCGGCCAGTTCCTGCGTCAGCGCCTCGACATAATAGCTGCCGCCAAGCGGATCGACGACGTTGGTCATCCCCGTCTCTTCCTGGAGGATCAGCTGCGTGTTGCGCGCGATCCTGGCGGAAAATTCGGTGGGCAGCGCGACCGCTTCGTCCAGCGCATTGGTGTGCAGGCTCTGCGTTCCGCCGAACGTCGCCGCCATCGCCTCGATCGTGGTGCGGATGACGTTGTTGTACGGGTCCTGCTCGGTCAGCGAGACGCCGCTCGTCTGGCAATGCGTGCGCAGCATCTGGCTGCGCGCATTGCCGCCGAAATCGGCGATGATCCGGCTCCAGAGCGTCCGCGCGGCGCGCAGCTTCGCCACTTCCATGAAGAAGTTCATGCCGATGCCGAAGAAGAAGGAGAGCCGCCCGGCGAAGGCATCGATATCCAGCCCGCGACCAAGCGCCGCGCGGACATAGGCCATGCCGTCCGCCAGCGTGAACGCCAGCTCCTGCACAGCCGTCGCCCCGGCCTCGTGCATGTGATAGCCGCTGATCGAGATCGAATTGAATCGTGGCATGTTTTCGGAGGTGTAGGCGATGATGTCCGCCACGATCCGCATCGAGGGCTCGGGCGGGTAGATATAGGTGTTGCGGACCATGAACTCCTTGAGGATGTCGTTCTGGATCGTCCCCGAGAGCTGGTCCTGCGATACGCCCTGCTCTTCCGCCGCGACAATGTAGAAGGCCAGGCACGGCAGCACCGCGCCGTTCATCGTCATGCTCACCGACATGGTGTCGAGCGGGATGCCGTCGAACAGGATCTTCATGTCCTCGAGCGTGTCGATCGCGACGCCCGCCTTGCCGACGTCTCCCGTCACGCGCGGATGATCGCTGTCGTATCCGCGGTGCGTCGCCAGATCGAACGCGACCGACAGCCCCTTCTGCCCCGCCGCGAGATTGCGGCGATAGAAGGCGTTCGACTCCTCGGCGGTGGAGAAGCCGGCATATTGGCGGATCGTCCAGGGGCGCCCCGCATACATGCTGGCCTTCACGCCGCGCGTATAGGGGGCGAAGCCCGGCAGGCCCGGATCGGCGGCATCCTGCGCGGTATAGAGCGGCTTCACCGCGATGCCCTCGGGCGTCTCCCACCCCAGGTCGCGCCCCTTCACTTCCTTGGCGGCAAGCGCCTTCCAGTCGTCGAGCGTGGGTTTGTCAGCCATTCGCAATCTCTACTCTTTCGCACGTCCGGGTGCATCCACGCCGCTCAGCGGGAATCACGCACCCTTGAATTCCGCATCGCGCTTCTGAAGGAAGGCGGCCCCGCCCTCGGTCGCGTCCGCGGTCCGCCGCGCGGCGCGCTGGTTCTCGGCCTCGCGCTCCATCGTCTCGGCGAGACTGTGACTCATGCCATAGGCGACCTGCTGGCGCATCAGTCCCATCGCGACGGTGGGACCGCGCGCCAGCCGGTCGGCGAACATCCACGCCTCGTTCTCGAGCACGTCGTTGGGGACCAGGCGATAGGCGAGCCCCCATTCGAGCGCCCGCTCCGCCTTGATCCGCTCGCCCAGCAGCAGCATCTCCATCGCGCGGCCACGGCCGATCAGCCGAGGCAGCATCCAGCTCGCGCCGCCGTCCGCCACCAGCCCGATGTTGACGAACGCCTGCAGGAAATAGGCGCTTTCGCCCGCGATACAGAAATCCGCCGCCAGCGCCAGGCTGCACCCGATCCCGGCTGCGGCGCCCTGTACCGCGCTCACCACCGGCACCGGAAGATCGGCGATCGCCTGGATCGTCGGGTGATAATGGTCGGAAAGCGCCTTGTGAGTCGCATCGCCGGGCTCGCCGTCGCGCGCCGCGCTCGCGCTGACGTCGGCGCCGGAGCAGAAGCCGCGTCCGGCACCGAGCAACAGCACCGCGCGGGCGTCGCCGAGCGCATCGAGCGCATCGCGAATTTCATCGAACATCTGCGGCGGAGCGGCATTCAGCCGCTCCGGCCGGTTGAGCGTGATGCCGAGCACGTCGCCGCGCCGTTCGGTGAGGATCATTTCATAGTCGGTCATTTCAGTCGTCCCTCTCCCGCCCGCGCCACACCGGAACCGTTCGTACTGAGGAGGGGCTGAGCCTGGCAAAGCGGCTCCTCAGGGCGAACGGAGCGTCTAGTGCCCGCCCTTCGGCGTCTCCATCAATTCGGTGAGCACTCCGCCCATGTCCTTGGGGTGCAGGAAAATCACCGGCGTGCCATGCGCGCCGATGCGCGGCTCGCCCAGCACCTTCACGCCCTTGGCCTCCATCTCCGCCTTGGCGGCATGGATGTCGGGCACTTCGAAACAGACATGATGCTGCCCGCCCGCCGGGCTCTTCTCGAGGAACTTCGCGATCGGCGAATTCTCGCCCAACGGTTCGAGCAGCTCGATCTGGCTGTTCGGCGTATCGACGAAGCACACGCGCACGCCCTGCGCAGGCAGGTCGAACGGCTCGCCAATAAGGGTGGCGCCGAGCACGTCGCGATAATGCGCGACTGCGGCTTCGATCGAGGGCGTCGCGACGCCGACGTGATTAAGGGGGCCAAGGGTCATTCTAGAGTTCCACAGGGGTAGCTATCCACGAGCACCTTCATCACTAGAGTTGTCGCGGCGACCTCAAGCATCTCCGGGTGCCTCCGGAGAAATCTGGTGACATTATCAGCCATTGCTCCAGCCGAAACATCAGGAGGCAGGCACACGACGGGAGGCGCCGATAGGGTAGCGCGAATCGTGTTCAGTGTGTCGTTCGTCGCAACCACGTATCCGACACAGTATGCCGCCGATGGCAGGTAATCCGGCTCGCCCGCGGTTGCAGAGCAATATTGCAGGAGGGTTTGACCTGTCACTAAACGATCTGCCTTCCGGTCCTGACCAAAGACTGGGGCGGGCGCCATTCCAACTCCGTTAAGAGCAGCAAGAGCCAGCAGCCGGGCAAACCTAGAGCGGAATATTGTCATGCTTCTTCCACGGGTTCTCCAGCTGCTTGCCCCGTAGCTTGCGGAGCCCCAGCGCGATCCGCCGCCGCGTGGAATGCGGCATGATGACTTCGTCGATGAAGCCCTTGCTCGCCGCCACGAACGGATTGGCGAAGCGCGCCTCGTACTCCGCGGTCTTCTCGGCGATCTCTTCGGGGGTGCGGCCACGGAAGATGATCTCCACCGCGCCCTTCGCGCCCATCACCGCGATCTCGGCGGTCGGCCAGGCATAATTGAGGTCGCCGCGCAGATGCTTCGACGCCATCACGTCATAGGCCCCGCCATAGGCCTTGCGGGTGATCACCGTGATCTTGGGCACCGTCGCCTCGGCATAGGCGAACAGCAGCTTGGCGCCATGCTTGATGATGCCGCTATGCTCCTGCCCCACGCCCGGCAGGAAGCCCGGTACGTCGACGAAGGTGACGATCGGGATGTCGAATGCGTCGCAGAAGCGCACGAACCGAGCCGCCTTCTTTGACGAGTTGATGTCGAGCACGCCCGCCAGCACCATCGGCTGGTTCGCGACGATGCCCACCGTGCGCCCCTCGATCCGGCCGAAGCCGATCAGGATGTTGCCCGCATGCGCGGGCTGCAGCTCGAAGAAATCGCCATCGTCGAGCGTCTTCCGGATCAGCTCGTGCATGTCATAGGGTTGATTGGCGCTCGGCGGGATCAGCGTGTCGAGGCTCGGCTCGAGCCGATCCCACGGATCGTCGCACGGCCGCTCGGGCACCTCCTCGCGGTTCGACGCGGGCAGGAAATCGATGAAGTCGCGCGCGGCGAGCAGCGCCTCGATATCGTTCTCGAACGCGACATCGGCGACCGAGGACTTGGTCGTGTGCGTCACCGCGCCGCCCAGCTCCTCCTGCGTCACGACTTCGTTGGTCACCGTCTTCACCACGTCCGGCCCGGTGACGAACATGTAGGAGCTGTCCTTCACCATGAAGATGAAGTCGGTCATCGCCGGCGAATACACCGCCCCGCCCGCGCACGGGCCCATGATGAGGCTGAGCTGCGGCACGACGCCGCTCGCCAGCACATTGCGCTGGAACACCTCGGCATAGCCGCCCAGGCTCGCCACGCCCTCCTGGATGCGCGCGCCGCCGCTGTCGTTCAGGCCGATCACCGGGGCGCCGACCTTCAGCGCCATGTCCATGATCTTGCAGATCTTCTGCGCGTGGCGTTCCGACAGCGAGCCGCCGAACACCGTGAAATCCTGGCTGAAGACGAATACCAGCCGGCCGTTCACCGTGCCCGATCCGGTGACCACGCCGTCGCCGGGGATCACCTGATCCTCCATGCCGAAATCGGTGCAGTTGTGCTCGACATACATGTCGAGCTCCTCGAACGAGCCGGGGTCGAGCAGCACGTCGAGCCGCTCGCGCGCGGTGAGCTTTCCCTTCGCATGCTGGGCGTCGATGCGTTTCTGGCCACCGCCCATCCGCGCCGCCTCGCGACGCTGCTCCAGTGCTTCGAGTATGTCGAGCATGGGTTCTCCCGATGTTGCGCCCTTCCCTCACAGGGTCGGGCGCGGCGCGCAACTGCAATGTTGCGAAGTTGCAGCCGCAGGGTTTGCAGATATGAAGCACCGATGGAACCCCGCCGCCGCATCTTCGCCGGAGATCGTTTGCGCGATCTGCGCCGCCGCACCGGGCTCAGCCAGGCCGCGCTGGCGCGGCGGCTGGGCATTTCGGTCAGCTATCTGTCGCAGATCGAGAACAACGATCGCCCGGTGACGGCGGCCGTCCAGCTCGCGCTCGCACGCGAATTCCCATTCGAGCGGCTGGCGAGCGACGATGCGCTGCCGATGCTGCTCGCGGCGGTGGAGGCGGGCAGCGACGTGAGCGTGGCACGCGATCGGCTGAGCGAAGAGGCGGTGCGCCGCGCGCTCGAGCAGCAACCGCAGCTCGCACGCCGGCTGGTCGCGGTGCACGAAGCCTATCGCCGTTCGCAGGAGCAGCTGCGCGTGCTCGACGATCGCGTCGAAAGCGGCGCGCAGGAAGGATCGCAGCTCCCCTGGGAGGAAGTCCGCGACTGGTTTCAGGCCGAGGGCAATTATATCGATGCGCTCGATCGTTCGGCCGAAGCGCTGCACGCGCGGCTGGGCGATCTGCCGCTCGAACGCGCGCTCGAGCAGCGGCTGCGCCAGTCGCACGGCGTGCGGCTGGAACGCGAAGGCGCTGACCATGCCGAACTCAGCCGCTTCGATCCGGAGGCGCGGAGCTTCCGCCTCAACACCGGGCTGCCGCCCGAAAGCCGCTGCTTCCGCCTCGCCACGCTCCTCGTGCGGCTCGAACTCGCGAGCGAGATACGCGCCGTCGCCGAGCACGCGGCGCTGGCCAGCACTGCCGGGCGCGAGCTGCTGTCGGTGGGTCTCGCCAACTATGCCGCCGGCGCGCTGCTGATGCCGTACGACGCATTTCGCCAGGCCGCGCAGGAAATGCGGCACGACATCGATCGGCTGCGCCAGCGGTTCGGCGTCAGCTTCGAACAGGCGTGCCACCGCCTTTCGACGCTGCAACGCCCCGGCGCCGCCGGGCTGCCGGTATTCTTCTGCCGAGTCGACATGGCGGGCAACATCACCAAGCGCCATTCGGCGACGCGCCTGCAATTCGCCCGCTTTGGCGGCGCCTGCCCGCTTTGGGTGGTGCACGAAGCGGTCGCGATTCCCGATCGGGTGCTCGTCCAGCTTGCCGAGATGCCCGACGGGACGCGCTATGTCTCGATGGCGAAGGGGCTGGTGAAGCCTTCCGGCAGCTTCGCCCGGCCGCCGCGGCGCTATGCGGTTGCGCTCGGCTGCGAGGAAAGCCACGCAGCCGATTTCGTCTATGCCGATGCGCTGCGCACCGGCGGCGCGGCCACTCCGATCGGCACCTCGTGCCGCATCTGCCCGCGCACCGACTGCGACCAGCGCGCTTTCCCGCCAGCCGCATCGATCATCGAGATCGATCCCGACGTGCGCGAGACCGTGCCCTACGCCTTCCGCTGAGTACGGCCAGGATCAGCCGGCGCGCTCGTCCTCGGGAGTGGGCGCCGTGCTGGAGCGCGTGGCGACATCACCGCCCAGCGCACTATTCTGGTCGCGGTCGCGGGTGCTGCCTTCATTCTCGATATCCTCGGTCGCGCCACGGGGCTCCGGTCCTGCGTCACGGCCGATCGCATCGGCCTCGGGCGCATAGGCGTCCTCGCGTTCGCTCGGGTTTCGCTGCTGCTCGTCCAGATGCCGTGAGCTGCCCTGGTGAAGCCTTCGATCGCCGTTGCTCATACCTGCTCTCCTATTCGTTCGTGCGGCCAAGGTCGTCGGCGCGCGCGCCGCCGCCCAGGCTGGAATCATTTTCGCGATCGCCTTCGACCGTACTCAAGCCGCCGATCTCGTTCGGGCTTTCCCCGCTGCGGAACAGGCCCTTCGACTGGCCGATGCCGGGATTGTCCTTCAAGTCGTCGCGATGCCGTTCGCGGGGCTCGGTCTTGTCATGCTTGCTGCTCATCGAAAAACCTCCTTGGGTGGTAACCAACCGCATGAGATCGCTCGACGTTCCGGCCGTTTGCGCGGCTGCGCCGACCCGTGCGATATGTGTGCCAAGACAGAAGAGAGGAGCAGGAAATGGCCACCGCGATCGCCGAAAAGCCGCAGATGTCCGACGCCGAATGGGAAGCGCGGCAGCAGCTCGCCGCCTGCTACCGCGTGTTCGACATGCTCGGCTGGTCCGAGATGATCTACAACCACATCACGGTGAAGGTGCCGGGCGAGGATAACGCCTATCTGATCAATCCCTATGGCCTGCACTTCAGCGAAGTGAAGGCGTCGAACCTGGTTAAGATCGATATCGACGGCAACAAGCTGGATGGCTCACCCTATCCGGTGAACCCTGCGGGCTTCACCCAGCACAGCGTGTTCCACAAGCACCTGCCCGACGCGCATTGCATCATCCACACCCACACCACGGCGGGCATGGCGGTGAGCGCGCTGGAAGGCGGTCTTCAGCCGACCAACTTCTACGCCTGCAACTTCGTGGGGCAGATCGCCTATCATGATTTCGAAGGCGTGACGGTGCGCTCGGAAGAAGGCGAGCGGTTGATCGCCAATCTCGGCGGCAAGCGTGTCATGTTCCTGCGCAATCACGGCATCCTGGTGATGGGCCGCACGCTTCCCGAAGCCTTCATCAAGCATTGGGCGCTCCAGCGCGCCTGCGAGATCCAGCTCGCCACCCTGTCGATGGGCAAGCCGCTGCACGTCCCGGACGAAGTGGTGTCGGTCCATCAGCGCGATCTTTCGAAAGTGCAGATTCCCGGCGGGCAAGGCGCTGCCGACTTCGCCGCGATGGTGCGGCTGGTCGACCGCATCGACACAAGCTGGCGCGACTGACCGGATGATGGAATAGCGGCTTCATGACTCGCTTCACCGTCAACGGCAGCCCGGTGGAATATCTGATGGACCCGGAGACTCCGCTTCTCTGGGCACTCCGCGATGCCTCCAATCTCACCGGCACCAAATATGGCTGCGGCACCGGCGAATGCGGCGCCTGCACCGTCGACATCGACGGGCAGGCCCGCCTCGCCTGCCAGATCTCGATCGCCGCCGCCGAAGGGACGTTCGTCACCACGATCGAAGGGCTATCCGAGGGCCGCGAACACCCGGTGCAGCGGGCACTGATCGCCGCGAGCGTGCCGCAATGCGGCTATTGCATTCCCGGCATCGTGATGGCCGCCGCCGCGCTGCTGCGGACGAACCGTTCGCCCTCGCGCGACGAGATTGCAGACGCGATCCCAAACCTGTGCCGGTGCGGCATCTATCCGCGGCTGACCGACGCGATCCTGCAGGCGGCGCGGATCGCACGCGGCGAAGGCGGCGCCGAAGCCACGCCAGGGCCGGGGTTCGGCGACGCGCAACGATGAAGCTTGCCGCGGGCTTTCAGCGCAATTCAGCCACCGCTCATCTCGCATGGCCTATCAGCATGCTACCTCGAAGCCCGGCGTCGAGCCGGTCCTGCGGAGATTTGCAATGATGAAGCCCCTATTGGCGACGCTGATCGCCGCGACCGCCCTGATCCCCCCGGCAGCGCAAGCCCAGCAGCGCGAACGCCAGCAGCAGCAGTGGGAGCAGCGCCAGCAGATTCGTGAGTCCGCCCGCGAACGGCGCCAGGCGGCACGCGAGCAGCGCCAGCAAAACGCGCCCGTGCAGCGCCAGCGTCCGGCTGCGGCGGAGCTCCCGCAGCAGCGCCCGGCCGCGCGCCCCGAATTCCGCCAGGATCGACGCGATGCACGTCAGGAACGCCGCGAGGAGCGGCGCGACTTCCGACAGGATCGTCAGGAGAACCGCGGCGAGGCTCGCGGCGATCGACGCGACTTTCGTCAGGATCGCCGGGAGGACCGTCGCGACTATCGGCAGGACCGTCGCGAGGACCAACAGGACGCTCGCCGCGACTGGAACCAGCGCGAGCGGCTGACGCGCCAGGCGCAACGCCGCTACAACGACTGGCGCGACGACGTTCGCTGGCGCAACGATCTGAACGACCGGCGCGACTGGAACCGTCGCTGGCGCAACGATCATCGCTACGACTGGCGCCAGTATCGTACGCGCAACCGCAACATCTATCGCCTCCCGCGCTACTATCCGCCGCGGGGCTACAATTACGGCTATAATCGCTTCTCGATCGGCCTGACGATCGGATCGCTGCTGTTCGCGCCGAACTACTGGATCGATGATCCGTGGTACTATCGCCTGCCGCCGGCCTATGGGCCCTATCGCTGGGTTCGCTATTTCGACGATGCGCTGCTGGTCGATATCCGGACCGGCACCGTGGTCGACGTGGAATACGGCATCTTCTGGTAAACGCCGGAACGGGGCCCGGATGCGGAAGAGCTTCGGCTCGCCGCATCCGGGCCCTTTTGCGTCTTCGCGCCGGCGCTAGCCTCTTGCAATCGGCGGCTCGCGCTGCACAGTGGCGGCGTGACACAGACGACCCGCAGAAAAACCGGCAGCCAGTCGATGAGCCGCGCGCGCATCGGCCGCGACGTCGCCGCCCGCCTCGAAGCCAATCCCTTCATCAAGAAGGCCAAGGTCGACGTGGCGCAGATCTATTATTTTCCCGATTATCTGAACGACGCCGAATGCGACATGCTGGTCGAGCGGATAGACGCCAACCGGCGTCCCTCGACTCTGCTCGCGACGCACGACGATCCGGATTTCCGCACCAGCGACAGCTGCGATCTCGACCGCTGGGCGCCTGAAATCCGCGCCATCGACGAGCGGCTGGCGCATCTCCTCGGCATCCCGCCCGAACATGGCGAGACGATGCAGGGCCAACGCTATGCCGTCGGCCAGCAGTTTCGCGCGCATTGCGACTATTTCCACGAGACCGAGGCCTATTGGCAGGACATGGTCGATCAGGGCGGTCAGCGCACCTGGACGGCGATGATCTACCTCAACGAAGTCGACGAGGGCGGCGCCACCTGGTTCCCCCGCGCCGGCATCCGAGTCGCACCGCGCAAGGGACTGCTGCTGATGTGGAACAACATGCTCCCCGACGGCAGCCCGAACTACGACACCCTCCACGAAGGCATGGCGGTGCTCGAGGGCACCAAATACATCATCACCAAGTGGTTCCGCGAGAACGCCTGGATCCGCACCGCGGTGCCCACCTACACCTCGCCCGGCCGGGATTCCTAGGCCTCGCCAAGCACCGGAATCCCGTACCCAGGCTGTGATCGGCCCCAGCCCCATTCCCCTGTGAGGCGCAGCGCGCTACCGCTCGTTCATGTCCCACGCCCTTAACATCGATCGCTCGCTCTCCGGCCAGCCGTGGCGCTGGCGCGGACTCGCGGCTGATGCGCGGGATCCCGGGTTCGCGCCCGACGACCTGGTCACCCAGCTGCTGCTCGCGCGTGGCTGCGCGCGCGAACTGCTCGAGCAGCATCGCGCACCCAGCATCCGCGCGTTCATGCCCGATCCGTCGATCTTCCGCGACATGGACAGGGCGGCCGAGCGGCTCGCCGATGCGGTTCTGGCGGGCGAATCGATTGCGGTGTTCGGCGACTATGACGTCGATGGCGCCACGTCCGCCGCGCTGCTGATCCGCCTGCTGCGCGATCTTGGGCTCGAGGCGCGCGCCTATATCCCCGACAGGCTGATGGAAGGCTATGGCCCCTCCGGCGAGGCGCTGGTGCGGCTCCATCGCGAAGGGGCGAGCCTGATCGTCACCGTCGACTGCGGCGCTCAGGCGTTCGAGGCGCTGGCGATGGCCCGCGATGCGGGCGTCGACGTGATCGTGGTCGATCATCACAAATGCGCGAGCGAACTGCCGCTCGCCCATGCGCTCGTGAACCCCAACCGCCTCGACGAAGCCGAGGGCGCCGAGCACGGCCACCTCGCCGCAGTGGGAGTCGCCTGGCTGCTCGGAGCCGCGCTGGTCCGCACGCTGCGCGCGCGCGGCTATTTCGCCGGCCGGCCGGAGCCGCGGCTGCTTGATCTGCTCGATCTCGTGGCGCTCGGCACCGTTGCCGATGTCGCGGCGCTGCGCGGCCTCAACCGCGCCTTCGTGGCGCAGGGGCTCAAAGTGATGGCGCAGCGGCGCAATATCGGCCTCAACGCGCTGATCGAAGCCTCGCGGCTGACGCGCGCGCCGATCTGCTCGGATCTCGGATTCGCGCTCGGCCCGCGCATCAATGCCGGCGGACGCGTGGGCAAGTCCGATCTCGGGGTGCGGCTGCTCACGACCCGTGACGGTGAAGAGGCGCGCGCGATCGCAGCCGAGCTCGATCTGCTCAACGAGGCGCGCCGCGCGATCGAAACCGAGGTCCAGGCCGCCGCCGAGGCGCTGTGCGAGCGGCAGGGCAACCGCGCCGTCGCGGTGGTTGCGGCGCGCGGCTGGCACGCGGGCGTGATCGGCATCGTCGCCGGGCGGCTCAAGGAACGGCTCGGCCGCCCCGCCATCGTGATCGCGATCGACGAGGACGGCACCGGTAAGGGCTCGGGCCGCTCGATTCCCGGGGTGGACCTGGGAGCGGCGGTGCTGGCGGCGAAGGACACCGGCCTGCTCCGTGCGGGCGGCGGCCATGCGATGGCGGCGGGGCTGACGGTCGCCGAGGACGGAGTCGAGCGTCTGTCCGATTTCCTCGAGGAACGATTGTCCGAGCGCGTCGCGCAGGCGGTGGGCGAGCGGGCGCTGCTGCTCGATGCGGTCGTGGCGCCCGGCGGAGTCAATCCGTCGCTGGTGGGGGCGCTGGAGGCCGGTGGCCCCTATGGCATGGGCTGGCCAGCGCCGCGGGTCGCGGCCGGGCCGGTGAAGGTGGTGAAGGCCGATTGCGTGGGCACCGGGCATGTTCGCCTGATCGTCGCGGGCGACGATGGCCGCAGCCTCAAGGCCGTGGCGTTCCGCCAGGCCGAGACCGAACTCGGCCAGGCGCTGCTCGCCGCCCCGCCCTATCGCAAACTCTGGATTGCCGGCCGCGCAAAGATCGACGACTGGGGCGCGCGCCCCGCTGCCGAGCTGCATCTCGACGACGCGGCATGGGCCGAATGACGCGGCTCCCCGCGCTGCCGGAAATCCGCCGCGTCGCCTTCTTCATGGCGACGAGCTGACGACCGACCTCATCTGTTGCGAAGTGGTGACTGCGAAGGGCGCCTTCCTCTTCCATGAGGAGCAGTCCGCATGGCAGGATCTGATCGCCAGCCTCGAACGGCTCCCGGGCTTCCGCCGCGACTGGTACGCAGCGGTCGCGAGTCCGGCCTTCGCCCCCTCCCCGCTCCTCGCCTTTGAAAGAGACGCTTGACCCGCCGCTCCGCTTTCCCTAACCGGCCACTCCACGCTTCGGCATGGCCCCTTCGTCTAGCGGTCTAGGACGCGGCCCTTTCACGGCTGAAACACGGGTTCGAGTCCCGTAGGGGTCACCAAAGTGCCTTCTCAAGGCATCCCAGAACGTGCCGTAAATGGCTGTTTTCCCTTGCGGCGTTGCCGGTGATCGCGATCGAAGCGGCTGAGACCCTCGGCGCGGCTGACGGCGATTGGAGCAAGCGCGATCGGCTATGATCTGCGCGGAAATCTCACCAGTTCGAACACCATCGGCTACGGCTATAATATCGACAATCTGCTCGCCGGCATGTCGAACGGCGTGACGTTCAGCTACGATCCGCTGGGTCGCCTGACCACCTATGGCAGCACTGTTCAGACGCGGTTCCTGTATGACGGCGTCGAGATGGCCATAGCGACGACGGGGCGCTCGTTATCGAAGCCGCGGAGCCGCGGCATCCTTTCGAAAAGTTCGCAGTTCTAGCGCTCAGCACGGCACAAGCGATCAGCCCCGAAGTTCGACCGAACCCGACAGTCGTGCGTCGGCAACATTGCTGTCATAGAGCCTCGGTACGAGCCGGGCGTGCGCGACAGGGCCTCAAGTCAGCGTCCCGAACAAGGAACCGAAAGTGACGGGTCGAACGGACCCGGTGCGGTCGGTCCCGCTGTGCCGGAGACGGAATGGAGCGCCTTGCGGCAGGCACTCGTCGCCTATGTGCAGCGTCGCGGCAATTCCCGGGATGTCGCCGAGGATGTCGCGCAGGAAAGCCTCTCGAAACTGCTCCGCTATACCGAGCGAAGCCGGCCCGCGAGCCTGTATGCGCTCGCGTTCAAGATCGCCGCGAGTACGCTTGTGGATCGCGCGCGCGGGGAAGCGCGCTACAGCCCGCCGGTCGATGAGGGGCATGCGTGCAGCGTTCCGCTGCCCGATACGGTGGCGGAGGACCGGGAGCAGCTGGCGCTGCTCAAGATCGCGCTCGACCAGATGCCGCCGCTGCGCCGCGCGGTGCTGGTCCGGCGCAGACTGGAGAACCAGTCGTGCGCCCGCATTTCCGCCGAACTCGGCCTTTCGGTGGCGGCGGTGGAAAAACATGTCGTCCGCGGGCTTGGCGACCTGCGTGCGGCGATGGCGGATCGCCGGGATCGCGATAAGGTGCTTTCGTGACGCGCGAAGAGAAGATCAGCTCGGAAGCTGCCTATTGGCTTGAGCGAATGAACCGGCCGGTGTTCGAACCGGCCGAGGGGGCGGCGTTCGATCGCTGGATGAACGACGACGGCCGTCATCGCGAGGCATTCGCCGATATGGCGGCGGTGTGGGATGCGCCGCTGGTGGCAAGCGCGCTCGCCGAGCAGCCGGGCGCGGTGCAGCCGCAGAATTCGGAAGAGGCTTCGTTCCCCGCCCGCCGGGTCCCGGTCATGTGGCTCTCGAGCGCGGCGGCTGCGCTGGTTCTTGCAGCGCTGATCTGGCTGCTACCCGCGCTGCCGCGCAGCTATGAAACCGCCCCTGGAGCACTCGGCTCGATCGCGCTCGCCGATGGAAGCACCGTGGCGCTGGGGGGTAACAGCGCGATCCGCGTCCGCTATCTGCCCTGGCGTCGCGAGGTACGCCTTACGCGGGGCGAGGCGACGTTCGACGTGGCGCACGAGGCAAGCCGCCCCTTCGCAGTGCTTTCCGGCGTGGCGCGCGTCACCGTCACCGGCACGACCTTTCATGTCGACCGGCTCGGCGAGGAGACAGTGGGGGTACAAGTCGCGCGCGGATCCGTGCGCGTCGAGGCAAAAGACGAGATGCTTCGGCTCGGCGCCGGCGAGGCCGCGCGCGCGGGCGGCGACGGGCTCGCCCGCGTTCCGATGCAGGACGAGGATCGCAGTTGGCAGTCCGGCTGGTTCGTCGCCAATGACGTTCCGCTCGGAGATCTGATTGAAAAACTTCGCCGCTACAGTAAATTGCCAATCCGAGTTGCCGATCCTGAAATAGAAGATCGTATCATTATGGGCAGGTTCAATATCTCTGAGCCGGAAGAGGTGCTGCGATCTATGTCGATTTCCTATGGCGTCAATGTTGATGCCAACGAACGATGGATAATTATTTCGTAGTTAAAGTGCAGCATTTCAGTCGCGGAACTTTAACAAAAAACTTCTGTCCGGATCGTTGGATCCGCTCCGTTTAATCCCCGGAAACCAATCACCGGGGGGTAACGATGCGAATGAACTTATTCACGCTGCTCAGCAGCGCCGCTGCCGTTGCGATCGTGGCGCAGCCGGCGCTGGCGCAGGATGCCGACCACAGCCGCACCTATCGCTTCGAGCAGCCCGCGCAGGAGCTGGGCGATGCGCTGATCGCTTTCTCGCGCGTCACGCAGCTGCAGATCGCCTCCTCTCCCGCCGACGTGCGCGGGCTTCGCAGCCCTCCCGTACGAGGCGAGATGACCGCGCAGGCAGCGCTCGCGCGAATGACGCGGGAGCTGCCGGTGGACGCACGCATCGCGGGCCGCACGGTGACGGTGGCGCGCCGGACGGCCGCAGCGACGGGCACGAATGTCGTAGCGCACAACCGCGCGGCTCCCGCAGAGCGCCGCGAGAGGCAGGACATGCCCTATTTCGCGCCCGCGCCCGAGCCGGAAGAGATCGTCGTCACGGGCTATCGCGAAAGCCTGGACCAGGCGCTTGTGCTGAAGAAGCAGGCTACGGGATCGAAGGAAGTGATCCTCGCCGAAGACATCGGCAGCTTTCCCGACCAGAACCTTGCTGAGGCACTGCAGCGCGTCCCCGGCGTAGCGATCAGCCGCGACAGCGGCGAAGGACGGCAGATCTCACTGCGCGGCCTCGGCCCCGAGTTCACGCGCACGCAAATGAACGGCATGGAAGTGCTGAGCAACACTGCTTCGGGGCTCGACAGCCGCAGCGGCGCCAGCCGGACGCGCTCGTTCGATTATAATGTGTTCGCTTCCGAGCTGTTCAACCAGGTGGTGGTCGAGAAGTCCTATTCCGCCGAGCAGGACGAGGGCGGCATCGGCGGCACGGTAGCGCTGCGCACTGCCAAGCCGTTCGACTATGGTGCAACCACGCTCGTCGCCAGCGCAAAGCTGCAGAGCAACCAATATACCGAAACACTCACGCCGCGCCTCGTCGCGCTGGCATCCACCCGCTCGGACGATTTTGGTGCGCTGGTGTCGGCTGCATATAGTTCGGCCGACACGATCGAATGGGGCTATCGCAACTGGAACTGGTCGCGAATGAACTTCGGCGCGGGCAATGTCGGCCCCGCGATCGATTCGGCGACACGTGACCTGCTGGTGAATGCCACCGGGGACGATCGCGTGTGGAACTCGCGGGCCCAGACCTACGCCAGCTGGTTCAACCATCGCGAGCGGCTGGGGCTTACCGGTACGCTGCAGTACAACCCCGATGATGCGACCGACGTGACGCTCGACGTGCTCTATGGCCGTCTGACGAACGACCGCGACGAACATGTCATCGGCAACGCCGGGACGAACGGCCTGTCCGCCAACGATGTGCGCGGCACCCAAGTGCTTCAGGACGTGACGATCGACCAATACAACAGCATCATCGCCGCCACGGTGAGCGGCGTCGATGTCCGCTCGGAATCAAAGCCGACGCAGGATCGCACTGATTTCTGGCAGGTGGCGCTGAACGGGCGTACCGCCGTGACCGATTCGCTCACCTTCACCGGACTGGCGGGCTGGTCGAGCTCTGTCTTCGATTCGCGCTGGGACCGGGTCTATCTGGAGTCGGTCGGTCACACCGTCTCTTTTACTGGGCTCGACACTCAGAATCCGGTCAACAGCTATGATTTCGATCCGGCTGATCCCGCGGCCTGGGATCTCCAGTCGCTCCAGTGGCGCGAAGACCATATCGAGAGCGAATTCTACACCGCCGGGGCTGACCTTGCCTGGAGCGTGGCCGAAGGCTCGGTGCTCAAGGCGGGCGGCGAGTTCAAGAAGTTCGAGAACAGCGGTTATCGCTACAATGCGAGCGCCAATTTCGAGAACCGAAACGCGCTGGCATCGTTGCCGACGATGCTCACACCATATTCCACTGCTATCCCCTATGTCGTGGCCGACGTTGCAGCGACCTTCGCCGCGCTGGGGATCGATTCGACGCTCGACGACGGCGACCTGTCGGCGGGGACGAATTATTCGCTTACCGAACAGACCTGGGCAGCATTCCTCCAATACGACCTGCAGACCCAGGTTGGCGGCATGGGGCTGCGCGCGAACATCGGCGTGCGCTACTATGACACTGAACTGGTCTCGCGGGGCTCTTCAGTGACGAACGCGGGGCTGGTGCCGGTGGAGATCACCAGCCGCTACGACGGCTTCCTTCCCGCGCTCAACATCGCGCTGGACGTCACTCCTGAACTCGTCGTGCGCTTCAGTGCCAATCGGAACATCAGCAGGCCCGGTCTGGGAGAACTGAGCGCCGCTGCGACGGTTCGCGTCGCGGGCTATGGCGGCACGATCAGCGCGGGCAATCCCTATCTTACGCCGTACACCGCCAATTCGATCGAAGGATCGGTGGAATATTATGACGGAACGCGCGGGTTCCTGGGGATCGGGCTTTTCTACAAGGACATGGAGTCGTTCGTCACGACCGAGACCGCGACCGTACCCTACAGCGAAACCGGCTTTCCGCTCAGCCTTCTCGAAGACGGGCAGGACGGCTCGATCGTCTTCAACTTCACGCGGCCGGTGAACGGTCCGGGTGCGTCGATCCGCGGGGTCGAAGTCTCGGGCAAACGCGACTTCGACTTCTTGCCCGCGCCGTTCGATGCATTCGGCGCGCTGGCAAACGTCACTTATGCGGACGGCACGACCGACGTATATTACAACGATGTTCCCTACGAACTCACGCTCGTCGATCTCTCCAAATGGTCGTACAATGCCACGCTCTACTATGACACCGAACGGGCCGGTGCGCGCGTGTCGCTCGCCTCGCGCGATCGCTACCGCAAGGGGAACGGTGGCAATAACAACATCGGCGAGTATTTCGCGCCCTCCACTGTGCTGGACGCTACCGCCTACTTCAACGTGACACCACGCATTCAATTGCGGGTGGAAGCGCTGAACCTGACTGACGAGCCGATCCTCCATTATGCGGATACCGATGCAAAGCGGCTGATGACGAGCACGTTCAGCGGCCGCACGCTCACCTTCGGCGCGTCGATCCGCTTTTGATACGCGCGCGCTGCCCGCCGCGCCTGCAAGCGCGCGGCGGCAGCGGGTGCCGTCCCATTGTATTTATCGGATATCCGCAATGACCTTGTCCTCGATCGGCCGGCGCGGTGTACTTGCATCAGGCTTCGGCCTTGCCGCCGCAGGGTTCGCCGGGACGGCGCGTGGACGTCACCTGTTCCGCGAAGATCCCTTCACTCTGAACGTTGCGGCTGGCGATCCGGCGCCCGATGGGTTCGTGATCTGGACGCGCCTTGCGCCGCATCCGATCGAGGCGAGCGGCGGCATGCCCGGCTTCGACGTGGAACTGGGCTGGGAGGTCGCGGCCGATCCGCAGTTCCGGCACGTGGTACGCAGAGGGCCCGCCGTCGCGGTCGCCACGCTCGCCCACTCGGTGCATGTTGAGGTCAACGGGCTCCTGCCGCATCGGCCCTATTGGTATCGCTTCGTGGCGCCGGACAATCTGCCGAGCCCGATCGGCATCGCGCGCACGCTTCCGCTGCCCGGAGCGGAAATGGCGCGGGCCCGCATCGCAGTGGTCGGCTGCCAGGACTATGAGCGCGGCCTCTATACTGCCTATCGTCATCTCGCAGCGGAACCCGACCTAGATGCGGTGTTTCACTACGGCGACTATATTTACGAATTCGGGCCGCGCTCCGACAACGTCGTCCGTCGCCACTGGGGCGGCGAAGCAACGACACTGGCCGATTATCGGCTTCGCTACGCGCAGTACAAGCTCGACCCGGACCTTCAGGCAGCGCATGCCGCCGCCGCGTTCATCATGTCGTTCGACGATCATGAGATCGACGACAATTGGGCCGGGGAGTTCGGCAAGGATACCGGTGCCACCGCCGCGTTCGCCGCGCGCAAGGCGGCCGCCTTTCAGGCATGGTATGAACATATGCCCGTGCGCCCCGCCATGCGGCCAGGCGGGTCGGGCGTGCGCTGCTACCGCCGCTTCGATTTCGGCCGCCTGATGCGGATGCACGTGCTCGATACGCGCTCGTACCGCAGCCGACAGGAGTGCGAAGGCGGCGGGATGACGGCGGAGCAGCGGGACGCTTGCACACCGCAGTACCCGCCTGGACGAACGATGCTGGGTGTCGCGCAGGAGGCCTGGCTCGACGCCGGCCTCAGCAACGACGCCGCTTGGAACTTCGTCGCGCAACAGGTCATGATGATGCCCTATGACGCGCGGAAGGACGGCGAGACGGTCGCCCGTCGCAGCACCGACAATTGGAACGGCTATCCGCAGGCGCGGCGCCGCTTCGTCGAAACGATCCGTCGCCATGGCCTGACGAACGTCGTCGTCGGCAGTGGTGACATGCACCAGAATGTCGTCGGCTACATTCCCGCCGATCCGGACGATCCGAGTGCGTCTCCGGTAGCAAGCGAATTCCTGGCGACCTCAATATCATCGGGAGGTACGGGCGACCTTCGCCATCCGAACGAACTGCGGGCTCTGAACAACAACCCGAACGCGCTTCTGCTCAACAACCAGCGCGGCTATCATCTACATTCCGCCACGGCACAGCAGTGGTCGACGGAAGTCAAGGTGGTGGACCAGGTCCACCGCCCTGGAGGATTGGCAGCCACCTTCGCCAAGTTCGCCGTGGATCCGCGACGGCCGGCCCCTGAAGCAGGATAGCCACATACTTCCAGAAAGCTGATCTTGCACCTGCAAGTTTTTGGTAGCGCGGGACAAATGTAACCCGTCGCGATCTCGCCCCTCGGTGCAAATCGACGCCGAGCGGCGTCAGCTTTCGGAAAAGCTAAATTCTCTGTCGAACAGCTGCTTATGGGGCGATAGGCCTCAGATCATCAACGGCACAATGCGCAACCGGTCGCCCAAAATCAACTCGTCACAGTGGAGTGACGCGTGTGACTTCTAGTGCGACGAGTCATGTGCGAAAAATGCTCCGCGAGCGTTGATCGTATCTCGCAGAATCAAGTGTTTACGCAGGAAGCTGTCTGAAGCGCAGGATGTGCCGAATTCCACGGCTCCATCCAGATTTCTGATGTAGCCAAGCACCTGAAAAGTAGCAAGTTTCTCTGCGAGCTAACCGCGTGGCACCCTGTTGTGGATCGTCGGACGCGCCCTCCTCCGCCACCGGGCAGAAGGCGCGCCTAGCGGGACCGAAGAGGCTCCGGCGTCAGCCAGCGCTTTTCCTGTGCGGCCACCCGGATCGCTGAACTTGCCGAACCAACGACTCCTCATTATGCGAGCGATTCGCATTAGCGTTTAGGGGGAGTGGGAGTTTTGACGAAGTTCATTTTGTTGACCAGCGCGGCTGCGATTTGGTTGGTGAACGCTGGGTCCGCGCAGGCGCAGGACGCCAACCGGCTGCCCGAAGTGGTTGCCGAGGGCGATCGCGCGCCCGTGCCCTACCAACCGGGCGAAGGTGTGGAGACCGGCACCAGCACGGTCGAGCGCCAGCAGGTCGTGATCGGCACACCCGGATCTGGCGACGTCAACCAATTGCTCAAGACGCTGCCGACCGTACAGTTCACGCGCGACGAGGGTCTGGCGACGCGCGAGGAGATCCAGGACCTGCGGCCCGCGGATATCTCCATTTCCGGCGGCCGCTTTTACGAGAACCTGTTCACGCTTGACGGAATCGACGTTTCGTCGCGAATGGATGTCACACAAGACAATCCGTTCAACTTCAACGAAGTCGCAGGTGCGGGCGCGCAGGGGCTGTGGCTCGATTCCGAACTGGTCGGAAGCGTGACGTTGCGCGACTCCAATGTCTCTGCCGAATATGGCCGCTTCACCGGCGGCGTGCTGGAAATCGAAAGCCGCGCACCGGCGCCGGTGATCCGTGCCAGCGCAAATGCCAGCTACACCTCCGACGCACTGACCAGCTTCAAAGTGTCGGACCGCTCGCGCGAAGCGCTGGGGGCAGACTTCCCGGAGCGTCCCGAGTTCGAGAAGTGGCGCTATGGGGCGAGCTTCGACCTGCCAGTGATGGATGGAGTCACCACGCTGTTCGCCTATAACCGCTCACAAGCGGATGTGACCTATTTTCGAGGAAGGAACTACGGCAACGCGCCATTCGGCCAGTCGAGCCTGAGCGAAAATTTCCTGGGCAAGCTGCAGACCGAGCTGGGCGGCGGGACGAGCGCGACGGCACAGCTGACCTATAGTCCCTATCGCAGCGAGGCATCGAACGCGAACGGCGTCGACAACCTTATCACCAGCCATGGCGGCGGCATCACGGGGCGCCTGGGGGTAACCCATACGGGCGACATCGATTGGTCGATCGATGCGACATTTGCGCATACGGACACGAGCCGCGAAGCGCCCGCGTTCAACTACTCCATTCCTTCCTCGACCACCAACGGCAATGTCTGCGCCGCGACCAACTGCACGATCGGCGGTTTCGGCGATCTGGAACAGCGCCAGAACAACTATGGGCTGAAAGCGCGCGCGTCGGCGCCCACGGGGTTCGGATTGCTGAGCGCGGGGTTCGACTATCAGCGGATCGACGCGCGGCGGCAGCGATCCGAGGATGGCGGTGCGTTCCAGATGGGCGTGACGGGCGCGAACATCGTCTGCGCTCAGGGCGACAGCCTTGCATGCGTTACCGGCGAATATGCGCTCACGCGTCAGCAGGTCTACCGAGCCTATGATGCCCACGTCGAACTCGACAGCGTCGCCGCCTGGATCGAAGCTAGAGCCGATATGGGCGAGATCACCGCGCGCATCGGCCTGCGCTACGATCATGAGGGTTTCCTCGAGAACCACAACTTTGCGCCCCGGCTGTCGGTGGCCTGGCAGACGCCTCTAGACGGCTGGTCGGTGACCTTGGGCGCAAACCGCTACTATGGCCGCTCGCTGCTCGCCTATGCGATGCGCGCACAGTATCCTGTCAACGTGACGCTGGAGCGGGCGGCCGTGATCAGCGGGGGCAATCGCGTTTATTCGGACAATTGGACGATCCGGAGTCTCAGCAAGAGCGCGACCTATTCGGGCGACGGTGCGCTCGAGACGCCCTATTCGGACGAGCTGAGCGCAGGGATCAACGGAGGCTTGCTTGGCGGCACGCTGAGTCTGCGCGGCATCTATCGCGAAGGGCGAAACGAATTCACCCGTGCGCCAGGCACGACCGAGACGATCGTGCTGGAGAACGGCCTCACCGACACCTACACCCAATACACGCTGGCGAACGATGGATTCAGCAGCTATCGCGGCGCGTCGCTGGAATATGTTCGAAGCTTCGGCAAGCACAGCCTTGGTCTCAACCTCAACTGGTCGAAGACGCGCAGCAGCAACGACGACTATCTGGTCGACGTGCAGGACACGCTCGACGGCACTCCGGTGTTGTTCCAGGGGGAAGTGATGACGATCGATGAAGTCGAAGCGCTCAACCAGCGCGAAGACTTCGCCTCGCCGCTGCTCGGCAACGTCACTTGGACGGCGCTGTGGCTTGACGATCGAATCCAGACCAACGCCAATTTCCGGTACCGGCACGGCTTCTCGCGGATTGAGGACACTGGCGTCAACGAGACGGTCGAAGGGGTCCGCTATGACGTCTTCGACCGCGTCGAATATCCCGACGCGCTCGACGTCAATCTCAATGCGCGCATCGACGTGATCAGAACCGCCCTCGGCAAGGTCACTGCGGACGTGCGGGTCGCGAACCTGCTCGACAACACGCCCGCGCCGAACTCTACGCTGACCACGCAGCCCTATCAGTTCGGCCGATCGTTCTGGGTCGGCCTGAACTGGCGCTTCTGATGCCGCGCGCGCTCGGGGTCCTCGGCTGGCTGCCGCACGCCTCGCTGGCGGCGTCGGCGCTGCTGTTCGCCGCGGCGGTCGGCGCGCGGGCAGTCGAGCCGGTCGATCTGCGCGCGGCCTATTCCGGCACGCCCGGAAGCTGGCCCCGGCCGCAGCTGCGGCCGGGGGCCGTTTTCGAGGAGTTCGCCCCCCTACCCCCGCGAACGACGCCCGACGCCCGAGAGGCCAAGTGGATTGAGCTCGGCGCGAAGCTGTTCGATGATCCGCGCCTCTCGGCTTCGGGGCAGATCGCCTGCGCTTCGTGCCACGCCGCCGAGCTGGCGTTCACCGATGCGTTGCGAACTTCCTTCGGGCATGATCGGCAGCGCGGCCGGCGCAATTCTCAAGGCTTGCTCGTGACGCGCTGGATGACGCCTTTGTTCTGGGACGGCCGCGCCGCGACGCTCGAGGAACAGGCGCTGCATCCGATCACCGACGGAAAGGAGATGGCTGCCGAACTTGCCGATGTCGAACAGCGGATGAATGCAGTGCCGGAGTATCGCGAGGCCTTCGCGGCGCTGACCGGGCGGTCAGCCATACGCCGGGGCGACGTGGCCGACGCCCTCGCCGCATTCCAGCGCAGTCTGCGCCCGCGCGGCACGCGCTTCAGCCGGTTCGTCGCCGGCGACAATCGTGCCCTGGACGACCAGCAGTTGCTCGGATTGCACCTGTTCCGCACGAAAGCGGGATGCGCCAATTGCCACAATGGCATGTTGCTGAGCGACCGACGATTCCACAACCTGGGTCTCAGCTTCTACGGCAGGGCGCGCGAGGATCTCGGGCGGTGGGAAGTCACCCGCCTGCCGGAGGATGTCGGCCGGTTCCGCACGCCGTCGCTGCTGAACGCTGGGCGGACCGCACCCTATATGCACAACGGATTGTTGCGCAGTTTCGCCAATGTCGTCGCCTTCTACAATGCCGGCGGCGGGCGCGACCGGCGACCTAGCGCACTGGAAGGGGATGCGCCGCAGCCGACTCCCGATCCGTTGCTCGCGCCGCTGCACCTCACGCGCGAGGAGCAGGAGGCGCTGGTCGCGTTCCTCGAAACGCTCTAGCTGCGCGCGCGGTACCGCATCGGCACTTCGAAGGTGAGCGGCTCGCTGCGCGCCGCTTCGGGCGGCCGGGGAAAGGGTGACGCCGCCCGCACCTGCCGCAGCGCGAGCGCATCGAGCCAGTCGATCCCGCTTTCGCGCACGATCCGCACGTCCCGTACTCGGCCGCGCCGATCGATCGAGAAGGCGATCAGTACCGTCGCGTCGAACCGGTCGCGGACGAATTCGTTCGGGAACCGCTTATGCCGCTCCAGCCAGGCAAGGACACGCTGCGCATAGCGGTCCACCCCCGATTGCGGCGGTGGGGCGGGCGCATCTGCGGGCTCGGTTGGCGACATTTGGGGGGCGACGGAGGTACTGGGTGCGGGTGAGCTCGTTCCGTCAGACAGCGCCGGAAGTGCCGGTAGAGTGAGAGGCGGGGTGAGCGGGATTGGCGCCTCCGCAGCGCTGCGCGGGGGAATCAGTGGCGCGGAGATCGCTCGATCCGTCGCGGTCGGCGCAACATGCGTTGGCCGCGCGGTCTGAACGGGTGCGGCAGGCTCGGCGGCCTCGGCGACCGGCTCGGCAATCGCAATCGGCTCGAACAGCCGCAATGCAGCGTCCCCTCGCGCCTGCTGCGCGCCCTGTGGAAACGAAAACTCGAGGAGGATCACTGCAATCAGCCCGCTCGTAAGGGCGAACGAGGCCAACGAAGAAAGAGAGCGAACCGCAAGCATGGCGGGCTTCTACGCGATTGCGAATCAATAGCAAATGTCCGGCGTAGGCGCTTTGCGTGACGCCGGCCTAGTGGGTAATCAGCGGCGCGGCCTTCCAAGCTGCATGAAAGGCAGTTCGCGACGGTTCGTGACGGCGAACGTCGGCTGCGTCGGCCCGATCAGCGACATTCGGTGCACGGTTCCGATCCGCTGGAGACCCGCTTCGCGATCTCGGAGTTGGTTGGCCATATCGGCTCCAGCACGGCGAGAACCGCGCCGCTGTCGATTGCGGTGACGGGCTTCGCACCGAGGGTCGGGAACACGTATCGCTCGAAACTGGCAATCCACCAGGCATGCCGCCGGTCCTTCCAGCCGCCTTTCATCATATCATAGCAGTCGCGCGTCACGCGCCCGAGGTTCGGCACCGACTTGCGCCCGGCGCGCGCAGGGAGGCGACCTTCTGCGAGATCGCGCTTGCCAAGCACCAATTCCGTTTCGATCCACGCCCCCGCGCAGGGGGCGACCAGCAATGTGCTCCAGCTCATCTTGGCTGTTCTGTGTTTCGATCCACGCCCCCGCGCAGGGGGCGACGCGTGCGCGCCGGGCTGGGCACGAAGCCGTCCGGTTTCGATCCACGCCCCCGCGCAGGGGGCGACCCTGGCGCTGGCAGGCGCGAAGCTGGCTCTCGCCGTTTCGATCCACGCCCCCGCGCAGGGGGCGACGATCGAGCACCGCGAGGAACCCGAAGCCGCTCCGGTTTCGATCCACGCCCCCGCGCAGGAGGCGACCGCCGCTCACAACCCGGCATCCTCGCAGGTAGCGGTTTCGATCCACGCCCCCGCGCAGGGGGCGACGTGCCCGAACGGCTCGGGCCGACTGAGCCCACGCAGTTTCGATCCACGCCCCCGCGCAGGGGGCGACTCTTCCGCTTCGTTCGGTTTGATGACCCATCTTTGTTTCGATCCACGCCCCCGCGCAGGGGGCGACCCCTTGTCCACCGCGTCGATAAGCGCGGCGTCCATGTTTCGATCCACGCCCCCGCGCAGGGGGCGACCCGTCGCATGGGGCAACCACTCATAGCCGATGCCGTTTCGATCCACGCCCCCGCGCAGGGGGCGACACGGCGCAGGAAAGCTGGACGGGCGTGATGCGCGTTTCGATCCACGCCCCCGCGCAGGGGGCGACATCGTGATCGGCCCGTTCGGTGCCGCCGGGATGCGTTTCGATCCACGCCCCCGCGCAGGGGGCGACAAACACATTGCTGTCGCCGCCCAGCCAATAGACGTTTCGATCCACGCCCCCGCGCAGGGGGCGACTTCTCGAATTGCACCTGGTGACCAAAGGACTGCATGTTTCGATCCACGCCCCCGCGCAGGGGGCGACTTGCCGGGTTGAAGCGCGGATCGCCGTTGGCCCAAAGTTTCGATCCACGCCCCCGCGCAGGGGGCGACGCGATGCGCAGGTTCACCACCTTCCCGCCGTTTTGTTTCGATCCACGCCCCCGCGCAGGGGGCGACGCTGCTTCCCACGCTGCGTCATCACGGCAGCAGGTTTCGATCCACGCCCCCGCGCAGGGGGCGACCGTGCTCCAGAGTTTGGATAGGTAGAGGGTCAGGGGGTTTCGATCCACGCCCCCGCGCAGGGGGCGACGAGGAGAAGCAGGAGAAGCGCTGGCTGGAGCGGCTGTTTCGATCCACGCCGCCGCGCAGGGGGCGACGCGCGCAATCGCCAACGGCTGCACTGCGATCGATGTTTCGATCCACGCCCCCGCGCAGGGGGCGACCCGGGGCGGACGGCAAGGCGGCCCGATACGGAGTGTTTCGATCCACGCCCCCGCGCAGGGGGCGACCGTTATACTCGACCACCCAGCGATGCAGCTTGGAGTTTCGATCCACGCCCCCGCGCAGGGGGCGACTCGGTATGCCCGATCATGTGCGGCGGCACGCCGAGTTTCGATCCACGCCCCCGCGCAGGGGGCGACCGGCTTGACTGAACTCTCGCTCCGCCCCGATCGGGTTTCGATCCACGCCCCCGCGCAGGGGGCGACGCTTGCTTTGGCGAGATGATCGCCGGGGATCGCGTTTCGATCCACGCCCCCGCGCAGGGGGCGACCACGCCCGTAAGCGTGGCGCGACGATTGGCCGGGTTTCGATCCACGCCCCCGCGCAGGGGGCGACCGGCCGCGAGGACGCGTCTCGCCGGCGAAACTCTTGTTTCGATCCACGCCCCCGCGCAGGGGGCGACGCCCGAGCTGCGACGCCTGATAGAGGCGGTTCCGGTTTCGATCCACGCCCCCGCGCAGGGGGCGACACCTGCCGCTTGCTGCGTGTCGGTCGAGTGTGGCGTTTCGATCCACGCCCCCGCGCAGGGGGCGACTTACATGCCCTGCGGTTACTCCGCGTGTAGGTTGTTTCGATCCACGCCCCCGCGCAGGGGGCGACAGTCGCCCGGGTCCGCGGGAGCTGCTTCGCCCTGGTTTCGATCCACGCCCCCGCGCAGGGGGCGACAACCAGTATCACGTGAAGATCGCGCGCGCCCACAAGTTTCGATCCACGCCCCCGCGCAGGGGGCGACGTTGTAAGCCCCAGCGGCGGCGATCACCGCCGCGGTTTCGATCCACGCCCCCGCGCAGGGGGCGACCCTTGCCGAACTCCCACAGCTCGTCGACCAGGACGTTTCGATCCACGCCCCCGCGCAGGGGGCGACCCGATTCGTCCTCGATCCGCCCGCCATTGGTGTAGTTTCGATCCACGCCCCCGCGCAGGGGGCGACGTGCTGCATCCCGAGCGAGGACGGTGCGACCGATGTTTCGATCCACGCCCCCGCGCAGGGGGCGACCCCGTTCTCGCCCACCAATGCCAGCCCGCCCCGGTTTCGATCCACGCCCCCGCGCAGGGGGCGACCGTCGCGCACGATCGCCGCACGATGCCGTTCGGGTTTCGATCCACGCCCCCGCGCAGGGGGCGACGGGTGGCGGTCTCTTCGGCTGCTGCGATGATTTTGGTTTCGATCCACGCCCCCGCGCAGGGGGCGACCGGCAACGTCGTTCGTGCTGGAAGCCTGCACCCAGTTTCGATCCACGCCCCCGCGCAGGGGGCGACCGCCCGCCGCCGCACGCGCGAGCGCCCCGCTGTCGTTTCGATCCACGCCCCCGCGCAGGGGGCGACCACTGGTCAAAGCATTGTCGCCGCCCCACAACGTGTTTCGATCCACGCCCCCGCGCAGGGGGCGACCACCTTATCGGTCATCACTGCCTCCCTGCGTGGGTTTCGATCCACGCCCCCGCGCAGGGGGCGACTTTGGCCGCAGGTCTTCGGCGTGGAGGGGTAGTGGTTTCGATCCACGCCCCCGCGCAGGGGGCGACTTCCGGCGGAGATCTCGGTAATGTCTGCCAGCGTCGTTTCGATCCACGCCCCCGCGCAGGGGGCGACGAGTACCGGGTTCTCTGCCCCGATCGCATCGGCGTTTCGATCCACGCCCCCGCGCAGGGGGCGACATCAGCAGCAGCGCGCCACCGCCGATACCGCGCAGTTTCGATCCACGCCCCCGCGCAGGGGGCGACGATGTTCCGTACAGTGACACACCAGACGTTCTGGTGTTTCGATCCACGCCCCCGCGCAGGGGGCGACTGGCGATCATCCGCGCCGCGCTGCGATGGTGCGAGTTTCGATCCACGCCCCCGCGCAGGGGGCGACCCTCCGGCATCGGCATGGTCCGCCAGCTGCTCGAGTTTCGATCCACGCCCCCGCGCAGGGGGCGACGATAGGTTACGCTCGAAAGCAGGAAGATCGGCGGGTTTCGATCCACGCCCCCGCGCAGGGGGCGACCGGGCGCAACAGGTGGCCTAGCCCGAGATCGTAGTTTCGATCCACGCCCCCGCGCAGGGGGCGACCGTTCTGGCGCGCATCGGCACGCACATAGAGCGTGTTTCGATCCACGCCCCCGCGCAGGGGGCGACCGCTGGTCGGCGATCATACGATCGGCGCGGGCGGGTTTCGATCCACGCCCCCGCGCAGGGGGCGACCTCCTCATCCGCGTTGACCATCCCCATCGCCGGGGTGTTTCGATCCACGCCCCCGCGCAGGGGGCGACCTTGCTGCTCGCGCGTCCACACCGGAGGGCGCTGGTTTCGATCCACGCCCCCGCGCAGGGGGCGACCCGGAGGCACGAAAGGGCGGGGATTTCCAAGGAGTTTCGATCCACGCCCCCGCGCAGGGGGCGACGGGCGCGGTGATCATCGAGGGCCGGCTGCGCGTCGTTTCGATCCACGCCCCCGCGCAGGGGGCGACGATCAGCAAACCGGCATAGCGCCCGAACAGAGCAGTTTCGATCCACGCCCCCGCGCAGGGGGCGACCGCGGGAGGCTGGTTCGCAGTCGAGCATCCGCGTGTTTCGATCCACGCCCCCGCGCAGGGGGCGACCCGCGCAGTCGGGTCGTGACCTTGGGCTGTCGCAGTTTCGATCCACGCCCCCGCGCAGGGGGCGACGAGGTTGTCATCGACTTCCTCTTCGGTGACGATGTTTCGATCCACGCCCCCGCGCAGGGGGCGACATCGGACCATCGCTGTGATACGGGCGTGGCTGATGTTTCGATCCACGCCCCCGCGCAGGGGGCGACAGCCGCGCCGACGCCATCCGCCTCCCATATTCCGGTTTCGATCCACGCCCCCGCGCAGGGGGCGACCGTCGGCGACAGGCTGCGCTCCTCGATTGCGGTGTTTCGATCCACGCCCCCGCGCAGGGGGCGACCGGCGCCGCCCTTCTCGACGGGACCGAACTCGTAGTTTCGATCCACGCCCCCGCGCAGGGGGCGACGTCCCGCCCGGCCGGCGCGCGGCTCGCGGCCTGCGTTTCGATCCACGCCCCCGCGCAGGGGGCGACCAGCGGATCGAAGTTCTCGGGCGGCAGGTCGCCCGGTTTCGATCCACGCCCCCGCGCAGGGGGCGACATGTAGCAGAGCGGCAAGCACGAGCGTGCCGTCGTTTCGATCCACGCCCCCGCGCAGGGGGCGACGGATCGCGGATCGCGTTCCCGCACCATCGTCCGGTTTCGATCCACGCCCCCGCGCAGGGGGCGACGGGGTCGTTTTCGTGGAAGCCATCACCGCGATCCCGTTTCGATCCACGCCCCCGCGCAGGGGGCGACGCGATTTATTGCAGGCTAACCGGGTCATGGGAGACGTTTCGATCCACGCCCCCGCGCAGGGGGCGACGCGATTTATTGCAGGCTAACCGGGTCATGGGAGACGTTTCGATCCACGCCCCCGCGCAGGGGGCGACCTGCACCGTTTGGTTCGACGGCCTGATCTGTTCGATGTTTCGATCCACGCCCCCGCGCAGGGGGCGACGATCTCGCCGCGATCAATAGTACGGCGCATCATCGTTTCGATCCACGCCCCCGCGCAGGGGGCGACAGCCATCACTGCGGCTCCCCGGCAGCGTCTCGACGTTTCGATCCACGCCCCCGCGCAGGGGGCGACTCTGCCCCCGGCATCATCAGAAAGTCCATGACCCGTTTCGATCCACGCCCCCGCGCAGGGGGCGACATCGTTGCGGATGCCCCCCGCGCGCGCGATCCGCGTTTCGATCCACGCCCCCGCGCAGGGGGCGACATCGTTGCGGATGCCCCCCGCGCGCGCGATCCGCGTTTCGATCCACGCCCCCGCGCAGGGGGCGACGCTATCTCACCAACGACGCGCCGCCCGAGCAGTGGTTTCGATCCACGCCCCCGCGCAGGGGGCGACCGCGGCTCTCACGAACCGATTTGGACCGCATGTTGTTTCGATCCACGCCCCCGCGCAGGGGGCGACGTGTGATTTTAGCGCGCCGACCATCCACGTGGCGGTTTCGATCCACGCCCCCGCGCAGGGGGCGACGTTGCGGTAATGACGGTGTACGTCGATAACATGGTTTCGATCCACGCCCCCGCGCAGGGGGCGACCGCGGATAGCGGAGTCCGGGCGCGCAGCTCGTCCAGTTTCGATCCACGCCCCCGCGCAGGGGGCGACGCCCGCATGTGGCGAGCCCGGCGACTTCCCCATTGTTTCGATCCACGCCCCCGCGCAGGGGGCGACGAGTTGTTCGGAGAACCGTTCCTTGCCTTCGTGGTTTCGATCCACGCCCCCGCGCAGGGGGCGACCGCCACATACATAAGACGATGAGAAAAAGCGGCAAATTGTAAACGTTGCGCGAAGGGGCCTCGAACGGACGCGCTTCGGGAGATGTGTAACGGGCCCGCTCTGCGAGGTTATTGAAGTAGAACGCAATTCCCGCTGCGCGAACCCGCCCCTTGGTCGCCTACAATATCGGGTTCGCGCAACGCCTGGGCTGGCGTCAAAACAACAACGGCCCCTCCAGATCCAGCGCCTCCTTGGCACCTACATGCTCAACGCGCCGCTTGCCGTCAGCTCCCAGCCGGTAAAAGCGCAGCGAATCCTTCTCGCGGTCGATCTCCTGGATCAATGCCGCACGGAGCATCGCCCATTGTGCCGGGTTCACCTCGCATTCGAAGACCGAGTTCTGCACCCGTTGCCCAAGATCGAGGCACGCCTTCGCCACGCGGCGCAACCGCCGCCGGCCTGCCGCGTCCTCGGTATTCACGTCGTAGGTCACAAGCATCAGCATGGCCTCATTTCCATACGAACGGGGGATAGCCGTCGAGATCGCCGCGCAGATGCCTTGCCAGCAATTGCGCCTGGACATGCGCGACAAGCCCCATCGGCATGCTTTCCCCTAGAAATGGATGGCGCAGCTCGCGTTTCTTGCGCTCTTGCCAAGCGATCAACACCGCCTTGCGGCCATCGTCGGTCAGCGATACCGCCCCGCCCTCGTCCATCGAGAAGTCACGCGGCTTGAGCTGCCCACGATTGATCAACGTCAGCGCCAGTCGATCGGCCAGCACCGGGCGCAGTTCCTCCATCAGGTCGAGCGCCAGGCTGGCACGGCCGGGCCGATCGGCATGGAGCAACCCCACCTGCGGGTCGAACCCCACGCCCTCGAGCGCCGAGCGGCAGTCATGCCCAAGCATCGCATACAGGAAACTGAGCAGTGCGTTCACCCGATCAAGCGGCGGGCGGCGCGAACGGCCAGCAAAGGTGAAGGCCGGGCGCTCCCCCTGGAGCATCGCGTCGAACACTCCGAAATAGACGAGCGCCGCCTCCCCTTCGTGACCGCGCAGGCTCTCGATGTCCTCCGCCCCGGCGGCCCGGCGGGCGACATGGCCCAGCCGAGCCTCCGCTGCCGTAAGCGCCGCATGTGTTTCGGCGGCGAGCCGCGTGCCATGATCGCGCAGCGCCCGGCGCAGCACGGTGCGCTGGTTGGCCGCCTTCGCCGTCACGATACCGCGCACGATCGGTACCGCGCGCGCAGGATCGTCAGTGACGCGGTGCTGCGTGCGGCGCAGCAGGACGTTACCCGTGCGCGGGCCCTCCACCCGCGCGAGGAACTTGCCATTCGGGGTGAGGAAGGAGAGCGAGATCCCGGCCTCTGCGCAGGCGGCCATCAGCGCGGGCGAGGCGCCCGGCCGGCCGAAGCACACCACCCCTTCCAGCAGGTGCATCGGCACGCGCCCGCGCTCGGCACCGTCCACTTCGACGACGATGTTGGCGCCATCCTTGCGCAGCCAGGCATCCTCGGTGGTCACATAGATGGTGTTGAGGTGGCGCCGCATCGGTCACGTCTCCGGCAGGGCATCGACTTCGGCGAGCTGGCGCAGCAGCCAGCGCTGGACGGAAGGCGGGCGCTCCAGCCGCTTGGGCTGGCAGGCATCCGCCAGCGAGCAGCGCCGGCAGCCGGGCATTGCCCGGGGCGGCGGGGTATGGGCGGCGGCGAGCATCGCGCGGGTTTCGGCGGCGAGCCGCACGGTCAGCGCGCGCAGCTCGACATCGAAGGCAATCCGGCTGCGCTTCTTGGTCTGGGCATAGAAGAGCGCGCCTTCGGGCACGGTGCAGCCGAACATTTCCTCCAGGCACAGCGCCTGGGCGCAGAGCTGCACCTCATCGGCGCGGTGCGCCTTGGGACGGCCGCGCTTATATTCGACCGGATAGGGCACATCGCGCACGAACTCGACCGCGTCGGCCTTGCCCGCCAGGCCATGTTCGAACGAGCGGAGGACCAGACCGCGCACGGTGCGGACGCCGGCACGGCGGTCCGGCCGTCCGGCATCCACCCGCTCGTGGAGGATGCGCCCCTCAGCGGTGGCGCCATCCTCCGCCCAGATCCGCTCGACATGGATCAGCGCGCACTGACGCGGGCAAAACAGATAATGCTGGAGCGCCGACACCGGCACCAGCGCGTCTTCGGCGGCAGGGTCCGGAGGCGGCGCGCGCACGCTCTGCGTCAGTATTCGAGGATCTCGACGCCCGCCGGCACTCCGTCGCGGTCGATCGTGACCCTATAGTCTTCCCATTTCCGCGCGGGTGGCCAGTTGTCGGTCGCGGGGCTGCCGATTTCCTGAACCGAGCCTTCGTGGACCCGCCAGGTTTTCACTCGATCGAACAGGCTCTGCGCCTGGGCATTGCCGAGCGCGCTCTGGTGGCGGAAGACGATCAGCTTGCGGCTGGCCATCTCGCCCCGCGCCGCCGAGCGGTCATGGTCGAACATCTGGCCCAGCGCCTGCCACAACAGTACGAGGTCGCCTTCCGAAAAGCCGGTGCCCTTGACCGGGTGGCTGGCGAGCGGCGCGGAGACGAAGCCATGGACGCGGTACAGGCCATAGGGCACGATGTGCTTGCGGCCCATGGTGCGCTCCTTGTCGACGTCCTTTTCATTGGTCACCGAGGAGCGCGTGATCGAGATTTCGAGCGGCAGGATCGGCTCGACGGAACGCCCAAAGGCAAGCTGCACCGGGCCACGAACCTGGCCGGCATTGATCTCGGTCGTCATCACCGCGCCAAAGGTCCGGATGTCCCAGAAATTGGAACACATCCACGCGGTCAATCGTCGAGCGGCTCCTTCCTGTTTCGGAAGCTTGCTGAAGTCCTTCTCCTTCTCGGGTGCAATCTGTTCGGCGCTCCAGGCCCGCTGATGTTCTCGGTTTAGGACTGCACCTTCGGTCATGTAGATCATGTTGCCGCTTTCCGGCAGCTCGTTCATGGCCACAAGCGTGGCGATATAGTTCCGGATCTTGCGCTTCAGCGAAACGTCGGAAACCAACCCATGGTTATTCTCGGGGTCGAGCCGGGGCATGTTGCCGGCGTCCGGATCGCCATTGGGATTGCCGTCCTTCACGTCGAAATAGAGGATGAACTCGTGCCGCTGGCTGACGGCCGGGCTATCATTCGCCATGGTTTTCCTCCTTGGTCGCCGAAGCATCATCCGCGTCGCGTTTACGGAAGCGCTCTGCGCGCTGGTGATAATATCCGATGTAGAAGCGCCCTTGATCGGCCAGTTTCAGCGACCGGGGAAACTCGCCGGGAATGCCGTCTATGATTTCCTGGATCTGCTTATCGTGAAAGGTAGCCGCACCCGAACTCGCGAGGCTGGAAAGCGTGTTGATGTGATGCTGCGACAGGCGCAGCAATGTCGGGAACACCGATGCCGGCGCAGCGGAGGCCGAAGCGAGAAACCGGGTTCGGATCGAGGCCTTGATCCCTTCAATCGCCCGCTCCTGCACATACTCAAGCGCCGCGAACAATCGGCCGAGACGATACGCCTCGTTCGTGCTGCCTTTATCCAGGGCCATCGGAGCACCATCCTTTCCATTCAATCGCGCATTGCGCTCCAGCACGCCGCGGATCACCGCCGCCTGCCAACCAATCTCCGCGGGTCGACCGTCGGCCGTCCGGGGTTCCCCCGCCCGCAGCCGCATCAGCACGGTGGCGAGCAGGCTTTGCGGATAGAGACCGCCCGAAAGCACCGCGCGCATCGAATCGCCGGCGAGCACCGACGGGATATTCTTCGCATCTCCCCGCGCGGCGACGGTTTCCGCCAGCAGCCGCCGGATCGAGGGAGCCGCACCCCAGCTGCGCGGCAGCGGTTGGATCCGCATGTCACGATAATGATCTCCCAGCGCCTTGACGAAGCCGCCGAAATCGCCGCTCAACCAGAAACGGACGGAAATGCGTGCTGCGTTGGGAGATAGGCCCAGGATATGAAAGCGCGTGCCGGGATCGAGATCGGCGCGCAGTTCGGCGACCGGACGGCCGGCCGCGACCTTCTCGATCTCGGTGCGGACAAGGGCCGCTTCCTTCTCGTCGGTGATATCGCCCACCGCGTCGGGCAGCCAGGCGGCAAAGGCGGCCTCCGCCGCATCGGCAGTAGAGGCGCCGCCGACATCGCTCGCGTCCGCCCAGAACACCACCGTGGCGTCGCCGATCGGACGCGGCAGTCGGTTGCGGCTGTCGCGCCGCAGAAGCTGGTTGAGCGCTGCGCCATAGCGGAAGGCGGCGGCTTCGCTGGTCGGCGCATTCGCTCCCTGCTCCTTGCCGAGCGAGGTGAAGGCATCGAGATTGAACGACACCAGCGCGGCGCCCGAGGGTTGCGCGCCTTCCACGCCCTTGATCGTCGGATGCAGCCGCGCGATCGGCCCGGCCTCGCCGGTCACCAGGCAAAAGCTGCCCGCGCCATCGTCGGTGACCGCCCCCGCCTCGACCAGCGCACGCGCCGCGGGCCGCTCGTGCAGATAGCCGCGTTCACCCGCCAGCCTGAACAGGATGTTTGCGTCGAGCATGTCGGGCGTGCCGCGCGGCAAATCATCGAAATCCTTAGGCCGCCATTTCTCGACGAACCGGCGGAGCGCGACCAGCCCCACATCCTCCTGCCCCGCCAGCCGCTCCAGGTGCAGCGCGACGAAGGCGGCGTGCTGGCGCTCCGCGATAGCCCAGCCGGTGCCCTCTGCGGATTTCGTGACGCCCAGCGCGAACGCCGTTTTGTCCCAAAGGAAAAACGCGCGAGGCGTCGTACCCGGGCGAGGAAAGGATGCGGGGACGATTTCGAACTTCGGCTGGGCTTTCTTGCCGGACAGGTCGTGCAAATTCTCGACATCGACCGCATCGCCATCGGCGTTGAGCACGATGCACCAGCCGAACTTTTCCGAACTCCAGCCCTGCGCAGCGACGCCCGGCAACCGCTCGTAATAGCCGTTCAGCGCCTGGAGGATCGTCACCGCACCACCTCTTCGGCGTCGAAGGGCGGCACGTCGATCACCCCGTCCCGCATCTGCGCGCGGAAGAAGCGCGATTCATTGTCTCGCGCGAAATCGATGTCGTGGAGCATCCAGCCGAGATCGCGATCGCGCTCGACCAGGCGTTTTTCCGGCGCGGCCTCGGGCAAAGGCGCGCCTTCCTCGATCAGTTCAAATTCGGCGGGAAACTCGCGGGTGCCGAGGCACGGGCGATGGAAACACTGGCCCTGCGCCGCACGCCGGTTGAACATCGAGATATGCTTGGCGGCGCTGTCGTCCGCGCCCGCTCGCGCCGTCATCGTAAAATGGGCATCGATCACATAGGCGACGTCGACCAGCACGAGCGCCGCGCGCTGCTGGCGATTGTCATCCACCGCGATGCCCAGCCCGGCGGTGGTGCCGCGTTTCATCGCGCTGGCGGCATTGGCGGCGCTGGCCTTGGCGCCCACTTCGTTGCGGCGGATCGACCGGAACCGGATCTTGTTCAGCACATGGATGCGCGTCACGTGCCAGCGGATCGCCGGCTTCCAGTGGATGGCCTCGAGGATACCGCGCGCCGCACTCGGCGTCAGCACGTCATAGCTTACGCGCTCCGCTTTCATTTCGGGGCGTGTAAAACAAGCGTGATCGCCCCGGATATGCAGCCTGACCGACATTTATCCCCGCCCTAATACGCAACTTCCATAAGTAAGAATCAAATACAGTCAACCATTACCACAGATTGATCTTCTGGGAAGGTGGCGCCGCCATTTACAGCGGCGCCGCCTCCCACCGGATTGATCGCGAATGACACATCCCGATCTAGGTTTCGATCCACGCCAATGAGGCGACCAACGTAGCTATGTGGGCTCTTCAGGCACTGAAGAAATCTCCCCGTGAAGGGTAAAGCCGGCTGAACCAAGCCGTTCAACATAGCGTCGCATAGCACGGCCATAGCCGATACCGCCAGGCTTGCCAATATCCCGACACATCACGTTCTAGGAACGTCACATGACATTCTGCTCCGATACCCGCCATTCCGGAGCCGAAAGCGCGAGTCCCCGGCTACGGTCATACAGGGACATGTCGCCCAATCGCACGAACCGATCGCCGCATTCCGCGCGCACCACCACCGCGTCGCCGCTCGCCAGCAGCGCGGCACGGACCTGCTTGGGCACCGGCACGACATATTGCTGTAGCTTGCGCAGCGTGCCCGCCGGCGGCAAATCGGCGCGGGCGAGCGCGTGCAATGCCTTCACCGCATCGGCGTCATACGGGATCAGCACCGGGTCCATCGCCTCGTCGATCATTTGAAACGCATCGGAAATGGTGCGGAAAGGACAGTTGATCCCGCTTCCGCCCACCGTCTCGTGGATCGCCGGGAGGATGGGATAGTCGCTCCCGGTCCCGGTCGCCCGGTCGAGCGCCTCGTAACCCTTGCGCCAGTAGAGCCAGCGGTAATAGTCGGTCACGCCCTCCAGGCTGAGCGGATCGACCGCGGGGTTTTTGAGCACCTCGCGCGCGGCATCATAAAAGGGCGCCAGATCGCGCGGGATCGGGCGGCGCCCCGGCACCGGTTCGGGCTCGAACACCAGCGTCCGGCCATAGGCCTCGCCCAACGGACCAAGCTCGCCGCTGCGGTTGCAGCGTCCCGCCGCCTGGGCGATGTTCGACAGTCCGGCGGCGGCGCGCCACACTTCGGGGAACGACACGTCAACTCCTGCCTCGATCAGGCTGGTCGCCACCAGCCGGACCGGCTGGCCGGCGTTCAGATCGGCGCGGACCGAAGCCAGCACCTCGCGGCGGTGGCGCGCGCACATCAGCGTGGTCAGGTGGCGCGCCCCCGGCTGATTGCCAATCAACTCGAACAATTCCCGCGCATGGGCACGGCTGTTGACGATGCAGAGCATTTGCGGCTGCTCGGCAAAGCGGGCGGCGATCGTCGCATCCGGCATCGGCGTCTGCGACCATTCGACTCCCACCCGTCGCAGCTTCCGGTACAAGCCGGGCGGATCAGGCGCCAACTCGCGTTCGTCCGGGATGTCGAGGCCTTCGGCGCTTTCCGGTCCCGTGTCCGATGGCGCCCTTGCCCGTCGCGGCAACGCATCGTCCTGCGTCCGCAGCGCGGGCTGGGTTGCGGTGCACAGCACCACGCTCGCCCCGTAATTCTTCGCCAGCTCGTCGATCGCCGCCATGCATGGCCGCAGCAGATGCACCGGGATCGACTGCGCCTCGTCGATCACGATGACGCTCTTTGCCAGATTATGCAGCTTGCGGGCGCGACTGGTGCGGGCAGCGAAAAGGCTTTCGAAGAACTGTACCGCCGTAGTGACCACGATGGGGACGTCCCAATTTTCCGCGTCGCGGCGCAGCTTGGCCAGGCCGCTGGCACCTTCGCCTTCGCTGTCCCCTTCCCCGGCAGGCGGCTTCTTGTCCCAGTCGAAGCTCGAATGATGTTCGAGCACATCGCCGGCCAGCCCGACGCCGAGCGCCTCCCGGAACACCTCCGCAGTCTGTTCGATGATCGACGTGAAGGGAATCACATAGATGATACGATCCAGCCCGTGCGCCAGCGCATGTTCGACCGCGAAGCTGAGCGAAGTGAGTGTCTTGCCACCGCCCGTGGGCACCGTGAGCGTGAACAGGCCCGGTGCCAGGTTCGCCTTGGCGACTGCATGATCCAGGATTTCCGAACGAAGCTCGTCTACCTGCGCATCGCTTTTTCGGTGCCGGGCCATGAACGCCCGGACCGCATCGCGGTGGCGGGCATCAATTCGCCCACCACGATCGGGCGGCGGCAAGCCGTCTGCCGCCGCGTAGAATCGCTCGGTTTCGAGAAAGTCCGCATCGACCAGGCAGGAGAAAAGCATCCGTGTGAGGAAAAAGGGGCTAAAGGCTGGTTCGATGGCATTCTCCGCGGGCCTCGGCAGACCCGCCATCAACGCCGCAGTGTCCGGGAGCGGCGGGGCGTGGACCTCCCATCCCTCATAAGACTCGAGGCTCTTCCCGTAGCGTTCGACGAGCGCCTTTCCGTCCATGAGACCAGTGTGGTGCCCCGCGATGCCGAAGGTCATCACGCTACCGATCGGTCCGTACCGGCTCGCCGCTTCTCGGGCGCCTGCAGTGCTATGGTCGGGACCGCGCTTCCGCCCGCCGTCAGCCCGTGGCGCACGGATGTAGCTTTGATAGTCTTCCGAAACTTTGCCAATGTCATGAAGGCTGCCCATTACCTTCGTGAAGAGACCAAAGCCAAAGGGCTCGGCTAATGCCGCTGCGCGCTCCGCCACGCGCTCGAGATGATGGGCCAAGGGCTCCCAGGCGGCCTCCGGTTGATCCGGCAACGAATGGGCAAAAATCATAAGGTCGATCTCGACTTCGTAGTTCGGACAGACTGGTGCACCTTAATCCACCGCACCCTATGTAATCATGCAAATCGATTTCGACCTCGCAATATGGACGTAGAGCCGACCGGAGGTTCAGCCGCAAAGCGACCTTTTGATACAAGCTGCCGCACTGGGACTGTCGCTGTTCGTGAGGGGATAAGACCTATCCGCCCCGATCTCGCAACAACTGGGCCGTAGCCGTGATGCCACCATTGAAGTGCGCTACTGAGAAGGAAGCCGGGCAACTTGGAAAAATGGCGACCGCATAGCGCTCTAACGCCAGTCGTTCGGCCGCCCAGCAGACAGTGCCGAAACTTGGCGCTTGTTCAGCCGGCAGTATGGGGTCCGCTGCGAGGTAGGAAGCAGAGCTTGTCGGTGAAGCCACGCGCGGCATGGCAATCGGAGACCTTGTGGCGCGCCGATAAGCGGATCTGCGCGGACGCGGGTCATGTCCGGGCCAAGCGCACCACCTTCTTGGGGAAATGCCGCGGAATGCTCGGGCAATGGCGCGGTAAGCGGCGCCCACCTTGTTGTGCGGCAAGCCGCGGCGCCGGTTGCCGCGCCCGCCCTCAGCGCAGCACTCCCCCCTCCGCGTCCCACACCTCGACCGCCCCCAGATCGAGCGCGCGGATGTCCGCCTCGATCTTCGAAAGATCGCCGACGATCACCCATGTCATCGCATCTGGGTACAGCATCGTGGCGGTTTGCGCGATCGTCTCCGGCGTCAGCGCCGCATAGCGATCGGGCATGGTGGTGACCCATTCATAGGGGTGCTGATAGCGATCTACCCAGCGCAGATAGCCGACCATCGCATTGTTCGTTTCGAACCGATCGGGAAGCGTCAGCACCTCGCCGCGGACATAGAGGTCCAGTTCCTCGGGCGTGACGGGACGGTCGCCGGCGATGCCGTGGAGTTCGCGTGCGATCTCGCCTAGCGCGTCGGCGGTGCGGTCGGTCTGCACGCTGGTGGCGACAGTGAACAGCTGGGGGCCGGTGCCGCCGCCGATCCCGCTGTTTGCGCCATAGGTCCAGCCCTTGTCCTCGCGCAGGTTCATGTTGAGCCGCGCGGTGAACCCGCCGCCGAGAATGCCGTTCATCGCGGAGAGATCGAAATTCATCGGATCGAGGCCGCTGGGCATTACCTGTCCGACACGGATCATCGACTGGATCGCGCCCGGCTTGTCGACCAGCACCACACGGGGCTCGGTCTGCGCGGAGAGCGGCGCGACCTCCTTCTCCCCGCGCGCCACGGCTGGCGCCTGCCAATTGCCGAGATGGCGCTCCAGCACGCCGAGCAGCCGGTCGAAATCGACGTCGCCCGCAGCATAGATCACGCCGTTGTCCGGACGGATCCAGCGGTCGCGGAATGCCTCCAGATCGGCGCGGCTGTAAGATGCGATGGTTGCCGCGCGTCCGGCGATTGGGCCGCCATAGGCATGATCGGCGCCGTACAGCAGATAGCTGTACACGCGCCCCGCGATGCTGCCCGGATCGGCGAGCGCCTGCTGCAGACCGTTGAGCGCATTCTGGCGATCACGCTCCAGATCGGCTTCGCGCAACCCCGGATGGCGGATCACGTCGGCCCAGAGAGCCACCGTCTCGTCGAGCGAACGGCCCAGCGCCGAGGCGGCGAAGTTGGTGGTGTCCGAATCGCCCGAGCTGTAGATGCGAGCGCCGAGCAACTCGCTGCGCTCGGCAAATTCGCTCGCCGTCAGATCCTGCGTGCCGTCGTCCATCATGCCGAGGTAGAAGCCCTGAAGTCCCGGCTTTTCCGACAGGTCGGCGGCGCCGCCCGCGTCGAAACTGGCGACCAGCTCGACCACCGGCGTTCCGGTCTTGTGCGAGAAGACCACGCGCATCCCGTTTGACAGCGTGGCCTCGCGCCGCTCAGGCAGGGTGAGCGGCGCAGCCCCGCCGAAGGCGGGAAGCACGCTGCGATCCGCGCCATCGGCCAGCACCTCATGCGCGCCGAACGGCTCGACCGTCAGGCGGTAGTTGGGCCGCGCGAGCCACGTCTCGGCCGCCTGCTGCACCTCGTCGGGGGTCAGCGCGGCATATTCCGCCTCGTCCTCGGCATATTCGCCCGGGTTGTCGGAAAAGATCATGCCGCCCGACAGCATCATCGCACGCACGAACAGCGATTCGCGCGACCGCACATTGTCGCCGTATGCCACCGTCTTGCAGCGCTCCAGTTCGGCCGACGTCGGCCCTTCGGCAATAAACCGGTCGATCTCGGCCTGCAGCACCTGCTCGGCCGCATAGCCGTCCACATCGGGCTTCAGCCGCATCTCGACGGTGAACATTCCTGCGATCGCCGAGGGCTGATAATTCACTGAAACGCCGGTGGCATAGGGGTGATCGATCACCAGCGCCTGATGCAGCCGCGACAGCCGGCCGCGCCCCAGAACGGCCGACGCCATGCGCAACGGAGCGGTTTCGGGCGTGTCGCCGCCGGGCACTGCCCAGCTCCACGAAAGCGCGGTCTGCGGCACGGTATCCTGCACCGTCTCGCGCCGGACGCGATCGAGCGTCGGCACCCAATTCTCAACGCGCGACACCGGTTCGCCGGCGGGGACACTGCCGAAATAGCGCGTCATCAGCTCGCGCGCCTGCTCGACCGTCACGTCGCCAGCCAGCGTCACCACCGCATTAGTCGCGCCATAGTAGCGGCGGAACCAGTCCTTCACATCGTCGAGCGACGCGGCATCCAGATCGGCCATCGATCCGATCGTGGAGTGGTAATAGGGATGGTTCGCCGGATAGAGGCCGCGCGCCTGCATCTCCGACATCATCGCATAGGGCTGGTCTTCGTAGGTACGCTTTTCGTTCTGGACGACACCGCGCTGTTCGTCGAGCTTGGCCTGACTGACCGCGCCGAGCAGATAGCCCATCCGGTCGCTTTCCAGCCACAGCACGCGCTCCAGCCCGCCGGTGGGTACGACTTCATAGTAATATGTCTGGTCGAGCGAAGTCGCGCCGTTCACCGCGGACACGCCGATCTCCTGAAGCGGCGGCATATATTCGTCGTCGCGATGCTCCGATCCGTTGAACATCAGATGCTCGAACAGGTGCGCGAAGCCGGTTTTCCCCTCGGGCTCGTTCATCGATCCGACATGGTACCAGACGGCGACCGCCACCTTGGGTACCGAATGATCCTCATGCACCACGACGCGCAGCCCGTTGGGCAGCGTAAACGTCTCGTACGGGATCGGAGCCTCCGCCGAGTCTGCGGCGGCGCCCTGCGCAGGCTGGGCGAGCGTCGGCACGGGCAGGAGAAGCGCCGCCGCGGAGGCGAGCAGGAGCGTGGTGATCTTCATCGATTTTCCTGACATTCCGTAGGAGAGGAGGCGGCCGCGCAGGATCGGCAATCCCGCCGGCCGCGCGCTGCGATCAGAAGGTGGCGGCCACGCCGAACTTGAAGCGCCGCCCGCCCAGATAGGTGCCGCTCGAATAGAATTTCGGATCGTTACCCAGCGTGTAGGTCACATCGGGCGTGCCCGTGTCCTTGAGCAGGTCCGACCCTTCCAGGAAGATGCGAAACTGGCCGAAGCCGGGGCGCAGGTAATATTCTGCGCGAAAGTCCAGCGTCTGCGCATCCTCGGCGAAATAGCTGAGGCCGCGCGGATAGAATTGGCTCAGCGCACGCGACTGGAAGCCATAGGCAAGCGTCGCGTCGATATCGTATTTGTTGTAGGTGAGCGCGACGGTGCCCGAATGCTCGGGCGAACTGGAATAGGGCACGCCTGCGAATTCGTAGATATTGTCGTCGGGATCGCCATAGGCCCACGAATAACGGTCCACCCGCTCGCTATGCGTATAGGTGTAGTTGGCGTAGATCCCGAGACCGCCGAGCACGCCCGGCAGGAAATCGAAGCGGCGCTCGGCCTGCACCTCGAAGCCATAGAGTTCGGCCACGTCGTCGCTGTTCACCGGCGTCGATCCGGTGATGAACACGCTGTCCGGATTGGCGGGATCGAAATAGGGTGGCCCGTTGAAATAGGGGTGATCGGGCAGCGTCACCGCCGCGAGGTTCGCCGCGCCGTTGCTGATGTTCGACTGGAGCAGGTTTTCGGTGCGCTTGTAGAATCCGCTCAGCTTGAAGATGCCGATCCCGGAGTAATATTCCGCGCTCAGATCGAAATTGTGCGTGTGCGCGGGCTTCAGATCCGGGTTGCCGCTGTTGATCTGCAGGATCGGCTTGGTGCCCTGCGGCCCCGGAATGGGGAAGTTGATGAACGAGACACGCGTTTCGCTGGAAAGCAGCGCGATCTGCGGCCGCGCCACGGACAGAAAGTAGCCGCCGCGAAAGATCAGGTCGTCGCTCTCGCGATAGTTGAACAACACGCGCGGCAGGAATTCGTCGGTCGTGCCGCTTTCGGTGATCAGGCGTGAAAACTCGTTCTGAAATATCAGGTCCACGCCGATCCCGCCGCCGTTCTCGGGAAGGATCGGACCGGTATAGACCGGATAGACGAGGTTGCGCGCTTCGAGCTTCACGCGGTTGTACCGAACGCCGCCGATCACCTCGAGCTTGCCGAACTCCAGCTTCGATTGGAGATAAGCGGCAAAATTCGTCTCGCGCGTCATCTCCTGGTCCTGTCCGGGAACAGGCTCCAGCTCGGTGATCGTCAGCCCGGTGTTCGCCGCCACCTGGTCGATGTTGTTTACGAAATCGCGAAGCGACGCCTCGGTCACGGTCGTGAAGTTTGCGCCGTCGATCCCGATCCGCGCAAGGTCGGACTGCGCGAACACCAGCCCCGCGTCGGTCGCGAGGATGTTGCCGCCGATCTGAGAACGAATGTGATCGCTGCGGAATTCGGCGCGCTCGTAATAGGCGCCGAGCTCGATATAGCTCAGAAAGCCCGCGTCCGCCTGCCAGCGCACGCTCGCTTCACCGGTGTAGCGATCGTTGCTGCCGGTCGAACGATCGATCTGGCCGCTCGCATTCTGGATGGTGAAGCCCGCGGGATCGTTGACGAGCGCCCAGCCCTCCGCGCTGAGCAGCGGGAGCGGGATGCCGTCGCCCGTCCTGCGCCCGAAGGCGGAGACGATATAGCCCGCGTCGGGATCGACCGCGCCAGGCAGAAAATAGCTAGCCTGCGCGTCGATCGCAGTGCCGTTGCCGACGGTGCCCAGCCGCAGCGTGTTCGAAAAGTTGCGCGGATCGGTGAGTTCACCGTGCGCATAACCGGCGGTGTATTTGATCTCGAACGCGCCGAGATTCGTCCTGCCGTTCAGCGCATAGGTATCGGTGACGTTCTTGACGTCCTTCGCATAGCTGTAGCTCTGCGAGCGAGAGATAGCACCGTTGCCCGGCGTCAGATCGACGCTGAGTTCGGGGCCGGAATAGCCGCCCGGCACGTCGCTGTATTCCGCCGCGACGTTGAAGCTATCGGCCAGGCCGTACGACGTCCGCGTGGCTTCCGAATGCTGGAAGTCGAACTTCAGGTTCGTATGGCTCGCCACCTGCCATTCGGCCGAAATCGTGGCGGCGAGATTCTCGTTCTCGATGTGCGAGAACTGAGTCGTCAGCCCCGTGACATAGCCCTGATCCGCGCCGTCGACGAACGGAAAGGTGGCGTAGGGATCGAGTTCCTCCGTCGATTCAAAGGTCGGCAGGCCGTTTTCATCGAGCGGCAGCGCGCGCCCGGTGCGTATCGTCGTTCCAAAGCCGGTCGTGCGCAGCTCGTGCTTGCGATACTGCACCGACGCGCTGAGGCCGAAGCTGTCGCCGAACGTGCCCGCGACGGTCCCCGAAACGAGATAGTCGCTCGCGAAGTCATCGGGCGCGCCGCCGCCTTCGAGCAGCAGACTGGCATAGCGGCGGGGGCGATCGAGCGGCGAGAGCGTCTCGATTTCGATCAGCCCGCCGGTGCCCGCGCTGTCGTGGCTGGGCAGCAGCGTCTTGTTCACCGTGATGCTGCTCACCGAATCGGCGAGCAGGTTCGACAGGTCGGCCGAACGCCCGGTGCCGCTGCCTACCGGGAGGTTGAGCCCGTTGAGCTTCACGGCGTTCATGTCCGGCTCGAACCCGCGGAGGATCACGTTGCTGCCGTCGCCGGTCGACGAATCGCGCTGGAACGACACGCCGGGAACGCGGCGGAGCGCTTCGGAAAAGGTGGTGCCGGTGAAATTGCCCAGATCGTCGGCGGAGACCACGTCGGCGCTGTTGTCGGCCGTGCGCTGCCGGTTCAGCGCCTTGGCGCGTGCGCTGGTCGAGCCGTAGACGATGATCTCCTCGCCCGCCGTATTGGTGGCGCGATTCAGCGCAAGAGCGATCTGCGATCGATCTCCTTCGGCCACCGTGACGATGCGGGTCACCGGCGCGAATCCGAGAAACGAGACCTCGAGCGTGTAGGTGCCCGCCGCGACACCTGGGAAACGGAAGTCGCCGAACTCGTCCACGCGCGTAGTCGCGCCCGTTTCGACGATACGTACAAGTGCGCCGGTGACGGATGCCGTTCCGTCCGGGCCGGTGACATGCCCTGCGATCGTCCCCTCCCCCGCCTGCTGTCCGCCCCGCGGCGCTGGAGCGCTCACAATGAACGCGCCGCCACTCGTGGTGCTGAGCGTCAGACCGCTACCGGTCAGCAACATGCGATAGGCGCCTTCGGGAGTATGGCTGCCCTGGAGCGGCGGCGCCGCCTTGCCGCGTATCGCGTCGCCCGAGAAGACGATGTTGGTCTCGGTCTGCCGCGCCACGGCGCGCAGCGAGCGTTCCAGCGGCTGCGCCGGCAGATCGAAGCTGTAGCGGGCCTGTGCCTGTGCCTGTGCCGGAATCACGATCACGCCGGCAGTGGCGGCGAGCGCCGCGAAACTGAGTTTCGAAACCATTCTTCCCCCCTGTTGCAGAGCGCGAAAAATCCCGCTCCCCCAGGGGTAGACGATGGTGCGACGCAAAACCGACATTGCCGCGACACAAAAGTGAAAAAAGCGACTATTCAGCGCAAGATTTGAATGGTTTCGCCGTCGTCGCGGACATGAAGACCGTGCAGCGTAGCGACTGCCTGTGCGAAATCGGGCGTCGCATTGGTGGCGAACACGCCCGAAACGGGCAGCGCCGCGACGTGCGGATCGGGCACGGCAAGCCTTGGGCCGCCGTAGCGATTGAGTTCGGCGACGGCTTCGATAAGCGGCGTGTCGCGGAAGATCGCCTGCCCGCGCCGCCAGGCCGTGACCGCTTCGATCGATTCGGCGCGCGCGATCCGCATGCCGCGCTCGCCCGCGGTAAGCCGCTCGCCTGGATCAAGCTCGGCAGGCGCGACGGGCGTCGCGCCGCGCGGCGGCGGGGCCGCATCCGAAACCACCACCTTGCCCTCGATCAGCGTGACGGTGACGTCTTCGCCGTCGCGGCGGACGATGAAGACGGTGCCGACCGCGCGTATCAGCTTGCTGCCCGCATCGACGATGAACGGGCGGTCCGCATCGTGCGCCACTTCGAACATCGCCTCGCCGCGGTCGAGCCGCACGCGCCGCCGATCGTCGGAAAAACGCACGTCCACTTGGCTATTGGTGTTGAGCGCGATGCGGCTGCCGTCGTCCAGCGTCGCGATCTTCTGTTCGCCTCGTGCGGTGGAATAGTCCGGGCTCGTCGAGAAGAGGCCGCTGATCGCGCCGAAGCCGAGCAGCACCAGGATCGCCGCGGCAAGCGCGAGTAACGGTCGCTGCGGCCGCGCAGGCGGCAGCGGTTGGCGCGCGGGATGTCCATCCCCGTTCTGGAAGCAGAGCGCGGCGCCGGGCAGCATCGCCCAGATCTCAGTCGCACGCTCGAACGCGTCGGCATGCGCGGGATCGTCGTGCAGCCAAGCCTGAAATCCTGCTTCGGTGTCGGCGGTGCGCTCCCCCTGCAGGCGCGCCACCCAAGCCGCCGCCTCGGCTTCCACCGAGCTGTAGCGCATCCCGCCGCTCACCATTGCGACATCCACTGCATCAGCTGGAGCGTGGCGCGTGCGACCTGCTTCTCGACCGCCGCGACGCTCATCTCCTCATCCCGCGCGATCTCCGCATAGCTCATATTCTCCAGCCGACGCTTGAGGAGGATGCGGCGCGTGCGCTCGGGCAGCTGCGCCAGCCCAGCGGCGGCGTGCCGCAGCCGCTGCTGCTGCTCCACGATCTGCCCGGGATCCGGCGTCACGTCGGCGATATGTCGCAGGTCCTCGCCATCCGCGAACGGCGCGCGCGCATTGCGGCGCTGGCGATCGATCGAAAGATTCACTGCCGCAGTGACGAGCAGCGCCTCCTGAGACCGTGCCTGGGATTTGCGCTGGTATAGCTCCAACTTGAGAAATGCGTCCTGAACCAATTCGTCTGCGTCCTGTTCGGGGATGCCCTGCCGCACCACGGCGCGTCTGGCCTTCTGAAGCATCTCGGCGAGCGTCGGCATCGGCGAAGCAGACCTCAGCTATCCAGACGCGCCGGTGAGACAAATCCGACATGCGCGCGAGCAGAAAAAGGATCCGGTCCGGACATGGCCGCCATAGTGTCACCGCTAGGTTGGGATGCAAGGTGCCGTTTCAGCAATCAGGCGCGCGGCGCCTGTCGGCGATAGCAGGACCGACAAGAATGCGTGCGATGTTCCGGAAGTCTGGAACGTCCCATTCAACGCGGCGAACCTCCCCAAGCAGATGGCAGTCAGCCGGGACATTCTGATGGTATTGATGATGGTATACCGCGCACAGCTTCGATGTAATCGTTCGCAACCCGCGCAGCAGAGCGTCGGATTCGCTGGGTGTGAAGCATTCCCTTCCGAGAAGATTGCACCTTCAAGGATGTACGCGAAAACGGTATGAATGGACCCCAGAACAGGGGGCTGTGATGGACGAAGCAGATCTAGAGAATGTTATCAATTCCATTAGAAAATCGCTTGTCGCCGTCAATCTGGAGCGTGAGAAGGATGCCGATCCTCGGATGTTCCTGGCAACCGAAGCCGAGATCGAACTGAAATTCACTGCCCAGAAAAGCACCGCTGCTACCGGCGGTTTGAAACTGGTGGTAATTCCGGGCCTGACCGCAGGTGGCTCCGCAAAGCGTAAGGTCAGCGAGGAGAGGGTTCACACCCTACGGCTGAAATTCGCGCCGATTATCGGGACGAGAGTGGAAAACGGGAAAACAACGTTCACCACGCTGCAGGATGGCCGGACGGTCGATGTGCAGCCTGATCCGAATGCCGTCACCATCCACGCTGATCCGGAGCAGTGGGGCGCAACAGGCATCGCGAACGAGGGCTCGACGAATATTGGCGGTTCGAGCCTGGACAGCGGCGGCGCGGGCGGGATGGCGAGCGACACCGGCCCCGAATAGCGCCTGAGATCTCCTCCCAAGCCATTCGGCGCCCGACGGAAGCCGCCGCGGCCCGCGCGGCGACGCCAGCGAGCGGCACGATCCGCGCATTCGCCGACACATCGGTTGAGGCAGGGGTAGCGCCGCCGCCAGCGATATTTTCACCTCCATCGGCGGGGAACCCGCCGCCCATCCCCCCGCCCCCCCTTCCCGTACCGACCCGCGCCGACGCGCCCGGCAGAAAAGGCGGAACGGCCCGGCGCGCGGCGAATTCTTCCAACAGGGAGAAAGGCATGCGCGGCGTTCTCGAACGGCTGCTGATCACGCTTGAGGTCCGCCTCGAGGCATTCGCGTTGCTCGACGTGCGGCGCGGACATCGGCTGCACGTCGATCCGGGAGACGCGGTGCTGCTGCACCATGTGCTTTCCGGCAGCGGCTGGCTGGAAGTGCCGGGCCACGCTCCCGTTCGGTGCGAGCCCGGAACCGTGATCTTCGCTCCGGCAGGTGCGGACCAGAGACTGCGCATCGACGAGGACGACGAGGGCGAGGAAATCACGGCGCTCGAAAACTGCGCGATGGTGAAAGACGGGCTGATTCGCTTCGACGCAGCGCCCGGCGGCGACCCCGATCTGCGGGTGGTAAGCGCATCCATGCTGGCGAGTGCCGACGGATCCTTCGGCCTGTTCGATGCACTGAAAGCACCTCTGACGGAAAGACACGAAGGAAACGAACGGGTGGCGGGCGCCTTCGCGCTGCTCCGGCGCGAAGCGGAGGCGCCAGGTCTCGGCACGCGCGCCTTCATCAGCTCGCTGATGCAGCTCTGCCTCCTTGCCCTGATCCGCCGCCACTTCGAGCAGTTGCCCCAGGATTCGCCGCTGATCGCCGCCTTCGGCGACCGGCGGCTCGCGCGCGCCCTTGCCGCCGTGCTCGACGCGCCGGCCGACGCGCACAGCGTGGCAAGCCTGGCCGCCACCGCCGGCATGAGCCGCTCCGCCTTCGCGCGCACGTTCCGAACCGATTTCGACCTCAGCCCGATGGAGTTCGTCGCCAAGGTCCGGCTGCAACATGCCGCCGAGCTGCTTCGCGGCACCGATCTTCCGGTGAAGTCGATCGCCACGTCGATCGGCTATGCCAGCCGCAGCCATTTCTCGCGCGCCTTCCGCGCAGCCTATGGCCGCGACCCGCGCAGCTTCCGCCGCCATGCGTCCCGCGCAACGGAGATTCCGCACCTCGATCCCGAAGCAGACGCAGACGCAGAAGAAGAATGAGGCAGGTGGCGCCGTGCTGCGGCAAACCGCTGCCTGGCGGCATTGAAGGATTAACCTTCCCGATGCTAGCAGCGGCCAGGGGATCGTACCGGGGTGGATTCGACGTCATGGCTGAGTTCTGGGTTTTCATCTACGCGCTTCTGAGCGGGTTCGTGCTGATGTCCTTGCAGCGCAACCAGCGGCAGCAGCGGCCTTCGCCGCATATGGTGACGCTGGCCGGTTGGGGTCTCTTCTCGCTTTCATCCACGTTGGCGATCCTGATGGGCACGCTTGCCTTCGCGCTGGCGATCGGCGTGCCGGTCCCGCTCGACGGCCTGGCGCCGGGCGTCGTCTAAGCCGATGCCGCTTTACGCCTTCGCCGGTCAGCAGCCGCAGATCGCCGACGATGCCTGGGTCGCGCCCAGCGCCGATCTGATCGGCGACGTCTGCCTTGCCGCCCTGGCGAGCGTTTGGTTCGGCGCCGTGATCCGGGGCGACAACACGCCGATCCTGATCGGCGCGCGCTCGAACATACAGGAAGGCGCCGCGCTCCACTCCGATCCCGGTGCGCCGCTCACCATCGGCGAGGACTGCACGGTTGGCCATCATGCGGTGCTGCACGGCTGCACCCTCGGGAATCGCGTGCTCGTCGGCATGGGAGCGATCGTGCTCAATCGAGCCGTGATCGGCGACGATTGCCTGATCGGCGCCGGCGCGTTGATCACCGAAGGCAAGGAATTTCCCGCGGGTCATCTGATCGTCGGATCGCCTGCGCGCGCGGTGAAACCCCTGCCCGAACAGACGAAGGCGATGCTCAAGGCCTCGGCCGCGCTCTACGCCGCCAAGCAGCGCGAATATGCGGAGGGGCTGACGCAGGTCGGTTGAGCCGCCGGCGACGGAACTGGACAGTCATTCCAGTTGCGCTATGAAACGCGCATGTCCTTGCCTCCGCTGTTCGACCGCCTGCGCCTGCCTGTAATCGGCTCGCCGCTGTTCATCATCTCGTGCCCCGAGCTGGTGATCGCCCAGTGCACCTCCGGCATCGTCGGCTCGTTTCCGGCGCTGAACGCGCGGCCGCAGAGCCAGCTCGACGAATGGCTGCATCAGATCACCGAGGCGCTCGCCGCGTGGGACCGCGACCATCCGGAAACGCCCGCCGCGCCCTTCGCGGTCAATCAGATCGTCCACCGCTCGAACGACCGGCTCGAACAGGATCTCGCCACCTGCGCCAAATGGAAGGTCCCGATCGTCATCACGTCGCTCGGCGCGCGGCCCGAACTGAACGACGCGGTTCACCAATGGGGCGGAATAACGCTGCACGACGTCATCGACGACCGTTTCGCGCACAAGGCGATCGAGAAGGGCGCCGACGGGCTGATCCTCGTCGCGGCCGGCGCGGGCGGTCATGCCGGCCGGCTGAGCCCCTTCGCGCTGGTTCAGGAAGTGCGCGAATGGTTCGACGGCCCCGTCGCGCTGTCGGGTTCGATCGCGACGGGCGCGTCGGTCCTCGCCGCCCAGGCGATGGGCGCCGATCTCGCCTATATCGGCTCTCCCTTCATCGCGACGCAGGAGGCCAATGCAGTCGATGCCTATAAGCAGGGCATCGTCGACGGGCGCGCATCGGACATCGTCTATTCGAACCTGTTCACCGGCGTGCACGGCAACTATCTGCGCGGCTCGATCGTCGCGGCGGGGCTCGATCCGGACAATCTGCCCGAAAGCGATCCCAGCGCAATGAACTTCGGCGGCTCCAAGGCGTGGCGCGACATCTGGGGATCGGGCCAGGGCATCGGCGCGGTGCATGCCGTCGAGCCGGCTGCGGACCGGATCGCCCGGCTCGGCGCGGAGTATCAGGCGGCACGCGCGCGACTCTGCGGCGGCTGAGCGGGCGACGCCCGCTGCGCGATCAGAATGCGTGCGTCAGCCGCTCGACCAGACTGCGTGCCGGGCTGTGGGAGGCCGCCGGCTCGTCCAGGGCATTGTCCAGGCGCGCCACGCGACGATAGAGGTCGATGCTGGCGACAATGATCGTCGCCGCCTGCCCCGGCATTGCCTGCAGCGTCGCGTCCTCCGTCTCGGGAGCGTTTCCGAGCCGTCGTGAAGGGAGCAGCGCCGCACTTTCGCTGATTTCCCCGGCGTCGACCGCGCGGTGCGTGAGCAGCCAGGCAATGACGTGCATCAGCCGAGTGGTCACCTTGAGCGATTCGCACGAGAATGTGACGCGCGTCAGCGGATCGAGCTCGAGCCGCGTGTCGCGGCCCGTGGCGTCGAAATAGGCGCGCGCTTCGTCGGCGAGCAGCATCGATTCGACATAGAGCGAGTCGATCAGCTTGCGGTGAATCCGTGATGCCCCCGGTTCGTGCATACCGCCGTGCTGCCACAGCCATTGTGGTGACGAAAAGGCAAATTTCCCCAGCCTGCGTCCCGATGCGGGAGCGGTCAGGCGATGATGTCGGGAATCAGCTGGTCTTCGAGCAGGGCAAGCTCGTCCCGCAGCTTGAGCTTGCGCTTCTTCAGGCGCGCGATCTGCAACTGGTCGGCCGATCCCGTCGCGCCTAGCGCATCGATCGCGGCGTCGAGATCGCGATGCTCGGTGCGGAGCAATTCGATGCGCTTCAGGATCTCGCTGTCGTCCATCCGCCCTTTCCTGCCCGATGACGCCGCACGCCTCAACGGACCATCGTGTTCAGACTAACGGCTTGTCGCTTGGATCGCGATGGGAGCGCGACAACCGCTTCGGAAGATGCTTTATTCGATCCCCCCATCCACCGAATCAGGAGGAACGCTTCCATGCAGAACGCGCATTTCTCGGCACTTGAGGCCAAGCATCAGGTCCTCGACGAGCGAATCGCCAACGAATCGCAGCGCCCGCTTCCTGACCAGTTGCTGATCGCCGAATTGAAGCGGAAGAAGCTGCGCGTCAAGGAGGAGATGGCTCGCTAGCGAAGCCATCCACAGCTTTCTGCTGTCCAAAACCGGGAGTGCGCCCTGCGCCCTCCCGAACGGGCGCGAGCAAGGCCGGTGCGGCGCGGGTCTTGCGCCGCGCGCCGCTGTCCCACCTACCGTCGGGTGATGATCGCCTTGGCATAATGCGGCGTGTGACCGCCCTTCCCGACCGGCTTGCGTGCAGCCATCGGATCGATCTCGCGATCGAATGCGACTCCGACGCGGCGTTCGGCGCACCAGGCGATCCGGCCCGTCACCATGCCGACTCCCCGCAGATCGACTTCGACCGGCGTGCCGACGGCGACCGGCTCGGCATATTCGGCCATCAGCCCGCCCGCGGATAGATTGCGGACGCGCACCTGAAGGCTCTCGCCCGTTCCCGCCACGCGAAACTGCGCGGTCAGCAACAGGCTGTCGCGTGCGCCGCTGCGCTGGCTTGCCGCCTCATCGGAGGAAGCGGCGCCGAGGGGGTTGTGGGAAAACTGGTCCATTCCGGTCTTCTCGAACGCGAAGTGCATGATCCGCGAATAAACCAGCAACGCTTTTCGAAAGCGTTAACCCGCTACTCTTCGCGTGAAACCTTTTCCTGCCGTTCGTGGCGCTCCTGCGCCTCCACCGTCATGGTGGCGATCGGCCGCGCCTCGAGCCGCGCGAGCGAAATCGGTTCGCCCGTCACTTCGCAATAGCCATATTCGCCGTCCTCGATCCGGCGCAGCGCCGCGTCGATCTTGGCGATCAGCTTGCGCTGACGATCGCGGGTGCGCAGTTCGATCGACCAGTCGGTCTCGCTCGAGGCGCGATCGGTAAGATCGGCCTCGCGCAGGGAATCGCTCTGCAGCTGCGAGAGCGTCCCGGCGGCCTCGCGATAGATCGCGTCCTTCCACGCGTTCAGCTTGTCACGGAAATAATCCAGCTGACGCGGATTCATGAACGGTTCGTCGGCGCTGGGCCGGTAACCGTCGTTGGCGACCGCCGGGGGCCGTTTCTCAGGGTCGTCGAGCCGATCCAAAACCGTTGCCATCCCCACTCTCCACACTGGATCCCCAGTGGCGCCGCCTCCGGAGACCGCCCTTTTCTGCCCGCTGCGCCTATACGGATGTGCGCGCCGCTTCACAAGCGCCGCTTGCGCTCGAGGGCCTCTATAGCGGGTGGAAATTGCCGTTCCCTGAACCGCGCTGGCGAGCCAGCCGAACCGCGCCGAGCGACCAGCGCGCTTCCGGAGTTAACTTTTGCCGCCGGACTGGGGACAGTATCGTACCGAAATCGTACGTTAACCATATGATGTCGGGCGCTGGGTGCAGAATTATTCAAAGTACGGCTTGAACAATGGTTAACCGCCTTGCGCTTAATAGTTTGTTTTGCACTTTAGACGCACTGAGTGGCGAGGAGCGGCTGTCCCTTCCGGCCAGCGCGCGCCAGCAACGAAAGAGTGGGACATCATGTCGGTTCGGATGGCCTTGGCGAAACTTTGCGCATGCACCTGCGGCGGGGCGATCGTGGGCGGCGGCGCCGTGCACGTGGCCGAGTCGGCACAGGTGCCGCAGGTCGAGCGCCAGCAGAGCGGCGACAAGCGTGTCGTTCGCCGGACCGCGCGGCGCGAAGCGATCAAGACCCGCCGCACGGTGCGCCGGACCGTGGAAACCCAGCAGAGCTGCCCAGCACCCACGGTCGTCACCGTCACGAGCCAGGGAACGCCAGTGCCACTTCCGCCGCCGGTCTATCCGAGCAGCGGATTCGGATCGAGCGGCGAGATTCCGATCGTTTCCAGCTCGTCGAGCGGCTCGAGCAGCACCTCGGGCGGCGTGATCGGGGGGACAAGCGGCGGCGGCTTCGGCGGCGGCTTCTTCGCCGGCGGCTTTTTCGGCGGTGGCGGCGGCGGAAGCGGCGGGATCGTAATTTCCTCCACCACCAGCACCAGCGGCTCGACCAGCTCGGGAACCACCAGCAGCGGCTCCAGCGGCATCAACATCGACATCGACGTGTCGAGCGGCGGTTCGTCGACCAGCACGTCGACGGGCGGCTCGTCCACATCGACCGGAGGCTCGTCGACCAGCACCTCGACGGGCGGTTCGTCCACCTCGACTTCCAGCGGCGGCTCGTCGGGAGATGTCTCGAGCTCCACCTCGAGCGGCGGCTCGTCGGGCGATGTCTCGAGCTCCACCTCAAGCGGTGGCTCGTCGGGCGATGTCTCGAGCTCGACTTCCACCTCGAGCGGGGGCTCGTCCGGCGACGTCTCCACCTCCACGTCCAGCTCCACGTCGAGCGGTATCTCCTCGTCCAACTCCAGCTCGACCAGCTCGTCCAACTCGAGTTCGACCAGCTCGTCCAACTCCTCCTCCACTTCGAGTTCGTCGAGCTCGAAGGGCGGCTGGCACGGATCGAGCGGGTGGAGTTCGAACGGCGGCTGGAGCACCAACGGCGGCCACCATCCGCCCGGATCGAGCGGCCCCGGCAGCTCGAACGGCGGGCCTTCGCCGGTGCCGGCTCCGCCGATGGTGATCCTGTTCGGCGCCGCAGCGGCCGCGCTTGTGGCGCGCAAGCGCTTCGGTCGGAAGCGCGACGACTCGAACTCCTGACACGCCTGCCCCGCCGGCCCGATCCGGCGGGCGGGGCATCGGCGGTCAGGCCTTCACCAGCGCCTCCTCGATCTCGGTCACGGTGTGGCCGGTCAGATCCTTGTCGATCTCGCCGATCAGCCGCTCGCTGACCTCCTTGTGATAATGTTTGCGCAATTCGCCGAGCGCCTTGGGCGGCGCGACGATGATCAGCTTCTCGAAATCATTGCGCAGCGCGCGCTTTTTCAGAAGGTCTGCGGTTTCCGCGGCGAAGCGATCCTCTTCCAGCTGGTGGAAGTCGGTTTCCTCATAGGCGCTGCGGCCGGCGCCCACGCTGGAAAAGGAACGTCCCGGCGCGTCGGTCGACTGTTCCATATCCGACGGATTGTCCTGTTCGCGCACGCGCTCGACCTGGAGGTTGGGGTATTCCGCGTCGCCCTCGTTGCGCAGGAACAGCATCTTGCGGCCGTCCGCCACGACGACGAACGCATTGTTGGGAAGCTGCATGGGCGATCTCCTTGTTGGTATCCGATGGGAGGACAACGCCCGGCGGGTCGCGCGGGTTTCGGTGCCGCGCGGCTTGCACGGGCGCGGCGGCGCAGCCATAGCCTGCGGCCATGCACGACATCCGCTTCATCCGCGAAAACCCCGAAGCATTCGACGCCGGGCTGGCACAACGTCGCCTGGAGCCGCTCGCCGCCGGGTTGATCGCGCAGGACGAGCGCCGCCGCGCGCTGATCACCGAGCTGCAGGCCGGTCAGGCGCGTCGCAACGACGCCTCCAAGGCGATCGGCGCCGCCAAGGCCAAGGGCGACGAAGCCGCCGCCCAGGCGCTGATGGCCGAGGTCGGCGCGCTCAAGGAGCGCCTGCCCGCGCTCGAAGCCGAAGAGAAGGCAATCTCCGAGGCGCTCGAGGCGCAGCTCGCCGCAATCCCCAACCTGCCGCTCGCCGACGTCCCCGAAGGCGCCGACGAGGACGACAACCTGCTCGTTCATGAACGCGGCACGCGCCCCGACTTCGGCTTCGCGCCGAAGGAACATGACGCGATCGGCCCGGCGCTGGGGCTGGACTTCGAAACCGGCGTGAAGCTCTCCGGCGCGCGCTTCACGCTGGTGCGCGGTTCCGCCGCGCGCCTCTATCGCGCGCTCGGCCAGTTCATGCTCGACACGCTGACGGAGCAGCACGGCTATGAGCAGATCGTGCCGCCGCTGCTGGTCCGCGACGAAGCGATGTACGGCACCGGCCAGCTTCCGAAGTTCGCCGAGGATTCGTTCCAGACGACGGACGGCCGCTGGCTGATCCCGACCGCCGAAGTGAGCCTCACCAACATCGTTCAGGGCGAAATCCTGTCGGCCGAGACACTGCCGCTGCGCTTCGCCGCCTTGACCCCCTGCTTCCGTTCGGAAGCGGGCGCAGCCGGGCGCGACACCCGCGGCTTCATTCGCCAACACCAGTTCGACAAGTGCGAGATGGTCTCGATCGTCACCCCCGAACGGTCGGAGGACGAACACGAACGCATGACCGGCTGCGCGGAGGATATACTGACGAAGCTCGGGCTTCCCTTCCGCCGCATGAAGCTGTGCACCGGCGACATGGGCTTCTCGGCCGCCCGCACCTACGATCTCGAGGTGTGGCTGCCCGGCCAGGGCCGATACCGCGAGATCTCGTCCTGCTCGACGTGCACCGACTTTCAGGCGCGCCGGATGAACGCCCGCTATCGGCCCGAGGGCGAAAGGGCGACTCGCTTCGTCCACACGCTCAACGGCTCGGGACTGGCGGTGGGGCGCACGTTGGTGGCGGTGTTGGAAAATTATCAGCAGGAAGACGGCTCGGTGACGGTTCCCGAAGCGCTGCGGCCGTATCTTGGCGGGTCGGAGCGGCTGGAGGCGCGGGGCTGATGCGCATTCTCGTAACCAACGACGACGGCTATCACGCTCCGGGCCTTGCGGTGCTGGAGGAGATCGCCGCCGCCTTCTCCGACGATGTCTGGGTGGTCGCTCCCGCCGAGGAACAGTCGGGCGCGGGCCATTCGCTCACGCTCACGCGCCCGCTGCGCATCCGCCGCTTCGCCGAAAAGCGCTTTGCCGTTTCGGGAACGCCGACCGATGCTGTGATGATGGCGCTCGCCAAGATCATGAAGGACTGTCAGCCCGACCTGATCCTGTCCGGCGTCAATCGCGGCGCCAATCTGGCCGAGGACGTGACGTATTCGGGTACCGTCTCGGCCGCGATGGAAGGCGCGCTCGCCGGAGTCCGCTCGGTCGCCTTCAGCCAGGTCTATGCCAGGGAAGGCATGGGCGACACCGTTCCCTTCGCGGCGGCACGGGCATGGGGCGAACGCGCGCTGCGGCCGCTGCTGGAAGCCGAATGGGCGCCGCGCACGCTGGTCAACATCAACTTCCCCGCCCTTCCCCCGGAATCGGTCAAGGGCATCCGCGTCGTCACCCAGGGGCTGCGCGACTATGGGCGGCTCCAGATCGTCACCAACCGCGATCCGCGCGGATATGAATATCACTGGTTCGCGCTTGGCCCGACAATCGAGACACCGGCCCACTCGACGGACCTCGAAGCGATTCACGACGGCTTCGTCGCCGTCACGCCGTTGCATCTTGACCTGACGCATCGCAATTCGCTCGATATGCTGGCAGGCGCCTATCGCTGAGAGGGCGCCAAGGGGGGACTGCCGATGCTGAATCTGCGCCCGATCGGGAAGTGGACGCTGCCGGCGGCTGCGGCGCTGGCGCTTGCCGGTTGCATCCCCGCGGGCGAGCCTCGGCGCGCCGCTGCCCCACCCCCTGCCCCGCAATCCTCGCAGATCGATTCGGATATCCGCCGGCTCCCGGCCGAGCCCAACGCCTGGGAAGCGCGAACCGTGACTGCCGATGCGGCAGTGGTGGGAAGCACGACCTACACCGTCCGCAGCGGCGACACGCTGCGCGGCATCGCCAACCGCACCGGTGCCGGATCTGAGGCGATCGCACGCGCAAATACTCTGAGCGCGCCCTTCACCATCTATCCGGGTCAGCGGCTCATCATCCCCGCGGGCCGCTACCATCGCGTCCGCGAGGGCGAGACAGGTATTGCGATCGCCCGCGCCTATGGCGTCGACTGGGGCCGCATGGTGACGCTCAACGAACTCGAGGAACCCTATATCTTGCGCGTCGGCCAGCGCCTGCTGATCCCCGACGACCGGCCCGAGACGCTTGCACAGCGCGCCGCCCGCTTCGAAATCGACATCGACGACATCGTTACCGGCGGCGAGCCCGCGCTCGCGCGCAACGAGGCGCCCGCGACACCCACCGCGTCCTCGGCCCGAGTGCTTCCCACGACCGCCGCCATCGCCGAACCGCCGCGGCTCACAGGCCAGTTCCAGTGGCCCGCGCAGGGCACGCTCCTGCGTCGCTTCGGCCCGGGGCCCTCGGGTGAGCGTAACGACGGGATCAAGATCGCGCTGCCGGTCAACACGCCCGTCGTCGCGGCGGCCGATGGCGTGGTCGCCTATGTCGGCAGCGACATTCCCCAGCTCGGCGGCATCGTGATCCTGCGGCATGGCGACGGCTGGACCACGGTGTACGGCCACGCCGGGCAGTTGCTCGTCCAGCGCGGACAATCGGTGGAGCGCGGCCAGACCATTGCGCTGTCGGGCGACACCGGCTTCGTCGATCAGCCGCAGCTGCACTTCGAAATGCGCCGCAGCCGGGCGCCGGTCGATCCGCTCGAACGGTTGCCGGAACGCTGATGGCACAGCGCCCCCCCGGCACGCTCCAGCGCAAGTCGCGACTGCCCGTGTGGCTGTCGATCGGCTGGCGGGTGGCCGGCGTGTTCGGCCTGCTTGCGCTCGCAGTGGGGGTGCACTGGTTCGATCGCGAGGGGCTGCGCGACAGCTATGACGGGCACGTCAGCTTCCTCGACATCATCTATTTCACGATGATCTCGATCACCACCACCGGCTATGGCGACATCGCGCCGGTGACGACACAGGCGCGCATGTTCGACGCGCTGGTCGTAACGCCGATCCGCATCTTCGCGGTGCTCTTCTTCGTGGGCACGACGTACAATTTCGTGATCCGCAGAACCTGGGACAAATGGCGCATGGCACGTATCCAGCGAAACCTGCACGACCACATCGTGATCGCCGGCTTCGGCAAGACCGGTTCGGAAGCGGTCGACGAGCTGGTCGCGCGCGGCACCGATCCGGCGAGCATCGTCGTGATCGACAGCGATGCGGCTTCGCTGGCGCTCGCGGAATCGTGCGGCTGCACCGTGATGCAGGGCGACGCGACTCGCGATTCGATCCTCGAGGATGCGAAGATCGGCCGGGCGCAGGCAGTGATCGTCTCGGCCGGCCGCGACGATACCTCGATCCTCATTACGCTCACCGCGCGCCACCTGGCGCCCGACGTGCCGATCAGCGTCACGGTGAAGGCGGAGGACAATGAAGTGCCCGCCCGCGCCGCGGGTGCCACCAACGTCATCAATCCAGTGAGCTTCGCGGGGCTTCTGCTCGCCAGCTCGTGCACCGGGCCGCACATCTCCGACTATATGATGGACCTTGCCTCGATCCACGGCCGGGTGTCGCTTTCGGAGCGGCGGGTTACGCTGAACGAGGTCGGCAAGCCGCTTTCGGCGATCACCACCGGCCTGGGCGTCCGCGTGTATCGCGACGGCAAGCCCTACAGCTTTGCCGAGCCCGAAGCGCAGGCGCTCGAGCAGGGCGACGTCCTGGTCGAGATTGTCCCAAGCGGCGCCGCCGAGGTCGCCCGCGAACAGATCGCCCGCGGCGCGCGCCGGGTCACCTGAGCGCGCGGGCGCATCCGCACCTAGCTTTTCCTTCAAAATTCCCTATGTCGCGCGCCAATCATGGCAACGCGACTCCCCGAACCGCCCAAGGTGGGCATGGTGTCGCTCGGCTGTCCCAAGAATCTGGTCGACAGCGAGCGTATCCTCACCAAGCTGCGCTCCGAAGGCTATGGCCTTTCGGCCGACTATGCCGGCGCCGATGTGGTGCTGGTAAACACCTGCGGCTTTCTCGACAGCGCGAAGGAAGAGAGCCTCGAGGCGATCGGCGAGGCAATCGCGGCGAACGGCCGCGTGATCGTCACCGGCTGCATGGGCGACGAGGCGGAAACGATCCGCACCCGCTTCCCCAACGTGCTCGCGATCAGCGGCGCGCATCAGTACGAACAGGTGGTTGAAGCGGTGCACGAGCACGCCCCGCCGATCCCCTCGCCCTTTGTCGATCTCGTCCCCGAAAGCGGGCTGAAACTCACGCCGCGCCATTACAGCTATCTGAAGATTTCGGAAGGCTGCAACCATCGCTGCGCCTTCTGCATCATCCCGTCGATCCGCGGCGATCTC